>NZ_CAWUDJ010000058.1:0-31480 GCF_963920875.1 Anabaena sp. CCY 9910 | reverse complement strand
CCGTTAAGGGTGCGGATTTGGTTGCCTGTCTCTAGATGCCAGAGTTTGATTGTGTTGTCTTTACTGCCAGAAGCCAGAGTCTTGCCGTCGGGGCTAAAACTTACACTATAGACAAAGTTACTATGCCCTTTGAGGGTGCGGATTTGGTTGCCTGTCTCTAGATTCCAGAGTTTGATTGTGTTGTCTTCACTACCAGAAGCTAATGTCTTGCCGTCGGGGCTAAAACTCACGCTCCAGACACCTTCTCTATGCCCTTCCAAGCGGTTGCGCCCTCTTCCTTGAAAACGAACTGTCTGTAAGGCATTCAATACCTCTGGGTTAGTTTTGTGTTGGCTTTGCAGGATTTTTCCCGCCTTGATTGCTTGGATAAAAGCCTCCAATTCTTTACTTTCATTGAATAGAGACAAGGAATATCGACCAAGAGATTCAGCTTGATTGAGTTCCGATTGGTTTTTTTGACTCCAAGCTATCAAACCCAAACTACTGCTAATCACCACCGCCACCAACGAACCCGCCGCAATTCTCCAGGCGGTTCTAATTTCGCTCTTCCTGCGAGCTGCTTCAACTTGTTTGAGGCGATTACTGTCTTGAATACTATCCTTAATAAATTCTGTCTCATCAATTAAGTCTTCTGGGCGTTCCTTGAGTTTTTCCTCTGCTTCCGCCAAAGCTGCACCCCGCAACAATGAACCAGAATCTCGCTGCGTTGCTTCCCATTGTCCCTTTGCTGACCGCAATCGCTCTTGCCAAGCTCTAAAAACTCGGTCTTTATTCATCCATTCCCGCAGTTCTCCCCAATTGCGAATCAAAGCTTCATGGACTACCTCCACCGTTTCTTGACTGGTAGCATTGCGACTTGTCACCACCAACCGAGCATCAGCTAATTGTTTAACCAAATCCCAGCTTTGCTCACCCAATTCCGCTTTCATCGCCACCCGTCGGGTATCTTCTGCTCCCTCACCCGGACGCACCAATTGAATAAAAATCCGCCGGACTTTTTCTTTCTCCTCATCCGTCAAGTTGCCATATTTCTCATCTGCATGGCGAGCTAACGCACCTTCCACTTGCCCAATTTCTTCATAGATTTTGTGAGTTAATTCTTTACCTGTGCGCTTGTTCCACAACTGTGTCAAAGCAAACTCTAGCAAAGGTAAATTTCCCGGTTGGTTTTCTACATCATCTAAAATGCGTTCTACCAGTCCATCTGCAAATGTCACCCCTAATTTTTGGGCAGGTTTGGCAATGACTTGTGTTAGTTCCTCCCGATTCATCGGCCCCAGTTTCACATCAGCATTTTGCAAAACATCCGCAAAAGGGCGATAGGAGAGAGCATTTCCCAAAAAATCTGCCCGCATTGTCGTTACCCACACCGTAGCGGATGCAGATAGAGACGTGGGAGTTTCTAAACTAGCTAATAAGCAGTCAAGAAATTTATGGCGATTTTCCTGATTATGACAGAGAGTATAAATTTCTTCAAATTGGTCAGCAATTAATAACACTCGTTCATTAGGGTGATTCTGCCGAATTTTTGCAAAAACGTCCGATATCAGCATAGAGCCATCTTGCAAGTAACCAGCCAACTTTCGGGCTTGGGCAATTTGGTCAGTTGCATCTAAATTAGTCGTATAAAGCGGAACTAAAGCTACAGCCAGCGCATGGAAAGGATCAGCACCAGGACGAAAGTGAGTAAACTGCCAATGTCCGATTGTTTGCAACTTCGGAACTAACCCCGCTAACACCACCGAAGATTTACCGCTTCCTGATGCACCAAGCACGGGGATAAAATTACGGGTTTTAGTCGCCCCCTCAAGTTCTTTGATAAATATTTCCCGCCCAAAGAACACATCCGCATCATTGGGGCCAAAATGAAACAACCCACGATAGGGACAAGGGAGAGATTCGTCAGCAGCGTCTGTAGGATCAGACGGGACTAATCTTGCTTCTTCTCGATAGTAGTAGTTGATTATCTGTACAGGAGCGAAAGTCAAATCACGCCCAACACTATTATCGTTTAAGAGATTTTTTTGTTCTTGAGATGAGTGATTTGGGACTGACTCGCTCATGATCTTGGTATCCTTAACCTTGATTTTGCACAGTCGGAGCAAAGTTCACATTTCCACCAACGATATTTCCACTCATGGTGTTGGTTTGAGTTTGATTGATTATTTCCTGTCCCCCTGGTTGCTCTTTCACTTTTTCGAGTAAATCCTGAGCCACTTTAATAATTTCCTGGTCTTGATCAGCACCAGCTTTGGTAATTTTATCTTTTAACAAACCTTCCGCTTGCTTGATTTCTTCTGGTTTGGCATCTACCATCGCTTGTCCCAGAACATCGCCTTCAAACTTCTTCTTAATCAAGGTTTTCAACCCCTGATAGGCATCTTTAACAGCTACTCCTGCGGTATCCTTAGCAGCAGCGATCGCACCAGCACTTAAAGCAGCAATAACCAGAGAGATAGGTTCCATAATTAATCCTTAATTATTGATAACAGGGAAAATACTTATCTTTTACGGTTATATTATCAGCGATTCTATAAGTTATTATGCGTATTAGCTGCATGATAAATTTGATGAAACCACATATCATCAATTCACAAAGAAATATGGTTTGTACACATATCTTTACTAATGACAGTTCCAATCTGTCATTGTGTATACACAGGCTCAAAGCCTATACAAATAAAAAAGTTCCGATATTTATTTAACGAGAGTAATAGAAGAGCGCTAATCCTTCACTGTTTTCGTTGTGAATAACCGCATTCCATTTGCAGTCACTAATAAGGAAGTTCCTGTATCTGCTAAAACGGCTACAGCTAACCCCACAAATCCAAAGGTTCCTAATAGTAGAAACAAAGCTTTTGTAACTAAGGAAAATATGACATTCTGCTGAATCACCGATACAGTACGACGGCTTAAGTCTACTGCATAGGCAAGTCGTCTGAGGTCGCTTCCTACTATGACTACATCGGCTGTCTCTAGGGCAATATCTATTCCCCCAACGGCAAAACTGATATCCGCCGCCGCCAGCGCCGGAGCGTCGTTAATCCCATCCCCAACCATACCTACCACCCCTGTTTGACGCAACTGTTGAATTTCTTGGAGTTTATCTTGTGGTAGTAGTTCTGCTCGGTATTCTGTAATACCTACTTGTTGGGCAATTTGCTGGGCAACGGGAGTACGATCGCCACTTAACATTACTAGCCTGTTTAATCCCATGCGCTTCAACTGTCGCAAGGCTTCTGTGGCTTCTAAGCGGATACCATCGGAGAGGGCGATCGCTCCTAATAATTCTTGTCTCGTCCCTACTAGTACGGGAATTTGCCCCTGTTGTTCGATTTTTGTCAGCAGAGACTCGGCTTCACCAGATAAGGGAATATCTTGCTCGGAAAATAGCCGACGATTACCAACTAAGTATAATATTTTACCTAAGTTTGCTTGAATCCCTTTCCCTGGTAAGGCGGTGAATTTAATCGGTATTGCCAATTCCATACCCAATTCATCAGCTTTGGTGACAATTGCCTTGGCTAGTGGATGTTCTGATTGTTGTTCTAAGGAAGCGGCAATTTGTAACACCATGTCTGCATTCGCTGCCCCCAAGTTATAAATCTGTTGCACAACGGGTAGCCCTTGGGTAATCGTACCTGTTTTATCAAAAGCCAGGGTAGTCAAACGTCCGGCTGTCTCCAGTGCATTACCGCCTTTAAATAAAACACCTTGACGAGTGGCTGCACCAATGGCGCTGACAATGGAAACTGGGGTAGAAATCACTAAGGCACAGGGACAAGCAATTACTAACATGACCAGCGCTCGATAAAACCAAACGTCCCCAGGTTGAGCAAAGGCTAAGGGGGGAATTACCGCAATGGCGATCGCTATTAAAATCACAATGGGGGTGTATCTTTCTGCAAACCGATCTACCCACTGCTGGGAAGGCGCGCGGCTTCCTTGGGCTTGTTCTACTAAATGGATAATTTTAGCCACAGTGGTATCATTAGCCCTGTGGGTAACTTTGATTTCCAAAAAGCCCGACTGATTCACCGTTCCCGCAAAAACGGTATCACCTTTTTGTTTATATTCGGGGATTGACTCGCCTGTAATTGCTGATTGGTCAATGGTACTTGCACCAGAAACAACTACGCCATCCAACGCCACACGCCCTCCGGGGCGAATTGTCAAAATTTCCCCGACTTGCACACTTTCCACGGGAACGGTAACTTCCTGATTCCCCCGCCTAATGGTAGCTGTCGGTGGTGTCAAATCCATCAAAGCGCTGATGGCGTGGCGGGTGCGACCAAAGGTAAATATTTGCAGTGTTGTCCCAAAGGAGAACAGAAACAAGACTAAGGCGGCTTCCAACCAGTCTCCCAAAATTACTGCTCCAATGACAGAAATCGTCATCAGCAGATTCATATCGGCGCGACGCAAGCGCAATTCAAATAAACCAGCCTTGGCGATGGGATAACCGGCAATGACTATGCCAATACTATAAAAAGCCCGTGCTATCCAAATGGGTAATCCTAAATATTGTGCCAGTAAGCCCAACCCTAACCCTATACCTGTCAAAATCACACTCTGTCCCCGGCGGTTAGTCAGCCAGAATTTCCAGTTTGTGGAGTTAGTACCAGAATCCATAGCAGCGATTTTAGCCTCAGCTACCGGCACAAGCTGATGGTCATGGTCTAGGGAATGATGATTGTGATGATCATGGTCGTGGTTACAGGTATGGGTTTTCTGCTCTGACTCTACCTGAGAACTCTGTTCTACTGTATAACCTAAAGCTTGAATGCGATCGCAAATCGTCTTCTGACTCAAATGCTCTTGGTTGTAAGATACCCTGACTTTACCAGTAGCAAAACTCACTGATGCTTCCGTGACACCGCTTAATTGTTGTAAACCAACTTCAATGGTTTTGGCACAACTACCACAGTCCATACCACTCACTTGCAGAATCTCGGTTTTCAATTCAGGAGTTTGAGTCATAGCCGTTTGAGGCAAAGTTTGCATGGTTGATGATTACTATCTTAATACAACATCTGAATAGTTATTCAATTGTGCAATACTTTATTTTTAGTTAAGATTGAAAGTGATAACCATTATTTAAAAACAACTTTATGAACAAGGCACAAGATAAAAAAGATTTGGCACTGCTAGAAAATACTCACCCACCAAAGTGTGAAACTCATTTAGTACATTTAGATAATGTGCGGTCAATTCAAGCTCAAATTTTGGCTCCAGACAAAGCGCAACAAATGGCAGAAGTCTTTGGAGTACTGGCAGATCCCAACCGTCTGCGGTTAATATCAGCCTTATTCGCTCAAGAGTTGTGTGTTTGCGATTTAGCAGCATTGACAAAAATGACAGAATCAGCAGTTTCTCATCAACTGCGATTATTAAAAGCCATGCGTTTAGTTAGTTATCGTCGAGAAGGCAAAAATGTTTATTACAGCTTGGCTGACAATCACATTGTTAATTTATATTGCTCTTTATCACAACATTTAGATGAATAATTGTCCTAGTCTATCTACCTACGGCTATATCTATCAAATTCAGCCATAAGCTATTTTTAGGGCGAAATACTTGTGAATAATTTTACTCCCCAGGCGAGAAAGCTAAGTTTATCCGGAAATTTAATCTAAATGTAGAATAACCTCATTGTAAAGGGCATTATCAAAACTAAGGGTTGTAAAAGTTCACTTGATATTTGATAGTGAATCGCATAACCTAAACGTTTAGTTATATTATTTTCGGGAGTTTATGAACAGAAAACTCATACTTGGTTTGCTTGCCACTTCCTCAATTTTTACGTCGTTGGTATCTACACTAGGGATAATCAACCCAGCCCATGCTGGTGTTACGCTGACCCAGAAATTAATACACACTGATGATGGTCGCACTTGTATTACTAATCCTCACGGTATGAAGGATTTTGTGTGTATTCGAGATTCAGAAAGAGATCCCAAGGCTGCTCCTGCACCTAAATCGATGGTAGTTTCATCAAGGCCATCTGATGAAACAGTTGCAGAACTTGATTTTACCGATGAAGAAAGCGAAGCTGCAATTAGGATCTTTACCTGTGACTGTCCATTTTGTATTAATTCATTGCGGCAGTTACGTGGTACTGGCAACTTAGTGTACTAAGTTTTAAAAGTACTAGTTGTTATTTTTGTCATAGTCAAAACCCCATTCTTGTAACCAAATACACTCAAGTTTTCCTATCTTCGCTTCACAGGAAAGAATTAGGCCATTTGTCGAGCCATCAATTGAGCAAAAATTCCCTCAGCGTTTGCTAACTCTGAAAAAGTGCCGTGTTGTACCACCCGACCTGCTTGTAATACATAGATGCGGTGAGCATTGCGAATTGTACTTAGTCGGTGAGCGATCGCAATTCTGGTAACTTGTAATTTATCTAGACTTTCGCTAACTATTGCTTGGGTTTTGTTGTCGAGGGCGCTGGTAGCTTCATCAAATAACAAAATCCGGGGTTTTAATGCTAAGGCGCGAGCAATTAGTAATCGCTGTCTTTGTCCTCCAGAAATATTACCACCACCTTCGCTGACTACGGTGTGCATTTGCATAGGCATGGCTTTAATATCATCAGCAAAACCAGACATCCGCGCTGCTTCCCAAGCTTCATCTAGGGTAATTTGAGCGCCACCAGCGATATTCTCGAAAATAGAGGCTGAACTTAGTTGACCATTTTGTAATACAACACCTAATTGCCGTCTGACTGCATCCACATCTAAGCCAGAGAGGTCTTGACCATCGTAGTAGATACTGCCGGCTTGGGGCGTTTCAAACCCCAGCAGTAATCGCAATATGGTTGACTTACCGCTTCCAGAACTGCCTACTAAAGCAATATATTCTCCCGGTTCCGCAGAGATAGATATATCATCTAGGGTGAGCAGTCCATCATGACGATACCGAAATGTCATATGGTCTACAGTAATTTTACCAGTCAATTTACCTGGGTCGGCTTTAGTGATGTTCACTTCTGGTACGGTTGCCAAAATTGGCTGTGTGCGTTGCCACTGGGGAATAATCTGTAAAATTTGTGTAACAGTATTGCTGAGGTTTGTGGTTCCTCTGGTAAAGTTGCTAAAGGCTGTGTTGAAAGCGAGAAAAGTCCCCAGAGAAAAAACGACACCACCGGAAGTCTGATCTTCTTCTAATAGCTGGATGGTGAACCAGAAGAGGACTCCAGAGGTAATTATGGGGATGACTGTATTGAAAAGCACAACAAAATCTTCTACTAGTTGGGTGCTTAATTCCAGCTTAATCTGCCGAGCGTAGTTTTTACTCCAAGCGGCAAAAGCGCGTTCTTCAGCCCCAGCAATACGCAGTTTAGAAATACCGTTGATTAGCTGTACTGTTTGCCCGAAAATACTGCCCCGCACTTCCAACAAGGGGCGCACTTTTGATAATAGGAGCATACCAGAAATGGTTGTGAAGGCGATCGCTACTACGGCACTAGCAACGGCAATCAGGGCTAATCTATAGTTGTAATAAAATAATTGTCCTAAGTAAAATAACGCAAATATACTGGTAATAAAATCAACTAAAGTTTTACCACTAAGTTGACGACGGATAGCACTGACTGAGGAAATGCGTGAGAGTAAGTCCCCTGTGGTGTATTGGCGAAAGAAAGAAACTGGTAAATTTAGTAACCTGTCCCAGACACCAGCCTGAGTAGAAGCATCGCCAGAGGTTTCCATTCGCAGCAAGGCAAAACCTTGAGCCAGTTGAAATATACCCGTACCTAAAGCTGCAACTAGTAAACCTAAACCAATTTGTAATAATAAAGAGCGATCGCTATCAGGGATGGCATTATCTATAATTATTGAAGTGGCATAGGGTGTAATCATCCCCAAAAGGGTAATGAAAATACCAGTAAATAAAATTTGTAGTAAATCCCACCCGTGTCCCCGGAGTGTAAACTTGACTATATCAATAGCCCTGAGTGCTTTATCCGGTAAAGAGCGATAAAGCATATAAGCCATAGGAGCTAATGTTGCAGCTACACCCTCGTTTACTACCACACGGCTATAGTTAACTGGGTCGAAAATTTCATAACGATTTCCAGCAACAGGTAATAGCGCCACTGGTTGGTTTTCTTTGGTGTAGGCTACTAAAGCACCAGCATCTTGAAGCCACCAATTATCCCGCAACAACACCCGCCGCATACGGATACGTGAAGCCCGAACTATGGCTTCCAACGGCTCCTTCACTCGCTGGAGATTTTCCGAACGCAATGGGGGGCTAATCTTGATACCCATAGCCCTACCGACTGCACCAGCAGCCATCAATAAAGGAGTACCTTCTAGGAAAAAGTTCCCGTCTTGAGAATTGAGAGTTGATGATAGTTCCCCTAAAGCCTCTGCTGTGACTCGACGATTCAGGCGTTGGCGTTCTTGTAACCTTGTCAGTTCTGCTTGTGCTTCTTGCTCATCCAATAAAGCGACACAAGACAAAATTTGAGTATGTAATTGTGATAAACCAGCCAGCAGCGTATCGGGATTTTCGTATTCGCTAGAGCTATGAGTTGTCAGTTGCACTCCCCCGACTGCTGTTAACCAAATTTTGTCATTCAGGGGGAAGGTTGTAGCCGTAGTTAACCTCAATTCCTCACACCCCAGAAAACACACATTCCCTTCCTGAAGTTCCACCCAACAGCTGACACCTGTTGCTGGTTGGAAAGTCTGACCATTATTTAGGGAAAATCGCCCTTGTCCCGCAGCTTTTACCTGAATTTTGGGAGTGGGAATCTGAGATAAGACACCACCAAGTTGCAGTAACCAATTTTCTATCCAAGCGTTAGCTGTCGCGCCTAACTCCCGAAAACATTCTGGATGTAACAGCAGTAACTCAACTTCTCCAATAGGAACCGCGAGAATTTGGTGTTGCTGATGAACCGTGCCAAAAAGTGCCTCCCCTTGGCTAATACTACATAAATAACGACGAGTTCCATCAATCACACCATCTTTCACTGTGACTGCAAATAACGCCACAGAACCAGACTGAACCACCCAAACCCGCGATGAGTCATTGAGTACAATTGGTTCATTGCCATTAATTATGTAAATTTGCCCCTGTAGTTCCATTTTCGTTAATAGTCAATAGTCATTAGTTTTCTCCTCCCCCTGCTCCCCCTGCTCCCTGCCCCCTGCCTCTTATCCCTCCGTCCGAATCAAACGCGAATATGCACCCTCAACTTGCCAAAGTTCTTGGTGTGTACCTTGCTGTACAACTTTCCCCCGTTCCAGAACAATGATTTGGTCGCAGTCGCGGATAGTGCTTAATCGATGCGCCACGATAATACAGGTACATCCCCGACGGCGGAGATTTTGGTCAATGATTTTTTCTGTTTCTGCATCTAAGGCGCTGGTGGCTTCATCCATGACCAGAATAGACGGGTTATTTACCAAAGCACGGGCAATTTCTAGGCGTTGTCGTTGACCACCACTGAGATTAGCAGCACCTTCGATGAGTTCGGCATCATAACCTCCAGACATTGAGAAAATTACATCAGCGATCGCTGCATCTTGGCAAGCCCGCATCAGGTTTTTATCTGGTACAGTAGTATCCCACAGGGTTAAATTGTCTCTCACCGTTCCACCAAACAGTAAAATTTCCTGCTCCACCATCGCCACAGAGTTAGTCAGCAGTTGTGAAGAAATTTCCTCTCTCGGTTGACTATCAAAGCAGATTTCCCCAGTCCAAGGTTGATACAGACCACTTACCAGTTTGGCAATGGTAGACTTACCAGAACCACTACCCCCCACCAACGCCACACGCTGTCCTGGCTTAATTGACAGATTAAAGTTTTCTATTAAAGGTGCTTCCAAGCGGCTATAGCCAAAACTGATATTTTTTAACTCCACGTACCCCTGTAACTTAGGAAGCGCATATATTAATGGAGATGATATTTCCCCCCCTACACACCCCTGCACCCCTATACCCTCCTCCCCCACCGAGTTATCTAACACATCATCAAGACGAATCAAATTCCCCTCTAATTCCTGGAGAGTCGTACCAAAGTTGACAAGATTGTTGACGGGTTGCTGAAAACCAGACATTAAACCTTGAAAGGCGATGAGCATACCGATACTCAGATGTCCATCCATCACTCGGAAACCGCCGACTACCAAGAGCAACATAGCAGAGAGAGCCGAGAGAACTGTGGGTAAGACAGAGAATGTCTGGTTAGTAATTCCTAGTTCCTGTTGGGAATTGAGGGCTTTGGTGTAGTAGCCAGACCATCGAGAAAAGAAATCAGACTCTAACCCTGAGGCTTTCAGTGTTTCTATACTTTGCAACGCAGCAATCGAAACTCCCGCCGCCTTCCCATACTCTTGGATTAATCGTTGATTAGCGTCTACCCGTTGCCGAGAAATCCATCGTAAGGTTAAGACATTTATGGCGGCAAAGCTAACTACCAGTAAGGTCAGTACCCAGTCATACTGCACCATTACCAAGGCATAAAAAAGCACCATCAATGTATCAATGATGGTTGTTGCTAATTGTCCCGCCAGAACATCGGCTACTTGGTCATTTAGGTTAGTGCGGTTACTGATTTCCCCAGCGAATCTTTGGGCATAAAAGCTCACAGGTAAGCGGAGAATATGCCAGAGGAAACGGCTGGACATACCCACAGCCAATCTAATTTTGAGTCGGCGTAGGTAGTGTAGTCGTAGTAATGTGAGTGATCCTTGCAGTATAGCAGCGATCGCCATCGCCACAAGCAGAGGACGTAGCCATAACTGCCGCCCCTGCACCAAAATATCATCGACAAATATTTGACTAAATACGGGGATTACCAACCCAATAATTGTTAAGAAAAATCCCGCTACGATGCAGTAAACTAAAGCACCCTCAGCCCCCTGTAGCCGTGACCACAAAGATGCAATCATGCTGGGTTTGCGACCACCTTTTTGGAACTCTGCGCCTGGTTCCATCACCAGTACTATTCCGGTATACCCCTCGTCAAATTCCTGTAACGATACATGACGCGGCCCCGTAGCGGGGTCATTGAGATAAACCTGATGTTTACCAAATCCCTCTACTACAACAAAATGGTTAAAGTTCCAAAAGACAATATAAGGAGGGCGCAATTGTTCTACTTGCTTCAGTTCTTTTTTAAAACCTTTAGCCTCTAGACCATAAGTTCTGGCAGCTTTCACCATATTAGATGCCTTGCTACCATCACGGGAAACTCCGCAGTCTCGCCGCAGTTGTGGCAATGGTACAATTCGACCGTAGTAACCAAGAATAATTCCCAAGGCAGCCGCACCACATTCTACCGCTTCCATTTGTAGAAGCGTAGGCGTTTTTACTCGCAGCCTTCTAGATAGTAGTATTTTTTTGACATACTGCCAAGGATTAAACAGTGTTACTACGGTAGATTTAGTAGATACCACTGGTAGACCTCAAGATTGGTAAAACAAAGGTGATGGGAGCGCGTTCTTCTACCTTGACACGCACGACGGTAGTAGTTCCAGAAGAAATATTTAGGTGCGGCCCTGTGGAAGAAGACCACTTATAGCCGCTTGGTGTATTGGCATCTAGTTCTAAGTGAGAGAATACTTGTATTAATCCTTGCTGTTGAGATACTAAACCTTCCAGCACCTCAGAATTACCTACTTCATTAGCAGCAGCTTCTTTGGTAATCGGGAAGCGAGAAATACTGGTGACATTACCCACAATCCCCCCAAAGCGTTCCCGCTTCACCGTTTGAGGCGTAATTTGGATAGACATCCCTGGCTGAATTTTCTTACCCTCCGCCACAGGAAAATAGGTGACACCAACCAACTTACTCTGGGGATTTTCCGCCTCTATGGTGGCTAACCGTGTACCTGCGTTAACAAATTGCCCTGGTGTCAAGGTAATTTCTAGAATGCGTCCGCTATGTTGACTGATAATCTGGCTATTATCACTCAGTTGTAGTTCCAGAGAGCCAATTTCTCGCTTGACTTCTTGAATTTCTTTATTTCTCGCCGTGACATTTTCTAAATCTTGTTGAGCCACGGAAGCTTGTTGAGTATCTAATTGTTTCAACTGTGATTGCAAGTCAGCCACAAGGGTCAGATTTTCCCGATAATCTTTTTCTTGTTGAGTTTCTTTGACATCCAGTTCTTTTAATTGCGCTTGAATATCAGCGATTTTTTCTAAGTTTTGCAGATATTCCTGCTCTGCTTTGAGGGCTTCATCACCGGAAATTGCCCCTTCTTTTTGAAATAATTCCTGGCGAATTTTCATCCTCCGTAAAAACACAGAAGTCAGAGCTTGAGCTTGCTGGAGACGTTGCTGTAAGCCTTGACGCTGCTGACCAACAGAGGTGTTACCTTTAGTTTTGAGTAAAGGCGTGATTGCTTGTAATTCTAGTATACGCTGCCGGAGGTACTGACGCTGTTGTTGCTGCGATCGCTCCTCTTGTTCCAACCTCCGGCCTTGCAGCGAACCCACAGCTTTATCTTGCGACTCCAGTTGTGTTAGTTTCCCTCGCTGTTGTTGCAGTCGCTTACGCAGTTCAGCTTGGTCAATTGTCGCCAACACCTGCCCTTTTTTAATCACATCCCCCACTTTCACATTCAGCGCCATGATTTGCCCAGCACTTTTGGATTGTAGCGGTACAACATTGCTAGGGTAAATCAATACACCCCGACCCTCAACGGTGATGGGAATCCTACCATAAATACCCCAAATAAAAGCAACTCCCACAATAGAACCCAACGCCACAAGAGGTAGCCAGCTTTTGGGGCTGACTACCTGCATCAGTTGGTCTAATCTTTCAGGAGAAGATAGACGCTCTAGGGATTCTTTACGGAATATAATGCGCTTTTGATCTAACATTTAGAATGCCTTAAAAATTGTTTGCACTCATAAATTTTTATATATTCCATGACTTTAGTTACGTTAAGTCAGTTGAGCAAGGATTCACTTTTTATTTTTAACTTAAAAGCATCTAATATTTATTAACAATGCACGATTTTTCTATAAAACTAACAATTTTTTAGTTTTATAGAAACCTGAAAAACGTGAGTGTTAGCTAAAAAAAGTGCATTGTAGCTAAAAAAACAACAGTAATATACTTTGTGCTGTTAGCTTTACTTGAGAGTTTTAAGCATGAATCCGGAAATTAAACAAGCAATATCTGAGGCTCTTGCTAAACGTTCAGAATTTGAGCGCGGCCTAATTATCAAAGCATGGGAAGATGAAGCTTTTAGACAAGAGTTACTTACTAATCCCAAGGCTGTTTATGCTCGTGAGAGTGGACACGAAGTTCCTGATAGTTTTGACATTGAAATCATTGAGGAAACGCCAGGTAGTATTAAACTTATTCTTCCCAAGAATCCTGCTCCTGTGACCCTTGAAGGTGAATTGACTGAAGAATCTTTGGAAGCGATCGCCGGTGGTGTTTTCGTTAGCGTTTTTGTCAGTGTCTTTCTCGCAGCTTCTAATTAAAGAGATTACTTAAGCGCAGTAACTTTTAATCTCTAATACTGGGAGATATAAATTCTATCTTAGTGAGCTTCAAATAGAATATATTGTGGTTCACTAAGATTCTTTTTTTGCTTGTGCATTAGAGAATTAGTTATGTTCGCAGCCCTTCATTGCTTAAATTAAAATGAGAGATTTATAAAATGATACAACTTCATAATTCTAGCTTTAAAGAGGATGAAAATCCAATTATAGATACTATTCAATTGAAAGACTTTTTTAAAAAAACAAAAATTGCAGATTTAGTTGTCAGTGGAAGTTTATTAGATTTGGAGTTGGAGAGATATTTAACTAAAGTAAGTAATATCAAACGATTTTACGAAAGATGGAATGCAGATCCAGGTTTTCAGCAACAGTTTTCAACATATCCACATCAAACTATAACTGATTATAAGTTACAAATTGATCATGATGATGTTCAGGCGTTATTACATCAAATAAACACAAATTATGATAATAATAAAAAATCCATTCCTGTCAATTCAAATATTAATCAAAATTTTTACCAAGAATTAAATTTTAGTACCAATATATTAGAACTTGCTTCCTCTAGTCTTGAACCCCGTTTTCATGCCTGGAGGGAGAGACAAATTGCTCGAACTTTGAGTCAAATGCCTAAGTTAGTGCATGACAAATTGCTGCACGTAACTACAGCTTTTGAACTGAGTATAGGTTGCTCTGTAGGGTGCTGGTTTTGTGCTATTTCTGCGCCACGTCTCGAAGATATTTTTGCCTACAATCAGGAAAATGCAAAACTATGGCATGGAGTGCTAGAGTTACTAAAAAGTATACAGGGACAGGCCGCTAAAGCGGGATTTTGTTACTGGGCAACAGATCCGCTTGATAATCCAGATTATGAAAAATTCTGCCAGGATTTTCATGATGTCTTGGGAATTTTTCCTCAAACTACAACAGCTCTATCCTTAAAAGATCCTAGACGTACACGCGCACTATTAAAGCTCTCACTTCAAAATGGAATTGTTATTAATCGATTCTCAATTCTATCTTTAAAAATGTTAGATCGCGTTCATCAGGAGTTCAGCCCAGAAGAGTTAGCTTTTGTTGAATTAGTACTGCAAAATCCAGAATCTAAAAGTATCAAGTCTAACTCTGGTCGAGCGCGTGAATATAATCAGAAAAATATATATAAAAATCCAGAAATTAAAAATCCAGAAAAGCCTGAAGACTCATTCCAAGGAACTAGTTCCTGTGTTAGTGGGTTTCTTTTTAATATGGTAAAACGCCACGTCAAACTGATTACTCCCTGGAACGCAGATGAGCGATGGCCTTTAGGTTATCGAGTTTATGAAGAAGGTAATTTTGAGAATATTGATGAGTTAAAAATACTATTAACAGGAATGATTGAGCGACATATGGCTCTAACTATTAGACCAAATGATCTGATCAGATTTCGTCCAGACTTGAAGTACGAAAACTTGTCAGATGGATTTCAAGTCTCAACTAAATATAAAAAGCACAAATTTGGTAATGCTCCGTTTATTCAACAGTTAGGGAAAATGATTGATAAGGGAGATAAGACCGCCGCAGAAATTGCTGCATCCTTCAATATTTATGGTATTCCATCAATTCATATTTTTGATTCTTTAAATTTAATGTTTAGAGAGGGCGTGTTAGATGATGAATCATAAATATCTTGCTTTTGACTAAAAGTAGATGTCGGACGAGGGCTGTTTTTGAAGGAATGTATCATGGTTGATGTATGTCTAGTATCGATGCCCTATGCTGCGATCGAAAGGCCGTCTATTGCTTTAGGGATATTGAAGTCTTGCTTGACACAAAAAGGTATTCAAGCGATCGCTCTCTATCCTAATATTTCTTTTGCTGAGGAAATCGGTCTCTACAAGTATGCAGAAATTAGTGAAAGTTCTCCTCACCTATTAATGGGGGAATGGACATTCTCAGGGGTAGCATTTCCCGATTTTCAGCCTGACCACTCGGAATATCTCAGTATACTCACTGCCCAAAGAAACCCTACCAAAACTCAGGCGCTTTGGTTAGTTCGTAATCAAGCTAAGGCTTTTATTGAGCGTGTAGCACAGTCTATTTTAGATTTACAGCCTCGGATTGTTAGCTGTAGTTCTATGTTCCAACAGCACAGTGCATCACTGGCTCTACTCCGCAGAATTAAAGAACTCAACCAAGATGTTATCACGCTCATAGGTGGTGCTAACTGTGAGGGATCAATGGGAGTTACCACTCATAGGGAATTTCCTTGGGTGGATTTTGTAGCTTCAGGAGAAGGGGATGATCTGTTTTCCAAGCTGTGTCGTAAGCTACTAGACAAAGGTCGTGAGGTTGATGTAGCAGAACTTCCTTACGGTGTTATTGGCCCAGCTCATCGGAGCATGAATATACTTGCACAAGAAGCGCCTAGAGCGTCCATACATGATTTAGATCAAGTACCAACTCCTGATTACGACGATTACTTTCAAACTCTCAATATCTCCAAGCTTTCTCCATATATAACTCCTGGTTTACCTATTGAAACCTCACGAGGTTGTTGGTGGGGACAAAAAAACCATTGCACATTCTGTGGACTAAATGGTGCGGGACTCACCTATCGGTCAAAATCCTCAAATCGGGTGGTGGAAGAATTTCTGCAATTGTCACAGCGATATGACTTGAGAAAGTTCCAAGTCGTCGATAATATTTTGAGTATGAATCACATTAATACAGTTCTTCCCATATTTGCGCAATTAAAAGAACCGTATACGATTTTTTATGAAACGAAGGCTAACTTGAAGCGCCAACAACTACAACAGCTGAGGGATGCTGGTGTGAGGCTAATTCAGCCAGGAATAGAAAGTATGCACGACCTGGCCTTGAAGTTACTGAATAAAGGCAATTCAACTGTAATTAATATTCAACTACTCAAGTGGGCTTATGAATTTGGTCTGATTGTGTTGTGGAATTTCCTTGTTGGCGCTCCTGGAGAGTCTGCGGAATGGTACTCTGAGCTACTTCAATGGCTTCCTTGGATTGTGCATTTGCAACCACCGTCCGGTGTAGCATCGATCCGATACGATCGCTTTAGCCTCTATCATAATCAACCAACCAATTATGGGTTAGAACTTTTACCTCATAAAGCTTATTCATATATTTACCCAATTTCGCCAGAAGCGATGGCTGATTTGGCATACTATTTTGAGGATCATAGTCATCAGGCTGGCAAAAAAGTACTTCCAGAGCATCAAGCACTAGCAGAATGGGTCAATCAGTGGACAGAAATGTTTAATTCTCCAAATCCTCCGAGTTTAAAAATCGCGGAAGATAATGGTGAGCAGATCAGAATAATTGATACTAGACCATGTGCCATGAATAATGAGATAAATCTGCAAGGACTAGCATATCAAGTCTATACTGCCTGTGATCGTGCCGTAACAGAGACAGAACTGTTGGAGACTCTGCATACAAGTTACAAACTTGATGTTTCTTGGAACGAAATTCAACCAGTGGTAAATGAGCTGCAATCATACAAGATTTTGCTGCAAATAAACGGTAAGATGTTGAGTCTAGCCGTGACAGCTTCTACCCCGTACCCCAGGCAATATAAGGATATCGAATCTCCCTCAGGATATGTAGACATCATTGGTTTTATTCGGAATAATACAAAAAAATTAGAATCTCCTCGTCCTGCGTGGGCTACCCTTTGGATGTAATTTTCCAATCCATAATTTAATTTTTTACCCAGCGATTCACTAAGTTATTTTTAGTGGCGATCGCTGGTATTCTTAATTTTACGGTTAAACATAGGAGCAATGGAAAAATTACCTAACTTACTTTTAATTTTTCCAACATCCAATCAAATCTTTTACCAGCGATCGCCATTCTATCTAAAGTGTTAATATCTAATTCATCGTCATACTCTAGCCCTTCATGTAAAGATTCACCCCGGCTATAAACTCGCCTACCATAGCCAAGCTGACTCACCATTGGTTGTAATCTTTGATCAAGCAAACTAGCAATTACCCGATAAAATCGGGATGCAAATCCCACATCTTGCTGCAATTTTGCGGCTAGTTGCTGACGGGGAATCGCTAAAACTACAGAATCTTCAATTGCTTTAACAGTTGTAGGGGGTAAACTACCATCAATAAAGGGTGTTTCTCCGATGATTTCACCTTTGGATAATTTGGCTATCTCTCTACCAGGAATTTCATGACCCTCAATAGCTGCAAAAGCACGCGCTAAAGGATTCTGTTCATCTGGGGAAATAGACAAGGACATTTTTCCATCGAGGAGAATATACAGTGCGTCTACAGTTCCTTGTTCGTGAATGAGTATGGTATTAGCTGGGATTTTTTGGGGAGTACCAGAAGCCATCATCCAATCTATGTCACTATCGTGCAATTCTCCCAGGATAAACAGCACATCTCGTAAATGTTGACTTTGTGCTAGGTTACGACGACCAAGTTGACGGATGGTATCTTGTATTCTATCGGAAATAATGATGGCGATCGCTCGATAAAAACGCGCCGCAAAACCCACATCTTGCTGTAATTTCGCCGCTAATTCTCTGATTGGGATTGATATCACCAGGGACTTTTCTACAGATGTAATGGTAGTGGCTGGTGGACGTGTCCCAATCAAAAAACTTTCTCCGACTATCTCACCTCTAAATAATCTCCCAATCTCTCTACCTGAAATTTCTTCACCTTCAATAGCTGCGAATGCACGAGTTAGAGGATTATTTTCTGGTTGGGAGAGAGCGACGCTAAATGTACCATCTAATAAAATATGAAAAAACTCAGTACTTCTTCTTTCTTGAATAAGAATAGTACCAGATGCTAATTCTTTTTGATGACCTGTAGTAATCATCCAATCAATATCACTTTTAGTTAACTCTTTCAGTAGAATTTCAGTCATAGGTTAATTACCCTGTGTTTGGTAAATTGTTAGAAGGAGATGAAAACCACAGAGGCGCGGAAATATATCTAGATTGGTAGTTTATGTAAGATGTTATGGATACGAGAGGAAGCCTCTGGAGTAGCTAATTCCTCTAAAGTTAAATAACACAATGCAATTAAGATTAATGGTTGATTATTAAGGCTTGTGTTATTTTCTACATATTTAATATGAAATTGCTGCAAATTTTCGGCGGCTGCTTTAACTAATCCTTGTAAAATTGCAAAGGCTCTATCAGAAAGTGGTGGCTGACCACGATAGTTTTGTAGTCTACCTCCTTCTCGATAGTTGGGAAATGACTCTAATCCTAAAAACTGCAAAAACCAATTAGAATAATAATTGCCACTAGCAGCTACAATGCCTCTATAGTCAGCAATTAGCTCATCGAATATATTGTTTCGCATGGAATTAAATAAGCGATGTGTCAAGTAGTGAGTACATTCATGTTCCAGGCGAATTTTGATAGATAATTGCTGCCATTCAGATTCAGAAATGCCTATATCTTTAGCAGGAATATTACTATAGAGACTATTACTTAAAATAATAAATTTATCTTGATAAAGTGTTTTCTGGGGAATGATTTTTTGAAACTCTATTTTCCAGTTATTTTCACCACAATTACCAAAATTTGCTGCTTCCCATTTTTGGCGATACTGACGAATTCTATCCCAATTGTTGAACCCGCGAACAATACAAGCTCCCATTGATATAGGAACTGTTTGGGGTTCATTTCGCATTGTTAATGCTTGTACTAAAGATATAAAATCTTCTCGGCTCTCAGTTAGTAATACTGGAATAGTTCCAGCCAAACTTTGATGGAGAATTAATTGTAGTTTTTGTGGTTGCTGCAAGACTAAACCACTTGCTTCTACCATTCCATTTGTTGACGCACCTTTACGAGTGGCATTTTGATATGCTTGTGTTTGAGAGATACCTTTTTGGATGGGAAATTGTAACTGTACAAGTTTTTGTTTAAGTACTGCAAACACGCCTAATATTTTGGCTCCAGATGCGTATTCTTCCCAAGCTTTTATGTGTGGTTCTGGAGGTAAGGGAAACTCAATTGGGGAGGTTAATGTATTATGAGTAAAAACATTTTGGTTGTATATCAATAGTTCTTCAATCTCAGAAGATGTTGCTCCAAAGTCAGTCAAAACTTGAGTACGCAATGATTGTTTAAGGTTCATATTGCTACTAATGACTTACCACTAAACCAGCAAGCTGATCAGTAATCTCTTGTATTGTTTGAGTGATGGGATGTTGAGGATAACGTAGACAAAAAAGACCTTTACTCGCCAGTTGTACCATATCTTCTGCCAAGGGCAAAATTCCTACTACTGGGACATCATAGATTTGCTCTAGCTGTTGTTGCAAATCAGTAAAATTAAAGGATGCTAAAGCTTTATTGAGGACTAAAAGAATTCTTGCTGCTTTCAATTTCCGCGCTACGTCTACTGTTACTGCTGTTCCTTGGAAATCTTGATTATCTGGACGGAGGATAATTAGTAAAGTATTAGCAATACCAATGGAAATCAAAGTTTCTTCATTTAAACCAGGATGAGTATCAATTAAAAGATAATCTAATTTTAAACTACTAATAATTTCTTGAAAGCCATCATGCAGTCGGACTACATCATATCCTTCACGCAAAATTCTAGCGATTTCCGCAGCTTTAATACTGGAGGGAATTAGATAAAGGCTACCCCTAATTTTATCTGTATTTCCTGACTCGGCAATTAATGTATCGGTAACATCGTAGGCGGTATCTTGAATATCACAGCGTTTCCATAGATAGTCATTGAGGGTTAGTCGAATTTTTTCTTCTTTGAGACCGAAAATAATATGAATCCCTGGTGATTGGATATCAGTGTCGATTATGCCTACACGTTGCCCTTTTAGTGCCATAGTAGCTCCTATATTGGCAATGATATTGGATTTACCGGTTCCGCCACGGAATGAGTGAATAGCGATGATTTGGGACATAAATTATATTTGGTAATTGGTGATTGGTAATTGGAAAATTAATATAGTGGTTATGTATGTTCTGTTGGCTCTGTTAAGGGTTGATTTTTACTGTTAAGCGATCGCTCTTTTAAAGATTGCACTTGAGTTTGCAATCGCTGGTAGTACTCTTTTTCAGTTTCATGAGTGGTTATTTCCTGTTGTTTGAGTTTTTGAATTGTTTGTTGTAGATGTCGAAAGTGTTCGTTTTCGGTGATTTCGGCTACATGGTTGGCTCTTTTGGTTTGATCAATCTCAATCCGTAGTTCCTGAACCTGCATTTTCAGCCGTTGATCGCGTAACCTGACTTCTTCGGCCATTTCTGAAAAAACTCGCACTAATTGCCCGATATCATCTTCTCTATGACCTAATTCCGCCAAACTCTGGTGTAACTCAACTACGTCAGCATCAAAATTATCGTTTTCCAATGCTTGGGCGGCGGCGGTGAGGGCGTGAATCGGGCGGGAAATACTCAACCCTGACAGCAAAGCAATAATAGCGGTAATTCCGCCGACAATCACCACGCTACTGCTATTGAGCCAAATCAGACGATGCAAGGGCGCGGTAAACTCTGCTTTGGGTTGGCTAACTCCCAATACCCAAGGTTGGGTAGCCAAGGGTGCAAAGCCGACTATTTGGGAGATGTGGGATTGTGGTAGGTGATAGGTGGCGTGACCTGGTTGTTTAGCTTTTACCATCACCCCTAACTCAGGAATATTTGGGCTATGGTTAACCACAGACGGATCAGGATGACTGATAATAGTTCCTTGTTGATCAATCACAAAGACGTAATTCTGGGAGCCTAATAGTTGCAAAGCATTGATAATTACCCAGATATCTGCTTGGCGAATCTTGATGACGGTCAGTCCGATAATTTCCCCATGAGGCGATCGCACAGGCTGGGAAAAGAACATACCCGGATTTTGACTGGCTTCACCAAGTAAAGTACTAGACCCATAAAAGTTACCTTGGATGTGGGAATAGTTTTCACCAATAAATTGAGAGTCTGTTGCAGCCAGACATCGACCATTTTTATCCATCAGTAACACAACATCCAAGTTGGGATGGGAACGGAGGACGTTTTGGATGGTCTGTTGCAGGTTAGATCCTTGGGCTTTGCTGTTTTCTGGTGTGGTAGCTGAGAGAAAATCTACTACATGGCGATCGCTACTAATTTGAGCAACTACCCGATGATAATCAATAATTAATTGGTCAAGACGACTGGCGCTGCTACTAGCTAGCAGTTCTAGTTTGTGATATTCACCAGCTTCTACACTGTTTAAACTTTGTTGTAGGTTGTAGTAAGCTGTAAAAATCATCGGTACTAGCACAGCACAGACCAAGGCCACCGAAATTTTGGCAGCGATTGGCCAGGCAGGTGGATAAAATAACCGCCGGAAATTCTTCATTTTTACAATGCGGACAAGTTTGATGATGATCAACGAGAAAAAGCTTTTTCGTTGATCATCATCACCTCTAAAACAGTCTGATAAAAAGGGAGACTAATAGATTAGGACTTACGCATCCAGTTTGTCTGTTGAGACCGGGTGTAAGGGTGTAAGGGTGTAAGGGTTTCAAACATTTATACCCCTGTACCCCTATACCCCTACACCCTTGTCCAAACCCTTGATCTTTCGTTTTCATGCGTAAGTCCTATAGATATTTAGCAGGTTAGAAGAAACGAGATTTGAAAACAATGCACAATCTTTTTGTCGGACTCGCAATTTTTTCGTCTCTATTATGATGTTGCCACCTGACGCTGCATTTTCCGCCAAGCATGGGGCGTAGTGTCATGGTACTGGCGAAACTGACGAAAGAAATGACCTTCGTGTTGATAGCCCACAGCTTCAGCAATTTGATTCACACATTGGTCAGTTTCTAGAAGTAATGTTCGTGCGGCTACCATCCGTCGCTTAATAATCCAATGATTTACCGTTTCTCCTGTATGCCGCCGCACTAGATCAGTTAAATAAGCTGGTGAGTAACCAACTGCTTGGGCTACATCACGTAAGCCAATGGATTGGTTGTAGTTAGACTCAATAAATTTAAAGACCTGATTTAGCTGAGAGCCAGGGGGAAATATTGATTTACAAGGTTCTGATGATTTTCTAGTTTCAACAATATCTAATGTGGGATTTTGTTGGAACTGAAATGACTCTGGTTGACGTTTTTTAATCTCACGGATGGAGATGCAACCGTATTCCCTACCATCTTCTTCCATATAGGTAACAGTAGTTTGGACAGGTAAATTTAAACCTGCTTGAGTCTTATACAGAGATTCAAAATATAAAGACCCTTTTTGTTTAATAGTTTCCCAGTGCTGTAACCAAACTTCCATCAGAAATTCTAAGTTTAGGTATTGAATACTCATACAAAGCAATTCTTCACGGGAGTAGCCTACTAAACTACACGCAGCATCATTAACATATAAAATCCTGGCGTTTGGTTTTACCCAGAACACCGCATCTGTGACACAATCCATCAGCAAATTAGTAAGGCGCAACTCTTTTTCTAGCTGCTGTGTAACTTGATAAGTATGTTGCTCGGAAATACAGCTGTCAAAAACCATAGTTCTACTCACTGTAATTACTGAATTTCTAAGTGAATCTAATTAGCCTTAAGGTTATTTAACTGTAGAATTCAGGGTTTTACGTGAATATATGTATCTATTAGATTACATTTTAGTAATTAAATTTACTAAATAATAAACGTTAAAAATCTTCACTCTCTAAGGAATAGAGATACCTTTAGCAGTTAGCGGCATTCATGTAGCGTTTTCCTTGGGAGCAAAGATGTTGTGCAGCTTCCTACAAGGAAAGCATCAGACCCAATCAAGAAAAACTATCAGCTGATAAATGACACCTACAGCCAGGTAAAATTTAATTGATTATTGTCTATAAAAGTTTATATTTTCAGTCAATTCCTACTAATAGCAAAGATTAAATTTAATAATCATGCTAAAAAGATTCATCAAAGTATATACACAGTTTTCTACTTTGGTGCATTGAAAATTGAGAGAGAAAAAGATTAGAGGTTATGGGTGCTGAGACTGTTACAGAGCAACATAAATCAGCTACCCACTGGGAGTATCTGACAACCCCGCAAAACATACTAGCTTTTTTTTAGGGTATGGCAAATTACGTTTCTAAATCCTATTTTAACCTCGGCATAAACTGCTAAAGTTTGTTGATTCACACGCCCAACTGTCAGCAATTCTAAATTTTGTTGTGCTTGGTCTTGCCAATGCTTGAGCAGATGAGGTTGGCTAAGTAATTTTGCTAGGGCATCTGCCAAAGCAGAGCTATCTTTTGGGGGAACCAAAACACCAGCCTTGCCATTATCTAATGCTTCTGGAATGCCATCTACATTGGTAGCGACAATAGCACAGCCGGCTTCACGGGCTTCTGGAATTACTAGGGGAGAAGGATCACGGTGAGAAGCAAGTACAAATATATCTGCGGCTAATAAGTAGCGTTGCGGTTCTGGTTGAAAACCGACAAAATGAATGCGTGTATCACTCAAACCTGTAGCTTGGGCTTTTTCCTCAAAAATCTGCCTTTCAGGGCCTTCTCCAACGAGATAAAGATGAGCTTGGGGGAAATCTTGGGCAATTTGTGCAAAAGCCGCGATTAACTCACCAATGCCTTTACGTTGATACATTCCTGCTACAGTGGCGATCGCTGGTCGTTGTAATTCTACTGGTGAGTAATCTTGAATATTACGAGTACGGACGCTGCCTAATGTGCCATTGGATATTACCCGCAATTTATGCTCAGGAATGCCACGTCTAGCCATTGATTTAGCGACAGCATGACTCACCGCAATTACCCGATCTGCTAATCCCATGAGTACTGCACTGCGTTGAAATTCATTGTGTACTGTCGCCACCAAAGCATACTCAGAATCAGCTTTGAGACATCTTCCTAGCACCACTCCCGTCATCATATGAGCATGGACAATATCCGGTTGGAAGTCTCGGATAATTGCTCGATAATTCCTAGCCGCATGAATTAAATTTAGGGGTGTGCGGCTTTGGTTTAACTCAAAGTGTTTAACACCATATTCAGCCAGTAATGTTTCATATTCTCCGCCAGCAGATGCTACAGCTACATCATGATTATTTTTGGCTTGCAGACAAGCTAAATCTACAGCGACGTTAACGATACCATTACCTATTTCACGGACGTGATTCAAAATATGTAGTATACGCATAAAAATAATTTTGATTCTAATTACAAAAAATAAATCTCTAGTTATTGGCAATTATCCGGAAGTTCTTTCAGATCCCCGACTTCTTGAAGAAGTCGAGGATCTATAGCTGTCGCTAGTAGTGTTAGGACATCAATAGATGATACAACCTAGACACAACAAGACTTTTCACCCAGTCCCCAGCTATATCTGGTTAATTTACCCAGGTAATCGATACATCATCACCTTTCCTTTAGCGTTCTCTTCCACAAATACTAAATACTCACCATTGGCGCGACGAAAAGCACGAATGCCGTAGGGGATATCAATCCAGCCGCTTTCGCCTCCTACTTCTGCGCCTGGTGTTAACATTGGCAATGCTTCCCCTGTTGTAGCTTTATAGACATAAACCTCTGCTTTTTTACTAGCAACGGCAAAAACTCTGTCTCCTGCCACGTCGATTGATTTAATATGTAATTTGGGGTCTGTTTGATGATTATAAGGAAGCACTATCCGCCACCGGAGATTTCTTTTTTTACTCCAGTTGTCATAACGGACTATTTCTGTGCCAACTAACCCCCAATCACCATCAAGGTTGGGATGTTCATGGGTGTAGCCTCCAAGATACATCACATCTTGTTTGGGGAAATATTTGATTCTTGTCAAAGTTTTGAAAGGTGCTGGCATGGGTATTCTGCCCCCAACAGCTTGTCCATAAATGGGACAGCCATGATTATCTAATTTTTGATAGGGATAATGTTTGATGTAGCCAGCTTCGGCCGCTTGCCAGATATCTCCTTTGCTGTCTATTTCCCAACCCCAGACAGAACCATCTTCTTCACCCAAGGTTTTGTATTCGTTGTTTTGGATGGAACCATCACCATTAACATCCCGCCATAACCAGCTACCGTCTTTTGGTTGGTTAGGAGGCCAACTAAGATGGTTTTTGCCAAAAATGCCGCAGGGAACAGCTATCTCACCATCAAAACGGTAGATTAACAGCCGTTCTGCCATCATTTCTGAGGAGAGGTAGAGTAGGCGTTTTCCACCCAAGCGCCGAACGAAGGCTGATGTGGGTGTGGTGTGGAGTCTTCCATCATCTGGGTAGCGGAACTTATCTAAGGTATATGCTTTATATGTCCATTCCTTGCCGTTGTTTTTGCTGTAGTCCATGACAAAGTGTTCGTTTTTGGTGAACACATCTCTACCATCGCTGTCAGGATCAGCATCGGCATTATCTATGAATTGCAAACCGAGTAAGCGCCATTGGAGTTTTCCCGATGACGAGAATTTTCTCAAGTCAGCACCAGTACTGTTAAAACCATGATTACTGATGTAGATATTGCCGCTTTTATCTGTGCCGACTCCGGTAATACCATAAAGTTTCCCGTCTTTGACTTCCCCAGAAGTACCGCCATAAATACCGCCTTTGTCACCGAAAGTACCAACCTGTTTTGGTTTATTAGTGACGTTATAAATGAGTACTTGCTGACGTTTTCCGTTGTCGGCTACTAGTAATCTACCTTGAGGATCAAAGGCGATCGCACTTGGGTTAGCAACATCAGTGATTTGTTGGGCTAATTGCTTACCTTGGGGCGAATATCGGACTATTTTCTTATTCTGCACAACCCATAAGTTATTTTGCTGATCAACGGCGATCGCACCAGGATCAGGAACGCTAAAGCTGCGTAGTTCCTGCATGGTATCTGTATTGTAAACGCGGAGGCGATCGCTAGCAGGATCACTTACATATAACTCTTTGTCTTTAGTCGCTAATCCAGTAACTTCACTTTTACTATTGACAATGACCATACTTTTATCCCAACCACGCCCCCCAGCAAAGGGCGCAGGTTTTCCAGATAAGTCATAGCGTCGGACATTGTACCAAGTGGTTCCCTTTGGTGGGTAATCATCCTCTGGTTTCCCTTCATGGGATTGCTGCATAGCTACATAGAGGTACTTTTGATTGGCTGTAATTGCTTTACCTCCCAACCTTCCCCAGCCATGTAAGTCATCAGCTTTACCAATTACATCGCCGTCTTTATAAATACCTACTTCTCTACCAGCTTCATCCCAATGACTGTTGACATAAACTGTGCCATTGGGAGCAACATACATCCCCGCCATTTGAATTTGTACCCACTTTTTACCACTAAAAGTGTTACCTATCCAAGAGGTTTTATAGGCTGCTTTATTTGAGGTTTTCTGGGATTGTTTATCCGTTAACTGTGCAGATGATTTATGAGTGATTTTCTCAGTAGTTGTTGGTAGTATATTTACAATCCAAGGCATATAATTGCCTATGGGATTAATAATTATCACCATAGCTATAGTAAGTATCAAAAGATATATTTTCAAGCCTCGAAAGTTTTGATTACGAGACAGTTTTTGGAAATACCGACTACAGCTTTGGTAAAAATTGTTAAACTGTGGAGCTAATTTTTTTTCCATAAAATTATGCAGATTTTGAATTAGTACGATGTGTTATGTAGCAACATAAATCACCTACTTGGATTTTCGGTGTATCATGGCTAATTACTACAACGGACTCCAATAGACTCTGATGAACATATATGTAAATGATTTTTACTTGAAGCTTAATGTTCTATCAGCAAAATATGAAATTTCCTTAGTAATTTGTAGAGAACCCGTTGTTTTATGGCTGAATCTTTCAGTTATGTATAGCAAATATTTAAGATTATTTTTTTTGATTTCACGAAAAATTCATTAAAATCACATAATTATTTTTTATTTCCATCAATCACAATAATCATGGATTAATATTTACTGATAAATGCAATACCTCTCTGACTTATATCTTGCGCCACTTGCGTATTACTAAAATTATCAAGCTAAAAAACCTATTATTTCGTAGGGTGGGCAATGCCCACCAAAACCTAGATACAGTGGGCATTGCCCACCCTACTAGCTTAATTTTGAATTGGTATTAGTAGGGTGCGTCAATATGAATGATTTCTTGGTGCAGCTAGGTTTCCTCGGACTGACGCACACTACATCTCATAATCTAATTATAAAACTGTCCCTGATATGAAAGTCAGCTTTTTCACCTGGATGCACTAAAGCCCAGTAAGTTATCTTGCCATCCTTTTGTTTAATAACTGTAGTAATTGCGACATCAATAAGTTGTTCAGGAGAAATAATTTTTTCTAAATCGACATTCAACGAAAGTTCCAAACTATCTGATTGATTTTCAACACTAAAAGGTAGGGAAGTAAAAGCTGTTTCTTCCTGCATTCCTTGGCGATATCCATGAAAGCGGTATATATTCCAATTGCGAGAGGGAGAAAGGTTGAATTCCCAATATTGTTGAGAATCTTTAATACCAATAAAGAACTCAAAACAGGTATCTTGCCATAGTTCATGTTTTCTTGCTGGTGTGTCTATAGGCGAGGGAATCTCAACTGGTGCTAATTCACCAACGAGTTGATAATTAATTGTGAGTTGATTATTATGGCGGCTAATATTACCAGCAATTTTGAGATCAACTAAAGATTCTTCAGAGGGAAATGGTTGTAGAGAAAATATTTGGTGACTCATTTTATATCTTGAATAATTTTACGAATCTTAATTTCTTGAGATTCGATACTTTCGGTTAGTTTAAATTGCACAAGCGCCCTGGCTAAATTATGTTCTGGGTACTTAATTTTAAAGTAAACATTCCCCGCTAAATAGTCAGCAAAGAATCTCAGTCCTAATTCAAAGGCGATGAGGCGTATAGCATCATACATATATGCGTAATCGTTCTCGGTGAGAAAATCCTTTGCTACCGACAGATAACCTTGTAAAATTCCTTGACATAAATCAGTGTCAAAAGCAACGCTTTCCCAATGTTCTGTTTCTTCCCCAGCAGGGTTACAGCCCGATCGCAAACAATCACCAATGTCATAATGTACTAGACCGGGTTTCACCGTGTCGAGGTCGATAACACTAACGGCTTTGTGAGTAACAGTATCAAACATGATATTGTTAATTTTAGGATCGCCGTGCATCAAACGTAACGGCAACTCACCCGCAGCTTTAGCATTTTCTAAGATATATGCAGAAGTTTGGCGATCGCTCACAAATTGCAAGCAATAATCTAATTCTGGGGATGGTTGCGGTTTAGCTGTTGCCAAAACCTGTTCATAGTGACGCAAGTAAAGCGGCGTAATATGAAAGCCTACCAAAGTATCAGCCAGTTTTTCTGGTGATAAGTCGCTGATTAAGTTGTGAAACATCCCCAAGGCATAACCGATTTCTTGGGCTTGTGCTAAATCCTGCATAGTGTCAAAAGACTGCGACCCAGAAATAAAGCTAATCGCTCGCCAGAAATTCCCCTGAGTATCTGTGCAATAATCGTGATTATCCTTGGTGGAAAGTACGCGCGGAACTTCCCAACGACGGTTTGGGGGTGCGTATTGTAGACGTTGATAAACATGATCACTGAAGATACGCATATTCTGCATAATCAGTTCTGGTTGACGAAACACCAGAGTGTTTATCCGTTGCAGAATAAAATGCTGTGCTTCTAAGGAATCAACAGTTACTAAAAAAGTATCGTTGATATTGCCACTACCAAATGCTTGAACATTTGTGACTGTACCTGGAAACGCGAATTTTTCGGCAATGGCAGCTAAATCTACTACAGACTGCGTGCTGATAACTTCTGTCATATTTAACTTTTACTACTCCCCACAAAAACTGCACAATGGCAATTAGGAGACATAGTAACTCAAGTTTTACGCCTCATCTGTATAAAAGTGTTGCTGGCTTTGTTTTCTATTTTATCAGGAAAGGCAGAGAGCAAGAGGCATTTCGCGGAGCTTGCCCAGAGAACATAGATAAGGAAAGACCGCTTGTCTTAATTTAGCTCAAAGCGATCGCACCTGAGGAAACAGCAAGGGCGATCGCACTAAGTATTTACGTCCCCGGATCAGAGAAAATGGCAAAATCACTACTAGCCAGAACAGGAGCGCCGGAGAGAGTAGCAAAGTGAGCGCCAGAACCCAAACCCGCAGCACTACCATTTTCGTTGTAGAACAAGCGACCACTACCCAAACTGTAAACAATCAACGCATTGCTAGTGGCAACTAAAGTATCATTATTTACACTGGCAAACTCACTAACAGCACTAAAACCATCACCAACCGCACTAGTAAGGTTAATAAAACTTGTTTTATCTAAGACGATGGCATCTCCTAAGGCAAAATCTGCAATGGTATCGATGCCAAAATCAACACTATTAAAGGCGTTACCAGTCAGACCGAACACAAAGTCATCGTTACCAGCACCACCAAATAGCCTATCGCTACCAGCGCCACCAATCAACTTATCATCGCCAGCACCGCCATTGAGGGTATCATTGCCGTTACCACCAAACAACTCATCATTGCCAGCATTACCTGTCAGATTGTCATTGCCATCTCCACCAGACAGAATGTTGTTAGCATTATTACCTTTAATGTTATTGTTGCTGCTATTTCCCGTACCTTGTGTGGCAGTACCTCTGAGGGTGAGAGCCTCGACGTTATCCGCTAAAGTGTAGCTGACTGTGGCAAAAACCTCATCTCTACCGCCATTGATAGCTTCTTCTATGATTGAATCGTTGGCGTTATCTATGTAATAGCGGTCATTACCAGCACCACCAGTCAGGGTGTTTGTACCACTACCACCCACAAGTACATCATTACCATCGCCGCCGTTGAGGTTATCATTACCAGCACCACCGTCGAGGTGATCATCACCAGCGCCACCAGTCAGGTTATCATCACCAGCGCCACCATAGACTGCATCGTTACCACTACCACCTGTAAAAATGACTGTGCCGGCAAATGTTCTCAGGTCGAAGGTTTCTATATTGGTGATGGTTGTGCCAGGGATGCTGGCTAGTTGGTTGTTGGGGTTAGTTAAATTAAAGGTGATGGTGTCGGTGTTTGCACCACCTTGAATGAGGATGGCATCTCTGCCATCTCCGCCGTTGAATGAGTCATTTTGTTGGAGGTTGGCAAAGCTGGTAATGATGTTATCGTAGCCAGCGTCACCAGTAAATACGTCTCTGGCGGCGGTGGCAATAAATGTATTGTTGCTTCCGTTACCGTTAATGATGTTGTCTGGTAGACCAATTGAGAGATTAAATGTGGTCTCAATGCTCAGGTCTGTGGTGTCTGTAGCGGTAACTTTGATGCTGAGGCTACCTATTTGATTACGGGTGGGGTTGCCTGTAAATGTGCCTGTGGTGGGATTGAATGATAACCAACTGGGTAGGGGGTTGCCGTTGCCGAGGGTGGCTGTGTAGGTGAGGGTGTCGCCTGGGTCGGCAAAGGTGTTAGCAGGGATTTGGAAGTTGAAGGCTGTGCCTGTGGTTGTTGTTTGGTTGGTGATGGGGTTGGCGACCGTGGGGGGAGAAGAAAAATTAGTAGTATTTAACAGTACACTGACGTTGTCACTGTTAACGTTAGCAACAGCTAAGTCCTGCACCCCATTACCATCAAAATCTCCTACTGTTACTGATCCAGGATTAGTACCAACGGTAAAGTTAGTGGCGGCACCAAAGCTGCCATTACCTTGTCCTAGTAGTACACTGATGTTGTTACTGCTAAAGTTAGCAACAGCTAAGTCCTGCAACCCATCACCATTGAAGTCTCCCACTGTTACTGATATTGGATCAACACCAACGTTAAAGTTAGTGGCGGCACCAAAGCTGCCATTACCTTGTCCTAGTAGTACACTGACGTTGTTACCACCTTCGTTAGCAACAGCTAAATCCTGTAACCCATCATCATTGAAGTCTCCCACTGTTACTGAAAAAGGACTAGAACCAACGTTAAAGTTAGTGGCGGCACCAAAGCTGCCATTACCTTGTCCTAGTAGT
>NZ_CAWUDJ010000057.1:0-33340 GCF_963920875.1 Anabaena sp. CCY 9910 | reverse complement strand
AGTTGAATCTCTTGTCAATTTTTCTTTTCCTAAAGTAACAAAAGAGGGATTATTTGTGTTGTGTAAATGATGGGAAGGAAGAAGACGCGATGAATCGCGTCTCTACAAGGGGGCTATGCCTACGCATTGCCATTCCGGTCAAAATATTTGTTTGAACATAAACGAGGCGATCGCACAAATATCTTGTAGAGACGACGATTTATCGCGTCTCTCTCTTGTGGCGGAATTTATCGCGTCTTGTAGCGCTACCTGACACACACAGTACAAAAAAAATGGGGAAGATTTGTTTATCTTCCCCACCTTGATTATTTTGTTTCTTGTCTGGCTTGTTAGCTTCTTTGAGCTTTTGCCGTAACATTTGTCTTTGTTTCTTGAGTTGTCGCTTTCTTGCAGAGCCACCTCTGCCTTTATCGTTTCTCCCTTCTTTGCGGGGGGATTCCCATCTTTTTAATCGCATCTTCTTTTTTATCTAGTTAACAGTGGGCAGGAGGAGAATCGAACTCCTATGACCGCAAGGTCGCCACATTTTGAGTGTGGTGCGTCTACCAGTTTCGCCACCCGCCCTTGGAAGCAACTTTACTATTATAGTACAGCAATTAAGTTTAATGCAAGGAATAAATTAAAATTTCTCCTCTACTTACTTAAAATGCAGAAAACTAGAATCAATATCTTGTAACTGAGAACAGCCCATCAGCGCCATTGCCACATTTAACTCCTTTTGCAGTAGCGAGATAACATGAGATACGCCTGCTTGTCCTCCTACTGCCAGTCCCCATAAAATTGGTCTACCTATGAGTACAGCTTGAGCGCCTATTGCTAAGGCCTTGATAATATCTGTACCCCGGCGGATTCCGCCATCTAGTAAGACTTCGGCTTTACCATTGACGGCTGCAACTATCTCAGGGAGGGCATCTAGTGAGGCGATCGCTCCATCAAGTTGTCTACCTCCATGATTGGACACTACAATTGCTTTAGCTCCATATTCCACCGCCCGCGCCGCATCATCACCCCGCAAAATTCCTTTCAATACCAACGGTAGGGGAGATAAAGACTGCAACCATTCCAAATCTTCCCATGTTAAAGCCGAGTTGAGTTGTTGAGCAAAATAGGTCAACAACCCCGATTCTCCTGGCACATAAGGAATATCTAACCCGGAAATTGTTGCCAGATTAGCCAAATCCAGACCTGGAGGTAACGCAAATTCATTACGTCTATCTCGTTCCCGTTGTCCGAGTACAGGAGCGTCCACAGTCAAACATAATGCTTTGTAACCTGCTGTATAAGCCCTTTCTACCAAAGCGCGAGTTAAACCTTGGTCTTTATGAATGTAAAGCTGAAACCATTGTAGGGAGTCGGGAAACTTACTACCAACCTCTGCTACTTCTTCTAAACTTTTGGTAGATAAGGTACTCAAAACCATACCTACCCCAGCCGATGCAGCCGCCATTGCTGTGGCTAGTTCGCCTTCTGCATGAGCCAAACATTGAAACGCCATTGGTGCAATTAATAGAGGTAATTGCAGAGGTTGTCCCAAAACAGAGGTTGTGAGGTTAATTTGGCTAACATCCACTAGCATTCGCGGACGCAACTTAATGCGTTCAAAGGCTGTACGATTCTCTTGTAATGTGATTTCATCCCCAGCCCCACTAATGTAGTAGTCAAAAGCCATCTGAGATAGATGAGTTTTGGCTAACTGTTCATATTCAAAAAGGTTGATGGGACTGGATATAGCTGTCATGGGGCTGATTTTTAGTAAACACTGTTTAATAGTCAGGACTTAGGCAACTCGCACAATATGATGAGGAAGATCCTCTAATGTGTACGAAATTATTAGGGCTGACGCACCCTAAAGTTAGTTTAATTATGACACTTGCGTAAGTCCTAATAGTTTCAAATAAAGTGAGGACTTACACAACTGGCAGATTCGTATGGTGTGTCAGATTTGAGTTTTTTGTGATTCTCAACAGCCAAGAACTAGCGCTACTTTTATCACTTGGATAGCGATCGCCAATCTTGCTTCCTGCTCCTCTGCTTCCCTTAGCCTAGCAATTTTGGGTTGGTGAACTATTAGCACTAGCCCACCAAGGATCAAGAAGAGCAATTGGCAGTAACAATAATTACAATCTATATTAGAGAAAGCAAAAAACACCAGCTAATTTACCCTACTCATCTTGCCTAATAGAACTGAAATTTAACTAGATATCTATTAATTTTCCAAAGTTTTGTCGCTCAAATTAAAAAAAGTATGACGCATTTTTTTATTTCACTTAGCAACAGGAAATATACTTACATTCTAGTTATTTTTACAACTATAAGCTTGGGTGCGATCGCGTCCGGCAGGGTAATTATCTCACCGATACTGGGGAGTAATGAAGCAGTAACACCTCAGCCAGTAGTTGCAACTCCAGTAGTACAAGGAGTAACTGCTTTGGGGCGTATAGAACCGGAAGGAGAAGTCAGGCAAGTGTTTCCGGCTTCTACAACAGAATCGGCTCGTATCCAAAGACTACTGGTGAAGCAAGGGGACAAGGTAAAGGCGGGGCAAGTGCTGGCAGTGTTAGATAATTATGCCCGTCGTTTAGCAACTGTGAAAATGGCAGAGGAAGAAGTGCAGGTGGCTCAAGCCCGCTTAATGCAAGTCAAAGCAGGAGCAAAACAGGGAGATTTACAAGCTCAACAAGCAGAGATCGCTCGATTGGAAGCAGAACTGCACAATGCCAAAATCGAGGAATCACGATATCGCATTTTGTATAAAGAAGGAGCGGTTTCAGCTTCGCAGTACGATAGCAAACGCCTACAGATGGAAGCTGCACAACGATATATGACTCAAGCCCATGCTGCGTTGAAGAGTTTGGCAGAAGTACGTACAGTGGATGTGCAGTTGTCCCAGGCAGAGGTGAAACAGGCAAAAGCTAAGGTAGTGCAGGCTCTCGCAGAACTGGACTTGAGTATAGTGCGATCGCCACAAAATGGACAAATATTGAAAGTGCAAGCTTTTCCCGGTGAATTGGTGGGAACTCAAGGCATCGTGAGTTTAGGTAATACAACGCAAATGGTAGTGATAGCAGAAGTTTACGAAACGGATATCCGCAAAATACATCTAGGGCAAACAGCAACAATTACCAGTCCTAGCCTCACCAAACCGCTCTCTGGAAAAGTCTCTCAAGTAGGATTAGAAATTGGTACTCGGAATGTATTAGATACAGATTCCCCAACAAATGTAGATACTCGTGTAGTAGAAGTGAAAATTCTTCTGCATCAAGAAAGTAGTCATCGTGTAGCAGGAATGACGAATCTCAAAGTTGATGTATCCATAGACATGGAACATTAAAATCTCCTGCCATAGATTTATTAGAAATAAAAAATTAAACCTGTGAAGCACAGCCAGCATTAAACTCAAAGTATTTTTTAGCTTGTTAAAGAAGTATCAAGATTTTCTAGTTTATGATTCAACGTTATTTCCTTGAATTGCAAAAAATTCCCATTGCTTGGCTACAACTAAGCTATCAACGCAATCAAACTATTGCGGGAATTATTGGCATCCTCTGCATTACATTTTTACTATTTATTCAGATAGGACTGAGAAACGCATTTTTAGAGGGGTCATTACAATTACCTTTAAACTTCAATGCAGATATTGTTTTAATTAGCTCTCTCTCTTCCACTGCACTGCAACCAGTAACTTTTTCTTCAAGACCTTTATATGAAGCACTAGCATTAAAGCAAGTTAACTCTGTTGCACCAGTTTACATCACATCAACCCAATGGTACGACAGAAACAACTCCCTTTATCGCATTAGAGTTAACGTTCTAGGTATTCCTTTAAATGTATCAACACTTAATTTGCCGGGAGTAAAAGAAAATCTGCAAAAACTCAAGAAGCAAAAATTTGCGTTATTTGACCATAATGCCAGAAATGAATTTTATTCTATCATTGCCGAATTTCAAGCAAAAGGAGAATCTGCCGCAGAAATCCAAGTAGGAAATACTAGCTCGTTGAGAGGACTTAGAGTTGTAGGATTGTTTGAATTAGGAGTTAATAATGCTTACGATGCTAGTTTTATTATCAGTGCAACAACTTTTAGTGAATTATTCGGACGTGACAGTTCACAAATAGATATTGGTTTAATTAAATTAAAGCCAGAGTATAACTCAGATGTAGATATAGAGAAAACTGTTGATGACTTAAGGAATTATCTACCTAGAACCATTAAAGTATTCTCTAAATCTGAATTAATCAAACGAGAAAGAATCTTCCATGAAAATAATTCTCCAATGGGTTTTATCTTTCGTTTTATTTTGATTATTGCTGTCGTTGTCAGTATTTTTATTTTATATCAAATTCTTTATGTAAAAGTTACACAAAACCTGGGTAATTATGCGACATTGAAGGCTTTAGGTTTTAGTCAAAAATCTTTGATTTTCGTAGTTATCCATGAGGGCATTATTTTAGTAATTGCTGGATATATTCCAGGTATAATATTATCTTATTTAGCTTATTCATATCTAATTAATGTGACAAAGATTTTCATGGAAATGAATTTAAGAACAGCTTTGACTGTCTTATTGTTAGTGTATATGATTTGCTTAATATCATCAATTCTTTCTTTAATTAAAATTAAAGACGCAGACCCAGTGGATGTTTTTAAATAAGTTTAATCCAATATTTTTATGGAATTTATGAATCAGGTTATTAAAATTAAAGAACTGAACCATTATTATCAAGAAGGCAAAAGAAAAAAACAAATTCTATTTGGCATTAATCTTGAAATTCAATCCCAAGAAGTTGTGATTTTAACTGGAGCGTCTGGTTCAGGGAAAACGACACTTCTATCTTTGATGGGCTGTCTACGTTCTGTGCAAGAGGGTAGTCTTAAATTGTTTGCTCATGAATTAAAGGGAGCTAACGAATTCGAGCGGACGCAAATACGCAGACGAATTGGTTATGTTTTTCAACATTTCAACTTATTAGATTTTATGACTGTTCGTCAGAATGTCATGCTGTCTCTAGAACTACAGGATAATTTTACACCTCAAGATGCTATTAGCAAAAGTACAGAAATTCTTAAATTAGTAGGTATGGAAAAGCACATAAATGCTTATCCAAGGGATCTCTCTGGTGGGCAAAAACAACGGGTAGCGATCGCCCGCGCCCTTGTCCATCGTCCGCAATTAATTTTTGCAGATGAGCCAACATCTTCTTTAGATGGACAAACAGGAAAAGAAGTCGTTGAACTGATGACAGGACTGGCGAGGGAACAAGGGAGTGCTGTTGTGATTGTCACCCATGATAACCGTATTTTTGGCGTGACCAATCGGATTCTGCGTATGGAAGATGGCAAACTAGATTTAGACTATCAGGGCCGGCTATCTGTTGCTTTACCGACCTTAACTGATAAGCAATTAATCCAGTTACTTCCTCAATTAAAAATGCTGACTTTCCAACCTGGTGAAATTGTCATCCACCAAGGTGACTTAGCCGATAAATTCTATATCTTGATGGAAGGAGAGGTAGAGGTAATTCAAGAAGATGGGGACTCAGAACCAAAATTATTAAAAAGATTAGGGCCTAATAGCTATTTTGGTGAAATAGGGTTACTTCACGAAACTACGCGGACAGCAACAGTAAGGGCGGCAAGTGACACTCCTATAAAAGTTATAGTTTTTGAACAATCAGATTTTGAGAAGATGGTCAACAGTTCCGAAATGACCTATGCAGTTTTGAATTACCAAGCAATGAAAGCTGGACGAACGCAAATCCAAACTCCTAATAGTGCATCTATACAACTTCGCCAGAAAGAATTAAAAATCCTTGAGGAATACTGTAGGGAAGCCTCAAGGACTGAAATTGATGTGTTGAATGAGTTAATTAACGAGCTATCACAGCAAACTAGGCATAGTAAGTAAAAATCATACATACCTAATACCTTGCACTATGTCACCAATTCCGCCAGCCACCTTTTGGTGCTACTTCACTGGTATATTTCTGACCATGATTTAGTAATAAAGATTGGTATTCTTGACTACTTGCCCATCTGTCAATTTCTCTGGCACGGAGGACTGGAACGGGGTGGGTTAATTGAGCAGTACGAGCAGCTTTAACCATTTCCCCCATTTCGCTTTTACTAATATCGTCGTAAGCGCGAGCTTGCTCAATAAAAGCATCCAAATTCAGTTGCGGTGCTAGGGTGGGGGAACCTCCAGCCAACTTCATTAAAACTGACATCACGACCTTGGGGTCTTGGGTAGCTAGTAATGCGGCGCGATCGCAGGTAAACTCAGCACAACGTACCCACTCTAAAAGTTGTGCCTGGATAGCTTGAGCCATAAAAGCCCCTATATTGGGGACTGCTGATGCTGCTAATACTAATAAATTTACAGGTGTCAGATAAACACTGTGGTCACACTTGAGATGTCCCAACTCATGGGCAATCACCGCCTGGATTTCCTCTGGAGTCAGGATATCAATTAAGGAAGTATGCAACACCACAAAAGGTTGCTTACCCCGCATAGCAAAGGTGTAGGCATTAGGAGCCGGATGTTGTCTGACATACAACTGGGGAGGCTCAATATCCAAAATTTTGCAAGCTTCTAACAACAGCTTGTGTAAATTAGGCAGTTGTTTTTCCCCTACCAAAACACTCGAAGCAATATTTTCTACATAAAAAACTTGCTCCGCCATTGGCCCTAGTAAATTTCGTACCAACATATCCAAGCCCGGTATTTGCTTGAGAGATGTAGTAGCTTCCAGGTCTAGTGGATGACGAAACGAGTCAGCTTTTAAACCGATGAGCGGAGATTTGAACAAGGACATGATATAGCCAGTTGGTAAAACAAAACATCAACAGCCTCCCACAGTTAGTATAGCGACTGGAGGTTGGGGACTGGGGATTGGGGATTGGGGATTGGGGAGCAGAGGAGCAGAGGAGCAGAGGAGCAGAGGAGCAGAGGAGAAAAACTACCCGCTAAACCCCTACACCCTTACACCCTTACACCCCTACACCCTTACCTAAGTAGAAATCGGCGCTGGCGACGCATTGTTATTAGCGGCTACTTCAGCATTTGCTGGCTCCTCGCGTACTCGAAGGATTTTAGCTCCCAATTGTTGCAACTTTACATCAATTTGATCGTAGCCCCGATCAAGATGATGTAAGCCCTGAATGGTAGTTTTACCTTCGGCGGCTAATCCGGCTATGACTAACGCGGCTGATGCTCGTAAGTCTGTGCCGATGACTGGCGCACCTGATAAAATTGGCACTCCGCGCACAAAAGCAGTATTGCCTTTCACCCGAATATCTGCCCCTAAGCGATTTAACTCTGAGGCATGGCGCAAGCGATTTTCAAATACTGATTCGTTAATAATGCTGTCGCCTTCTGCCAAAGTTAACAAGGCCATAAATGGTGCCTGCATATCCGTGGGGAACCCAGGATGGGGCAAGGTATCAATATCTGTAGCCTTGAGAATTTCGGCAGGAAGAATGCGTAAGCAATCTGGACTTTCCTCAATGATGGTTACGCCAATATCCCGCAACTTGGCAATTAACGGGATTAAATGATCTGGTACTACTGAGGAAAGAGTAATTTCGGAACGGGTGATAGCTCCGGCAACGAGGAAGGTTCCAGCCTCAATGCGATCGGGAATAATACTGTAGTCAACAGAGTGTAATTTAGGAACACCAACAATAGTAATTGTACTAGTGCCAGCGCCCTGAATATTAGCTCCCATTGCCTTGCAGAAATTAGCCAAATCGACTACTTCTGGCTCCCGTGCAGCGTTTTCCAAGATGGTTTCGCCATCGGCGAGGGTGGCTGCCATCATCAAGGTTTCTGTCGCTCCCACGCTGGGAGTGTCGAGGTAAATTTTGGCTCCTTTCAACCTACCACCACTACCAGGAACATAGGCGTTACAAATGCCATGTTCAATTTGCACCTCTGCGCCCATTGCTTGCAGTCCTCGGACGTGCAGATCAACGGGTCTGGCTCCTATGGCACAACCGCCAGGTAATGGCATCTGTGCTACGCCTAACCTTGCCAAAATGGCTCCTATGGCAAAGAAACTCGCTCGTAACTGGGTAACTAGCTCGTAGGGAGCTTTTGATGTCTTAATTTCGCTGGCATTGATGTCTATGATGTCTGCTTGTCGTGTCAAGCGTACACCTAACGCCGATATTACTTCACCCATTCGTTCTACGTCCGCCAATAAGGGAACGTTACGAATCCGGCAATCTCCTGAACAAAGCAAGGCTCCAGCCATGATTACCAATGCTGAATTTTTTGCCCCGCTAATTTTGACATGACCCCGTAAGGGATGCCCACCCCAAATTTGCAAGACTGAGGAGTCTGCTTCTGGCACCAGTTTGGCATCTGGTAAGCTGCTAGAAGGATTAATAAGCCTACCTCCAAAATAAACACGTAATTTTCTAGGTTAGAAGTTGGTTTTGATTCTACAGTAAAGATTTGATTTGTCTACATTTTTGTAGTTATCTCTTGTACTGATAAATCATTTTTCGGGTCTGCGCTGATGGCTGGAAGTTAATGATAGCAAGGCTTATAGGTTTTAACTAAATTTATCGACGACTTAATACAGAGCATTGTTTTTATGTAAAAATAAATACTCAATAAAATCTTGTCATATGCCCTCACTACTGCAAATTAAGCCATCAGCGATTATCCACCTATGAATAATTCCCATTTCGTTAACTCTAATTTCTATAAGAGCCTAATTAAAGTCTGACAAGTTGATATTTTTTATCAAGCAATGAGTGTTGGCTAGAAAAACGCCACAAGAATCATTTTTTCTAGTAGCATAGCTATAAAAGAGTTTACCAACCCCTGTTTGCCAACGATCGCCAGCAATTGCTCGGTCACAAGAGACATGGGAACAAGGGGGAAGACTGAGCGGCAACTTACTAGCAACCCTACGCACTTTAGCTCTCAAGAATTTGACTTGACAAAAATCAATAATTAGGTAAAAATCAAAAACGGTCGATAAATAAACCGCAAGCGGAACTGGCGGAATTGGCAGACGCGCTAGATTCAGGTTCTAGTGCCGCAAGGCTTCCGGGTTCAAGTCCCGGGTTCCGCATAAATTCAGTGCTTAGTTATGAGTACTGAGTGCTGAGTTGTTAAATAATCGGAACTCAGCACTAGTAATGTTAACAAGTTTACAAAACTCTTTAGTTAAACAAATCCGCAAGCTGCACTCCACCAAGGAGCGGCATAAACAAGGTCTGTTCCTGTTGGAAGGGACGCATTTGTTAGAAGAAGCTTGTGCAATGGATTATCCCCTAGAGGTGGTGTGTTGTACTCCAGAATGGGAGGCAAGCCACACAGCTTTGTGGGAAGAGGCTTGTAATCGATGCGATCGCTGTGAGATAGTCAGTGACGAAGTATTGCAAGCGATCGCTACTACTGTACAACCAGATGGGGTAGTGGCAACAGCAAAGCGCAGCGAACTCCAAAGCCAAATACCATTTTCTGGTGTAGTCCTAGCCTTAGAAACCATCCAAGACCCTGGTAATTTAGGGACAATCATTCGCACTGCGGCGGCGGCTGGTGCTTCCGGGTTATGGTTGAGTCAAGATAGTGTAGATTTAGATAACCCGAAAGTTCTCAGGGCTTCGGCTGGACAGTGGTTTCGTTTAGCCACCGCAGTTAGTGAAGATTTAAAAGCAACAGTGCAGCTTTGCCAGCAAGCAGGAATGCAGGTAGTAGCCACCTTACCCACAGCTAAGTTAACTTATTGGGAAATAGACTGGCATAAACCCAGTTTAATTTTATTGGGGAATGAAGGCGCTGGCTTGTCGCCTGATTTAGCGGCGATGGCAGACCAGGAAGTGAAAATTCCCCTGAGTCCTGGTGTAGAATCTTTGAATGTGGCAATTACATCCGCCTTAATGTTGTACGAAGTACAGCGACAGTTAAACGCTTAATTCAGTAATACATTGACGTAGCTGTGTTGGGTGGCGACTATTTGGACTTTGTGATTTCTTCTAAATAATTTTCAATATCAGCAACCGCATCTTCCAAGGCTGCCAAATCAATATGAGTTTCATCCTCACAAGCCGTCACTTGACCAATATTATCAGTAGATGTAATGGTAGTTTCTTCATCTTCAACTAAGCTTTCCTGTAAGATATCCTCCAACTCTTCCAGGGATGCTTGAAACTCTTGTTCAAGGTGACGGCGCTTTTCGGGCTGGCTTTGCTCCATAGTTTTGTAAAAAAATTTGATTGACTGTGTAACCTAAACCTGGGGTGACTGAAAAATTGCAGTTCTTCACCAGTATCTACAAAATTAGGACTTACGCATGAAAACGAAAGATCAAGGGTTTGGAGAAGGGTATAGGGGTATAGGGGTGTAGGGGAGCCAGTTGCGTGGGCGGGTTTCCCGACTTGAGCAAACTGGCGTGTATAAATGTTTGAAACCCTTACACTCTTACACCCTTACACCCAGCCTCAACAGAAAATCTGGGTGCGTAAGTCCTACAAAATATAAATTTGCCCATCTAAAAAATATTTACATCTATTTGCTGTATAAAGTTTACACACTCATCAGCAAAACGGGTAGCGAAATTTTATGGATAAAAACTCTACCCACAAGGGGATAGAGTTTTGTCAGTAGTCAGTGGTCAGTAGTCAGTGGCAAAGATATGTAAAAACCACTCCTTATGCGGGTCGGGGTATTAGACCAGATCATTTCCACAACTGACAACTGACGAATAACAACTGACATACGCAGTTTGTAGGGTGTGTGACGCAGCGAGAAGACTTGAACGTAGTCATGAGACTTATAGCGTCACGCACCAAATACCAATTGTGACACTTGCGTAAGTCCTGTTAATAATGGGTACCAGTTTTGCGGTGATTGATAGCAGTTACATCATCGGGCTTGAGTAACTTGCCGTTATCGACAGTTGCATATACTACCCAGTGGTCGCCACATTCTAGGCGTTGGTCAACCGAGCATTCCACATAGGCTAAAGCGTCAGCGAGGACTGTACAACCGTTGTCAGCTTCTGTAGTGGTGAAGTTGGCAAAACGGTCTTCCCCTGGCGCAAAGTTTTTGCGGAAATGCTTCATGTATTCCAGATGACTGCCTTCAGGTAAGATATTCAAGGCAAATTTACCACCGGGATACATGAGGGATTCAATCGCCCGTTCTTTGGCAATAGCGACAGTTAAACCAGGTGGGTTAAAGGTGGCTTGAGATACCCAAGAACCAAGCATTCCTGTAGACACATCGCCTTGTTTGGCGGTAATGACACAAACTGAGCCGACAATGCGACCAACAGCTTGTTCTACAGGGGTAGCGGCTTGTTGGGGTACACGGACTTTTTTGGCTTTCTTCAAGGTTTGGGCGAAGTCTGTACCGACTTCTTCACAGAACTTGAGGGTAACATCGTCTGGTTTAAATTTCACCTTCAGGGTTTCTAAACCAAAGCGATATCCTGCATCCCGCAGTTTACCTTCAATCATGTCTAAGGCTTCACCACTCCAGCCGTAGGAACCAAATACCCCAGCTAGTTTGTTGTTATCACCAACCTTGAGGACAATACCCAAAGCGGTGTTAATAGGAGTTGGTGCATGACCACCGATGGTAGGAGAACCGATGAGGAAAGCATCGACTTGTTCTAAATTGCTTTGAATTTCTTCCGGTGTGGCAAATTCGCAGTTGATGGATTTGACTGCTACACCGCCTTTAGTTAATCCGAGAGCGATCGCCCGCGCTATAGTTGCAGTATTACCGTAAGCTGAAGCATAGAGCAAGGCAACAGAAATTTCTCGCTCTTTTTGGGCTTTACTCCAATCTGCATAGGCTTGGGTAAGGGCGATTAAACTGGTACGTACCAGAGGCCCGTGACCGACAGCATACATTCGCACCTGTAAATCAGAGATTTTCTCTAATGCTGCTTCCACATGGATAGCATGGGGAGCCATCAAACAGTTGTAGTAATAACGTTGGTCTTCCTTGAAGGATTCCCAGTTATCATCAAATACATCATCGCCACAGATATGAGCGCCGAAAATCTTATCTGTGTAGAGAATCTGGGTTTGCACATCGTAAGTACAAAGTCCAGCCGGCCACCGGGGGCTAGGAATTGGCAAGAACTTCAACACATGACCCTTACCTAAATCCAGGGTTTCCTTACCCCGCATTGCCAAAATATTTAAGTTGTCGTCAGGGAAAGCCGCCCGTAAATCACCAGCCGCCGGTAGGGAACAGACAAAGGTAATCTGGGGAGCCAATTCCAACAGCGCCTTGAAAGTAGGTATACGGTTGGGGCTAAAGTGACCCAAAATAACATAATCCAATTTTTTCAAATTGATCGTCTGTTGCAATGCTTCGAGATAAATTCCCATAAAGCTTTCAACAGGCGGGTCAATAATTGCTGTTTTATCACCTTCAATTACATAAGAGTTAGAGGTAGTACCTCTTTCTAAAGCATATTCAATTTCAAACCGCAAACGTGACCAACTACGCGCTCTGAGAACTTTCGTGTTTGTAGCAATCGGCAAAACCTGTACGTCACGGGGCTTGGAATCGCTCATAGATTTTGTTTTAGGTTTGTCAAAAAATTGCAAAAACCGGGTAGATTTTGCCCAGTCTTTAATTGATTGGATTAAGTTCATAGATATTGGGAGTTGGGTATTGGGGACTAGGGACTGGGGACTGGGGATTAGGTATAGAAACGTTCTTCTACACCCCTATACCCCTATACCCCTATACCCCTTTCTTAGTAATAGTTGCCTACTTTGCGGTGACGAACTGCTGTTAGTCCATCGGGCTTGGAAACGCGACCATCTTCCACGGTGCAGTATAAAATGTAGTGATCGCTGCATTCTAGGCTGCTTTGGACTTCGCATTCCATGTATGCTAGAGCGTCTGTGAGGATGGGGGAGCCGTTTTTGGCAATTTGGGTTCTCACCCCAGCAAAGCGGTCTGCACCGGGATGGAGGCGCTTGAGGAATTGTTTTTTCAGTTCTTGGTAATTGCCTTCTTCCAAGACATTGAGAACGAAGCGATCGCCTACTTGCATTAAGGTATCAATAGCCCGGTCTTTAGCTACGGCAATAGTAAAGCCCAATGGTTGCAAGCTGGCTTGGGATACCCAGGAAGCTAACATGGCGCTGCTAACATCACCTTTTTTGGTTGTGACGATATACAGACCGTTGCTAATCCGTCCCAATGCCTTTTCCATGTTGACATCGAGGGATTTGATTTGCTTGATGTTACGTTCCCGTGTCAGCAGTTGTCCCAAGTCTGTACCCGCTTCTGTACACAATTGGTATGCGGATGCGCCAGGAACATCTTTAATCCGTATTGCTGGGAAGGCTTCTTTAACACCCAAGTCGATAAATTTGCGGCGGATGGTATCAACGGGTTCGTCATCGCCACCGAAGCATTCAAACAAGCCGACTGCTTGCTTATCTTTAACTACAGATAGCAGAGAACTAATACCAGCTTGCGCGGCTACTGATGTTGTGGGAGGCATACCAATAATTAAACCAGCTGCTCTACCTGCCAATTCTTGAATTTCTTGAATTTCTGCTGTGCTGAGGTCGATCATTTCTACAGCAACACCAGTTTTTTGAATACCCTCGCCGATGGCTTGAACTAGTAAGTTGCTATAGCCATAGTCGGCGACATAAAACAAGCCAACCGTGGTTTCCGCTTTGGCTTGTCTTTGGCTCCAACTTTGGTAACACTCAGTCAACACATCCAAATGATGGTACAACAGAGGCCCGTGACCGTTAGCGATTATCTTAATTTTCCCCAGTTCACCCATGCGCTTCATCGCGTTCAATAGCGATCGCGCATTTGGCCCCATGAGACAGTCGTAGTAAAATCTGAAATCAGCTTCAATCGCTTCTAAGTCTTCATCAAAAGTGCGGTTGTCGCAAAAGTGCATCCCAAAAGCATCACAAGTATAGATGACTTCGGTTTTGCGATCGTAACTGAAAATGGTATCAGGCCAGTGTAAGTTAGGCGCACTGACAAACTCAATTTCGTGACCTTTACCAATATCGATGCGATCGCCACTTTTAACAATCCGCTTAGAAAAAGGATCATGTACTAAACCTTCCAAAAATTGCAAAGCAATCTTAGAAGCCAAAACAGTCGCTCTTGGTGCTAATTGCAGCACATCTTCCACCAAACCACTATGATCTGGTTCTGTATGACTGACAATAATGTAATCAATAGCCTTGGGGTTAATTAGACCTTTTAGTGTTTCTAAATACAGCTGGCGGAACTTCTGGTGAGAAGTGTCAACTAAAACTGTCTGTTCGCCTCTAATTAGATATGAATTATAAGTCGTACCGTTTTGTAGTCCGAATTCGATATCGAAGCGATCGCGATCCCAGTCTAGACAGCGAATAGCCGTAGTGTTAGGGGCAATTTCTACAGTTTCTACAGTCAGCCGATGCTGAACATTTTCTGTGTGGGCGTTGCCGGTCGTAGACATCGATACCATGATTCGTCTCCGAGCGCAAATAAACAGTAATTATTTCTCTGCCCCCATTGTGCGCCTCACTGAATTTTAAAGTTGTAATAAAAACGATATTTTTATAAATTCAACTTGTAGCAAATAATGCCATTTATTAGCGTATTTTATAACTCAATAAATATCCTGTAAATCAAATCAACCAAAGGGTATCACGTTTTAAATATTGATATTTCTTGGCATAATTTAAAATCCCTCACATATCATACATAACTTATTCGTCTTGGCAAGATTACCGTAACAAAAAGCATAGATTTCCTCACCTTATAAGTATTAAAACCCAAAATTTATAAAAGGTGGGAAGATGATACTAAGTTCAATTGTTATTGTTAAATTGAAACACCTATCCTCTCATCACAAACTATCATCTACTGGAAGTGTCAAAAAATATATAATAGTTAGGCTTACTACTTCTATTAATATAAAAGGGTGCGTCAGTATAAATAATTTCTTGGTACGGCTAAGTTTTCTCACACTGACGCACCCTACTAAATAAAATGCTGGATTTATAGTTCTCTTGTGGGATAAGCTCTCTAGCCCGTCCAGTGTAGTCAAGATGCCTTTTTGAATTTTGAATTTTGAATTTTGAATTAGTATTACTCTTCATCATTGCTGTCGCTGAAATTCACTTTTTCATATATTTCAGGTATAGAAATTTGTAAATCAACAGTATTGAGTGATAAAGTTGCAGAGTCACTTTCTAATTCAGTAAACAACCATTGATCAGCCGCAGTTTTTACATATTGCATCACATGATATTCATGCTGGTCGATTAAAATATATTCTTGAAATTCTGGAATAGAGCGATAGTAATGAAACTTATCGCCTTGGTCATAATTTTTTGTGAACTTAGATAAAACTTCTACTATTAATGATGGATTGGTGACGGTGGTGGTATTAGTTCCGGCATAAACTGGCTCACCTTGAATTACCATGACATCAGGATAGGTGTATTGCTGATAACGGGGTAGCCATAAACGCACATCAGCAATGTAAATCTCGTAATCTTTACCGCGCAAAGCAGATTTTAAGTACGAGTAAAAATTACCAGCTATTTTATTATGATTGGTAGTGCCGCCTGTCGTTGGGATGATTTCTCCATTACGGTATTCGCTTCTAAATTCGGCTTTTTCTTCCAGTTCTAGATATTCTTCGGGGGTGTAATAACGTTTTTGGGTTGCGATTCGCATAACAGTTTTCGCCTATAGAGAAGAATCACAGCTTAATTGTTTATTTTTGTGGCGATCGCCTAGCGTTTTTTGATATCCAATAAACTGATTGTAAGATGCGTAGGCGTAACCCGTCGTAGACATCGCTCGGCGTAGATTCTAATACTTTCATTTATAAAATAAAAATGTACTCATAACTGAGGAATGGGAAATCAATCATGCTAAATTACAATCCATTAGCTTGTTTGCCTTCATCTGAGGAACTACCAGACTCAGACGATACCCCTGTGGATAATGAATTACAAGATTTAATTCCCGGTTTACTCAAAGCCCTTTTGGCGATGGCTTGGCCAGAACGCATGGATTGGTTTTTGGGGGTAGATATGGGTATTTATTATGACCCTGACTTACCCGCAATAGTCCCAGATGGGTTTTTGAGTCTGGGCGTAGAGCGATTTTATGATGCAAACCTCCGTCCCAGTTATGTGCTTTGGGAAGAAAAGAAACTACCAGTATTAGTGCTGGAGGTAGTATCCCAAACATATCGCGGTGAATACTCAACTAAAAAAGCGGAGTATGCAAAACTAGGGATTTTGTATTATGTGGTTTACAATCCATTGCGTCGCCGCAAGCCACGGTTGGAAGTATACAAATTAGTTAACAATGTTTATGAATTCCATGATGGGAATCCTGTTTGGCTACCAGAAATTGGTTTAGGAATTGGTATAGAACAGGGAACTTATCTCGGTATTCCCCGCGAGTGGATGTATTGGTATAACCAAGAAGGGCAAAGGCTTTTAACTCCAGAAGAACAAGCACTACTTGCTCAACAACAAGCACAGCAAGCAAAGCAACGCGCCGAATTATTAGCAGAAAGATTGCGATCGCTCGGCGTAGATCCTGATTCTCTCACCTGATTGGTGATTATTTAAGATGCTTGTCAATTACCAGGAAACCATATCCCCGAATTGTTCTCATTCTTCGTCCACTTCATCAGATGTTAAGAGTGCTTGTGAACTATGACGCACGTACAAAATATAAACAGTATCATCACGAATTGTAAAAAGAATGCGGTAGATATTTTTTGACTTGCCATAAAGAAGTTGACGCACTTCCTCAGAAAATACTTCATGTTCTACAGCTAAAGCGCACCGATGAGGTTTTTCTTGAAGAGTTGCTATTGCATTCATCAACCCCCGAAACCACTGATCTGCATAAGCTGGGTTATATTCTTTCAGCCATAAATATGCTGATTCAATTTGAGCGTCCGCAGTCTTGGTGGTTCTAACTTGAAATACCATATTTATGCTGCATTTCTTGCTCAAATGCACTTAATGGACGTGTATTTCCTGCTTCTATGTCTTCTAGTCCCTGTTTAATTCCTGCTATTGTTTCTAACTGTTCTACAAGTTCTAAAAGCTTTTGGTATGATTGAGCATCTTGAACAACTAATTCGGCTTTGCCATTGACAGTTAAAACTACTGGTTTTCCAGTCTGCTTCATTTGCTTAATCAAATCAGATGTGTTGCGCTTGAAGTTTGAAAGAGAGTGAATATCTCGAATAATGTTGAGCATTGCTGTAATTACGCACTTAATTTGCACTCAATTTAATGCTAGCATCTGGAACATTCAAGAAACTTAACTCCCAGCTAAAAATTAAAGACTCGTGGTAAGGTGCGTAGAATGAGCATCGTCGTAGATATCGCTCGGCATAGATCCTGATTTAGTCTAAGAGGATGTTTTAAAATTTCTCTGGTCAGTAGTAAAACGGTAGCTTCCCTTGTAGAGAAGAGTTAGGGTTTAGGTCTGTATTACATTCAACTGCAAACCGCTATCACTAAGCTCAAAAGTTCATTAACTAAGCTTTGAAGTTCTCGAATTAAGCTCAAAGATTCATCAATGGAGTTCAAACACTCGCCCACAAATATCAAAGACTCTCGCGTGAATATCAAACACTCGCCCACGAGTATCAAGCACTCGCCCACAAGTATTAAATACTTGCCCGCGAATATCAAACACTCGCCCACGAGTATCAAGCACTTGCCCGCGAATATCAAACACTCGCCCGCGAGTATCAAACACTCTCACGCAAATATCAAATACTCTCCCGCGAATATTAAAGACTCGCACACGAGTATCAAACACTCATTACAGCAATTTTCATTTACTCAAACCACACACTCGCCCTCTTCTTTGCGCATTTGCGCGGCTATAGCCACAGTTCCGCCGACAATCCCTACAATAGTGCCTATGACTGCTAATGTGCCTTCTCTTTGGGTAGGAACTTCGTAATTTCCTGATATACCCTCAATTTCCAGTAAAGCGGCGGCGGCTTGGGGTGCATCTGCACTTTCAATAGCAATTTGTATTTCTGACATTAATTGATCAGTAAAGTTACCTAAAATAATATATACGAGCTTCTAGATTTGGTGATTGAAGATAAAGCAACTAAACAACGAGTTGGGTAGGGTGCGTCAGTGCCATAGAACCTAACTATGCAGAGAAATTATTCATACTGACGCACCCTAATGGCTTTAGGTCAATCTGTCTACGAAACGCTACGCGAACATAGAGAAGCCGCAGGCTATTACGAATTACTTTGCCGTGAAGCTTGGGCGCGTTTGTTAATTTCTGACCAATTAACTACATTCCACCAGTTATTTAAATACTCAGGACGACGATTTTGATATCTCAGATAATAGGCGTGTTCCCAGACATCATTCCCCATGATTGGGTATGAACCTTCTGTGATAGGGCTATCTTGATTGGGAGTGCTGACAATCTGTAACTGTCCTTGGGGATTTCGCACTAACCAAACCCAACCACTACCAAAGCGATCGCCTCCTGCTTTGTTAAACTGTTTTTTGAACTCTTCAAAATTGCCAAAGGTTTGGTTGATTTCTTGGGCGATGTCTCCCGTTGGTTGTCCACCGCCATTGGGACTCATAATTTGCCAGAAAATTGTATGGTTGAGATGTCCGCCACCATTATTACGTACTGTGTTGCGAATATCTTCAGGCACACTATTCAAATCCCGCAGTAAAGCTTCTACACTACTATTTTGCAGTTCTGGATGCTTCTTTAACGCATTATTAAGGTTATTAACGTAAGCTGCGTGATGTTTATCGTGATGCAATTTCATGGTTTCTGCATCGATCGCTTTCTCTAGGGCATCATAACCATAAGGTAATGGCGGTAACTCGGCTGGATTTGTCCCCAGTGGGCGGTCTAGAAAACCTATGGAACGTTTATCTGTTGTGGGCGCAGTGGTTTGTACAGGACTTGCTACATTAGTTGGGAGAGAATTTGCTGCCTCTTGAGGTTGGCAAGCATAAAGCATAGATGTCACTAGAACTACCATGAAAAAGCCAATAAACCGTTGCCACAGAGATGATTTCATGTTGTTGCCTCTTATTTGTTCTTAAATTGAGCTATAATATGCTCTGCTTATATAGTTGGTGCCAAAATTCTTAATAGCAAAGAATAAATAATTGCCAGAAAAATTGGACTTTATATGGCACTTAAAACACAATAACTTAATCTGGATTCAGAGTTAATAGATAATAGGTAATAAGACAATTAGATTTTATTGTTTTTAGCTGTGATGCTAGCCTGCCCTCACGATTTTCTCACCTGATAACGTACTAGGGCTTGAACATCTTGAGGCTGAAGTTTTAATACTTGAGCAGTCATTGATTCTATCATATTTATTTCGGTGACTGGAAATACAAAGCTCAACTTTCTCAGTGATTTATTAGCAGTTATTACTTCAATAAGTGTTATTTCTTTTTCTTTTTTAATCTCAGCTTTAATTGCCTTTAATGCTACAGGAATATTTACGGTAACTGGTTGATTACGATTTATCTTTTTTACTTGAGGATACAGTCCAAATGTTTTGGCGATCGCTGCTTCATCAAAATTAGATTTAGGAAATTCCATTTCTACTGTCTTGAGCAGAGAATTGCCAATATTAATATTAACTTTTGTGAGGCTTTGGTCTTGTTCTATTTGAGTATCAATTACCGTAAAACTCATCATTAATATAACTTGCGTCAGCTGATCAGCTTGTAACTTATCTATTGTTCTGTAAGACAAAGCTAATAAGTGCTTAGTTAACAAATCACTGCCAGCCCAAAAAGAAATACCCACCAGCAAAAGTGACATAATAATCAGCAAAATATGTGGACGTAAATCAGGCATAGATGTAATTTGTCAAGTAAAATGGTCTTTGATATTTAATAAGGTCTGAAGAATTTATCAATTTTCCAGTAAAACTATCTATTGATAGATATATAATCTGTCTCCTGGTCGAACAAATCAAAATATAAAATTGGGATAGTAATTATGCTAGATATAAAAACACTTATCTTTATTAAAAAGGATCTGACAATTCCATCCCCAAAAATCTTATGCGGATATTACTAGTGGAAGATGATTATGAACAATTAGAGCCATTACAAGGTATCTTATCGGAAGCTGGCTATATTGTAGATACGGCGGAAGACGGAGAAATTGCCGAGTGGTTGATTTCCCAAAAGGATTATGACCTACTGATTTTAGATTGGATGCTACCCACAATAAGCGGGTTAAGTTTGTGCCGCCAGTATCGTTGTTCGGGTAAAACTGCACCTATATTGATGCTAACGGCTAGAGACACCACACCAGACAAAGTGATGGGTTTAGATGCTGGTGCAGATGATTATCTCGTCAAACCCGCAGACTTAGTAGAACTGTTGGCGCGGGTTCGTGCTTTAGCAAGGCGAGTTCCCAATTGGCAAGGAGACAGCTTGCGTGTTGCAGACTTACAATTGCATCTAGCATATTTAACCGTAGAACGAGAGCAACTCAAAGTCGAGCTATCCCCCCGTGAAGCACGATTACTCGAATACCTCATGCGTCACCCCAATCAGGTTTTAACTCGCAGCCAGATAGAAGAAGCCCTGTGGGAGTGGGGAATGGAACCAGAAAGCAATGCTTTAACCGTACTGGTACGCAAGTTGCGACACCGTTTGCAGGAAGTAGATGCAGCAGAGTGGATTAGGACAGTTTATGGTATGGGTTATCGCCTAAATCCACAATATTAAATATTGTCAATCAATGGGATAATTGCCTAAAAGATAGGGACTGGGAATTGGGAACTAGGTAAAGCTGGAGAAAATAACTAATTACCCACTACCTATTACCCATTACCTATGAACAGTTCTGATGACTACAAAAGCGATCGCAATATTTGATATAGATGGAGTTATCCGCGATGTTGGGGGTTCCTATCGTCGAGCCTTAGCAGACACGGTAGAGTACTTTACAAATAAGGCCTATCGTCCCACTTCTTTAGAAATTGACGAACTGAAATCCGAAGGTATTTGGAACAACGATTGGGAAGCGTCTCAAGAATTAATCTCCCGTTACTTTGCAGCTCAAGGAACACGCCGTGAACAATTGCAACTAGACTACAACACTATAGTTGCCTTTTTTCAATCCCGTTACCGTGGCCCAGACCCAGACAATTGGACGGGATATATCTGTGACGAACCTTTATTATTACAACCAAGTTATTTAGAACAACTTACACAAGCGGGTATTGCTTGGGGATTTTTTAGCGGTGCTACTCGTGGTTCTGCTAACTATGTTTTAAAACAACGTTTAGGTTTACAGTCTCCTGTACTCATTGCAATGGAAGATGCGCCAGGTAAACCAGACCCCACAGGACTTTTTGCAACTATTAACCAGTTAGAGGATGGCCTAGAGGAAAAATCAGTAATTCTCTATGTCGGAGACACAGTAGCAGATATGTACACAGTCAGCAAGGCTAGAGAACTCAAACCTCACCGTACTTGGATTGGAGTAGGTATCTTACCGCCTCACGTCCAAGAAACAGCAGCCCGTCGAGAAGCTTATGCACAAACATTAGTAACAGCCGGTGCAGCAGTAGTTTTAAGTAATGTTGAACAGTTAAATCCAGCGCAAATACAAGAGTTATTACAGCAGTTGTCTTAACAATAGGACTTACGTACCCAGATTTTCTGTTGAGACCGGGTGTAGGGGTGTAAAACATTTATTTTGAATTTTAAGCTTTAGCTTCCCGTAGGGTATTTTGAATTGATTCATACGCTTCTCAAAATCCTTGATCTTTCGTTGTCATGCGTAATACCAATTTGGAAAAAGAATGCGATAGATAAACCATCCGTAGAGACGCGATTTATCGCGTCTTCACCCCATGATGTGTTGCAATCATTATTTGAATTGGTATAAGTCCTAAGCAGTTCAAAATTAAACCTATTCCCAAGTCTTAACTTTACGATCAAGGCAAAAATACATAAGTAAATAACTATCAATAAGGGCTGTTAAATGTTAACAGCCCTCACAATGGATTGTGCAACTTAAAAACAGAGTAGCTTATCTGCTAGATCAATCAATTCAATGCGTAGTACTATACTCCGAAAAAACTACTATAATCACGTTTTTTCACTGAAAATACATCAAGTTTTCACATTTAAAGTAAGTGAACTTACTTATATTGTATATAGCACGATAAAAAATATTAAAAACTTTAGGTGCGTTCTGATCAAGCATTTATTGATTCCTTTTATCTCATGTCATTTAAAGAAATATGATCATCAAATTCACCGTGGTGATATGCACTTATAACGGTGCGACAAGACTGCCTAATGTACTTGATAAATTGCAAAATCAAATAGGTACAGAAGCGATTCCGTGGGAAATACTTGTAGTTGATAACAACAGTACAGACGGCACCAAACAAGTAGTCCAGCAGTATCAAAATACTTGTTTTAAATTGGGGCAATTGCGATATAGTTTTGAGCCAGAACAAGGATTAGCAATCGCCCGTCAACACGCTGTTGCAGCAGCCAGAGGAGAGTTAATTGGCTTTTTAGATGACGATAATATTCCCTCTCCCACATGGGTTGCTAGTGCCTATTTATTTGCTCAAAATCATCCTCGTGCAGGTGCTTATGGTAGTCGTATTCAGGGTGAATTTGAAGTTCCTCCTCCAGCTGATTTCCAACGCATAGCAGCACTATTAGCCTTAACAGAGCGAGGCTCAAAAAAGCTGCTCTATGAGCCGAAAAAAAAGGTACTGCCCCCTGGAGCCGGGTTAGTGGTGCGAAAACAAGCTTGGTTAGAAAATGTGCCAGAAAGATGTTTTCTCCAAGGTCGAGTTTGCGAACCCTATTTACCAGGGGAAGATTTAGAAGCACTACTACATATTCAACAAGCCGGATGGGATATTTGGTATAACCCAGAAATGCAAATAACTCACCAAATCCCTCATTGGCGATTAAAGAAAGATTATCTTGTTGATTTATGCCGTGGTATTGGGTTGAGCCGTTATCACACAAGGATGTTGAGTGTTAAACCTTGGCAAGCTCCTGTTTTATTTTGGGTATATATTTTTAATGATCTACGTAAACTTCTTCTGCACTTATGCAAATATCGCGGTAGCGTCAAGAGGGATTTGATTGCAGCTTGTGAACTGGAACTATTTATTGGTAGCTTGCTAAGTCCTCCCTATATTTGGCAAGCATACATCAAAAAATATTTTCATTTAATTTGAGTCTCCAACTTCGCCTCCATTGGAGACTCAAGTTAATTTACGCCACCGCGAACTGTCCCCTACACTCTCCAAGAGTTGCGTACACTCACTAAATAAGGCAAAATTGATAACACTAATTGGTTGCCAATATGCGTGTTCCAATAGTTGTGATTTTGGTGGTGGGGCTATTCGTGAGTCGGGAACATCAGCCAGTACTGGCGAATTTTCCGGTGGAGACGAAAGATTTGTCTGACGGAAGGGTTATTGATGGATACGCCAAATATGGTGATTATGTAGGTGTTCCGGAAACGGGTGAACTTACCCAAACAATTGTTCAGGATGTGCAAATTCGGTTTATCGACGACAATAATCAGTCTGTAGATGATCAAGGAAAACCGATTATAGGACGCACCCAAAAAGATTTTATTTTAGGTTTGTTAAAACTCAAGCCTGGTCAAATATTCCGTGATGAAGCTCTACAGGCAGATTTGCGAAGATTGCAGAAACTAGAGTCATTCACTTATGTTAGGGCTTACCGAGAAGAAAATCCCTTTGGGGTAAGTATTATTTATGATGTTAAAGAACGCCGCTTTCCTAGTTGGAATTACGGTATAGGCAATAACGATGATATTGGCTTGTCTGGCCGGGTAACTTATAAGGATGCCAACATTAGTGGATTAAATGACCAACTGACAACAACCGTGCAGGTTAGCGGTAAAGATGTCCAATTTCATAGCCGATTTACAAGTCCTTATCGTTCAGGAGAACCAGAACGTCTGGGTTATAGTGTAACAGCTTTCCGCGATCGCCAAATATCCCGTACCTTTGATGATGAGATCAGACTAGCCAATGGTAGCAGAACCAGGGAAGGTAGATTTGGCGGTTCTGTGGCGTTACTCCGTTCTTTTGATGAGTGGGATGGGGCGTTAGGTCTTAACTACACCAGGATTAGTCTCCGTGACCAAGATTACAACGTTGTCCGGGCTGATGGCTTAGGTAATCCGCTTTCGGCGAGTGGTAAGGGCATTGATGACCTATTTACATTATCCTTGGCTGTAACGAGAGATTTACGAGATCATCGCCTCAATCCCACTCAAGGTTCAATTCTCACCCTCAGCACCGAACAAGCAATCCCCTTGGGACTAGGGAATATTTTTAGTAACCGTCTCCAAGGAAACTATATCCAATATCTACCAGTCACCTGGATAGGAAATCAGAATCTGACAGATAATCCGGAGATGGTGGCTGTAAATTTGCAACTTGGCACAATTTTTGGAGAATTTCCCCCGGCTGATGCGTTTAATTTAGGCGGGTTAAATTCGGTGCGCGGTTATGGTTCAGGAAAACTCGCCAGTGGTCGCAGTTATGGTTTAGCTTCTGTGGAATATCGTTTTCCCATTGTGGAAGCAATTGGCGGAGTTGTATTTACTGATTTCGCCTCAGATTTTGGTTCTGGTAAAACAGTCATCGGGGAACCAGGTGTAGTCAGAAACAAACCCGGAAGCGGCTTTGGCTACGGCTTAGGAGTCCGCTTAAACTCTCCTTTTGGTTTATTTCGTGGTGACTTGGGAGTTAGTGACCAAGGAGAAATCAGATTTGAGATTACAACTGGACAAAGATTTTAAATAGTCAATAGTCAATAGTCAATAGTCAATAGTCAATAAGTGATTGGTCAAATATCATTATTTTTCTTATTACTTCCCCCAATCCCCAATCTAAGGCAAAAGAAAAAATCTTTTACCTTTTTACTTTTTACTTTTTACTTTCTTGTCCCCAATGATGAAATATTGGCGTGAAACCATCGCAGTTACCAAACGTATTTTAATTGAACTGTTACGCCGTAGACGCAGTTTGATTTTTTGGAGTATCTTCCCGATTTCAGTACTAACTTTGAGCGGTTTTATATTAGCAGAACGGGCGGAACTACCCCTAGCTGATGCTTTTTCCTATGCTGCACCTTCAACTTTAGTGGGTGCTGCACTGTTCTTTAGTTGCTTGGGCGGTACTGTGTCTACTGTAGTAGCAGAAAGAGAACAACAAACCCTCAAACGTCTTTTTCTGTCTCCCTTGAGTGGTTTATCTTATTTTTTGGGGATTTTCCTGGCCCATAGTTGCATTGGTATTGGTCAGGCTTTATTAATTTATGCGATCGCTGCTTTTTGGGGTGCAACTTTTAAAGGTTCAATTTTATTAGGATTGGGAATTATTTTTCTAAGTATTGCTGCTTACGTTGGTTTGGGTTTTATTCTCGGTACACAATTAGCCAGGCGGATTGAAGATGTCAATTCTTTGGTAGCCGCCTTTGGCGTTCCTTTATTAATTCTGGGTGGGGCATTTTTACCGACTGCATTGTTTCCTAAAACCCTGATCAATATAGCTAAATATAATCCCATTTATCATATGAATGAAGCTTTGGTTGCTGTGTCTTCAAAAGGGGAACCAGTTGATAAAATAACTTCACACATTGCTTTTTTATTAGCATTCGCTATAGCGATGATTATTGGTGGTTGGTTATCTTATCAACGAATGTTAATTGTAGAGAGAAGATTATAATTGAGCAGAAAGATGCTAAATATTCATAATTTAAATAAATCCTATGGCGATCGTCAGGTTCTACAAAATTTAACTCTAAATATTAATAACAGTGAAATTTACGGTTTACTAGGTGCAAATGGCTCTGGTAAAACCACAACAATTAATATTATTTGTAATTTACTGAAAGCTGATAGTGGCGAGATTAAACTTAATAATCAGCTTATTTCTGAATCAACCAAAAAACTAATTGGTATCGCCCCTCAAGAAAATCTTTTATATAAAACTCTGACTTGTGAAGAAAATCTCCATTTTTTTGGAGAAATTTATGGCTTAAGTAGAAAAAATATTCAAAAACAAACTAAAGATATTTTAGATGCTATCAACTTATCAGATAGGGCAAAAAGCCCCGTAGAAACTTTGAGTGGCGGGATGCAACGGCGATTAAATATTGCTGTAGCATTAGTACATCAGCCGAAGTTGGTAATTCTTGATGAACCAACTACAGGTTTAGATATTGAAGCACGTTACGAAATTTGGGAATTGATTCGACGACTGAAAACTCAGGGAATTACAGTTTTACTCACCACTCATTTATTAGATGAAGCAGAACGCTTATGTGAAAAAATTGGTATCCTTAAAAACGGACGGATTTTAGTTGAGGGTAGTTTAGCTGAGTTACGTAATTTAATTCCAGCACAAGAGGTTTTATTATTGAAAACTACACAAGAAGAAAAGGCGATCGCTCGCGCTCAAACCTACGGTTTTACCCATAGATACTATGATCAAGAATTAGCCTTTTGGCTACCTGAATCTTTGGAGTTAAAAGAGATAATCTCTCGTTTTGAAGGTATAAATATTGATGCAATTTCTCGCCAACCAGTAAAACTAGAACATATTTATTTAGAAGTAACTCAACAAATTTAAAATCTCCGAGAACACATTCTCTACCTTATATCTTGCACCACTCTCTTATTGCCAAAATCACAGGCTAAAAGGCTGCTTATTTCGTAGGGTGGGCAATGTCCACCACTTGCTTATTGAGAAGGTGCAAGATGTTAGCTACTTTTGGAACAATTAATGTGATAAATAAACAAATTCATGAATAAACATTCATCCTTAGAATGGATAATTATTACTTCCATACTCACAATCAGTAGTGTTGCCTATCTTAGCAATCAATTCATTTTCAAAAATGCGGAAAAAAAGCAATTAGAGGTAGCCCAAGAAAACTGGCTTAAACAGGAAATCTCACATTATAGAATTACTATTAATTATTTGTCTCCCAATAAATGTCAGCAAGAAGTTGAGATTAAAAATGAAACAGTAATTGCTATCAAGAACAACACTTGTACAAGTATATCTCCATTAACTATTACGGAGATGTTCAAGAAAATTGAACTGCTTGCAACAGGAAAAGAATGCGGGCCAAATGGATGCGCTTGTGATGGAACTATAGGAGTAGATGCTACCTATGATGATCGATTTGGATACCCACGCCGAGTTGCAATTAAATTACAACCAGAAAAACGTTGGTTATACTTCAATTCTTTGAGTGATATATATCCTGGAAGAAACTGCACATTAGTAGGCTATATCAATAAAAGAATCATTATTCGTGATTTTACTCCTCTTGACAATGAAACATTTATACCAAATTAATATGAAGCTGCGCCAAATAAATGATGTAGAGATGTTGCACGCAACGTCTCTACAGTACAGAATAAAGTGTATCTATGGCTACGCCAGGCAAGCTACATCAAGAAACGGTATTACACAATGAGAAAATAATGCCAAATCTGCTCCCGTCTATTAAAGAAGTCTTCTCCATTGTGGGGATACTTTTGAGCTTTATTGGTCTTTTCTTGAGCATCTGGATTATAATTCCAGCACCCATTTATCTTTTACTACCTCTAGGGGTGGGAGCGCCAGAAGTCTGTCATTGGTTACTATTGTTAAATGCTACAGCTTTTGCCCTCTTGCTTTTAAGATTACCTGGTAACTTACTGCAATACGCTGCTTTAAGTATTAGTATAGTTGGAATTATTCTCAGTATAACGCCACTGCTGCAAATACCAACTACGCAACAGCAGATGCAGTCAGCAATGGAGAAACAATTAGGTAAAGACTACCTCAAACCAATTCTAGACCAAAAACATTTTGGGCGATCGCCTATGATGGGGCGTACCTTATCCCATCCTTTTAATATCATAGATGCGTTTAAAGGTATTCACATAGATGATGTACGTTACACACCCAACATCGAATTTGCATCACCTGATGGGATATCTTTGCGCCTCAACATCTACCGTCCTCCGCAAATTGGCAAATACCCCGGAATCGTCGTCATTCACGGCGGAGGTTGGCAAAGTGGAAGTCCAGAAAATAACGCCGATTTCAGTCGATATATGGCCGCTAGAGGCTATACAGTCTTTGCCATTACTTACCGCTATGCACCCACTTACAAATTTCCAGCCCAACTTGATGATGTCCGCAGCGCCTTAACTTTTATCCAGCAACACGCCACCGAGTATGAAACCGATATTAACCGTATCGCCATACTTGGACGTTCCGCCGGTGGACAATTAGCAATGTTAACTGCTTATCAGCAAAATGCTTTACCCATTCGTGCAGTCATTAGTTATTATGCTCCATCTAACCTAGCAAAAGGTTATCGAGAACCACCTACACCAGACCCCTTAAATGTAAGATCAGTACTTGAAGCTTTTTTAGGTGGTACACCAGATCAAGTCCCAGAACAATACACTAAAGCTTCCCCAATTAACTACGTGAATCGTCCACTTCCACCGACTTTGTTAATTCATGGTGGTCGTGATCACATCATCCAAATCATTTTCCCCAGAACTTTGTTTCAGTCTTTGCAAAATAGTGGTAATAAAGCGATTTTATTAGAAATTCCTTGGGCTGAACACGCTTTTGACTATATATTCAATGGAGCAAGTAATCAGTTAGCCCTCTACCACACCGAGCGTTTCTTAGCTTGGGCATTGCAAGAAAAAGTATGAAATTAATTGCTTACCATCTGGTTTATTGCGCTTTGCGTGTCAGTTGTTAGTTGTCAGTTGTTGAAAGGATCTGGTCTAATACCCCAACCCGTACATGGAGTGGTTTTTACATATATTTGCCACTGACTGCTGACCACTGACAAAACTTTATCCCCTTGTGGGTGGAGTTTTTATCTAGGTAGTAATTTGAAGTATCCATAATTTCTTGAAGACTTTGTAATCATAACCAGCCTAATTGCTCAGTTGGTTGTTTAATCTATATATAAGTAATACTTGTAAATACCTGGTTGCAGTCACTAATTAAATCAGGTGACATGAGCATTTATATCAAAATTGGCTACGAGGTAATATTAAAATGCCAAAATGGAAGGTAGTAACGGAATTTTCATTTAATAGCGCTCACTACATTAAAGATTACAATGGCCCTTGTGGGCGGATGCACGGTCATAATTATCAAGTCCGGATTGAAGCAATATCAACACAACTACATTCTTCTCAATATTGTCCGCATCCTGTAATGGTAGCTGATTTCCGAACTTTACGTTGGGCTAAACAAGATGTGACAAAAGGAGGGCTTGATCACGGTATTTTAAATGAAGTGATGCCTCCTGAATATGAAACAACTGCTGAGATGATTGCTAAGTATATCTATGATGAAACGAAAAAACGAGTACCACCAGATGTACAACTAAAAGTTCACGTTTCGGAAACACCTAATAGCTGGGTAGAATACGAAGACTAAAATTACATTGTTTATGAGAGTGCATTACGAGTAATAATGCACTCTATTATTTATTTGCGAGTTATTTTTAATAGTAGATAATATCCCTAATTATGATAATATCTCTTCAGATGCAAAATCACATATAAATTAATATCCTATTCACGCACATTGATTGATTAACTATTAAATGATTTAACAAAATTTTATAATTAGTATTTTCTAGGCACCCATCGGTTAATTGTGAGTATTAATTACTAGACTAAAATATTTAGAAAAAATTAACTTATGTAAAGCCTGACATATAGCGAGTCAATTCTTAAACTTAATCAAGTTATAAATCGCTATGTGAAGTTTTTAATAATACTTGTCTCAGCTTGTAGGTTAATGTCGTGATCTACTGCTGTAATTGTGTAATGTGAAAGTAACTAAGCTCATGATTAAATTGAGGTCTGATGACTCCTAAAATTCTGCGTCAGCTTTGGTCTGTAGTTGAAAACTCGCAAACGAAGACCCTCTTGCAGATGGACGATGCTAGCTTGGTGCAATGGTTGGTACACCAGACAACAACACAAGCGTTGTTAGAACCCAACGAAACCGATTTCTTGGTTGACTATATTCAATCTCGGCTAGCACTAATACGTGATCTTGCTTATGAGCGCCAATATTCATAGTTCTAATTCCACGATAAATTAGTCCATAGTCAATGGCGATCGCTATTGGCTATGAACTACCATTTATTGGTTTAGTGAGGGTAAATAACCTTCTACTAAGCAATCAGAACCCACCACACGCCAACGCACTCGTTCTAGAATTAGAGCTTCTGTCATCGTATCAAAGCCCAAGTCACCCACAGGCGTAGGTGCATGGCTACCACCAATGATTTTAGGAGCGATAAAGGCCAGAATTTTCTGTACTGCACCTTGAGCGATCGCACTAGCAGCCAAAGTACCACCACACTCCCACAGCACGCTACAAAAACCGCGATCGTATAAGTGAGACATGACAGTTTCTGGTGTCAGCGATGCTAATTCTACTATCTCCACTCCCTTTTGCTGCAACAGTTTTTGGAAATCTGGATTAGCACCTACTTGAGTCAATACTAAAGTTGGAGCCTCGGCTGTTTCCCAAAGATGAGCATCCACTGGCAAATCTAGCTGACGACTCATCACCACCCGCAAAGGATTATGTACCCCTTCTTGGTGACTCGTTAAGTAAGGATTATCTCGTCGTACCGTATTTCCACCAACAATTACCGCATCACAAGCAGCCCGTAATTGATGAACTTCGCCACGAGCTGATGGATTTGTCACCCAAGCACTGTGACCAGAGGTAGTGGCTATTTTGCCATCCAACGTCATGGCATATTTCAAAATACCCAAAGGTTTTTTGTGAAGAATCCGATGCACAAAGCCTTCATTCAATTGCTGACAGGCTGCCATTTCCACACCCACCAACACCTCCACCCCAGCCCCACGTAACCGTTCAATCCCACCACCACCTACCAGGGGATTCGGGTCAACCATACCCACCACCACCTTCGCTACACCAGCAGCAATCAATCCTTCCGAACAAGGGGGAGTACGTCCATAATGATTACAAGGTTCTAAATTGACGTATACAGTAGCACCACGAGCCAGTTCTCCTGCTGCCCTGAGAGCAAAAACCTCTGCATGAGGCTCACCTGCGCGGGGATGAAACCCTTCCCCCACAATTTCCCCATCCTTGACAACAACTGCCCCTACTAACGGGTTAGGCGAAGTACGTCCTAAAGCACGGCGTGCCAGTTCTAAACACCGTTGCATCATACGGACATCAAAATCATTTCCTACCCTCTGTAGCACTGATGGCTGTATTGAGGGTTCATGTTGCTGAATGTTGTTGGGTTGGGATGCACCTGCTTGAGCGACCACTGGAAATTTATCCATAACTTTGGGAATTACTGTAAATATTCTGCACTTTAAATGCTCTTATAGTGATATTTAAACAGTAATATCCCTTCGCGGGTTGTTTATCTGCACCTTCTCCTATGCCTGCTAAAGACCTGTATCAGGATGCGATCGCCTGAATCAAATCAAGCTGAATAAGCTGGGGCAATTCCCAAGACATAGGTCTGCTTTATTTGCCATACTAACCTGTGTCTCAAAGGTATTGATACCATTTCACTAAAATTCTGATACAAATCCGAACCCAGAAACCTTTGCAAAATATAGGTTTCTTAATTTTGAATTTTGAATTTTGAATTGGTATGAGCTATTGATTTCGACTCCACACCAACATTGTCATAACTACTAACTTTCCAACATTTTCATTCTTTGCCACCAACTGTTTAAGGGATAGTACAGCACAGGGGCCCAAAGACTGCTGAGAATAGCAGAGGCTAGGGTGACACGTTGATAATATGCCCAGATGTATTCTGTTTGGCGATCGCCTGCTAAAGTCAACAACAGTGCAAAAACTGTTTCTGCCAAAATTGCCATCCCAAAGACAATTAAGGCAATAGAAATAAAATCTTCTTGGATAAAACGCTGCTTTTGTAATAATCCAGTCAAAAAGCCTACTAACCCCAACGTGATGGCATGGGACGGATGAGGGGATGTAATGGCATCTTGCAGCAGCCCTAACACAATGCCAGCAAAAGTTCCCGCCCATACTGAACGTTTGACACTCCAAGCTACCACCCAAATTAATAGCCAATTAGGGCCAATCCCCAACAATTCCATACCTGGTAAGCGGGTTGGTAACAATAACAAACATAACAATACCGAACCAATCGTTACTCCCCAATCGAGTAGGTGAAGCAAACCCGGATGCCAACGCGACAAAGGCATACGCCGGACGCTGAATCTTCGCGCCGGCGGTTTTGATTTACCATTAAATGAAGGTGTCTTCATTGTTTTGAGAGATTTCCAGAAAATCTAGTTGGACTTTTGTTGCTGTGGCTGATTGGAGTGTTGATTTTCCAAATTTGGGCTTGTCACCTTGGGATATACAGCTACCCAATCTAATGAACTGAGCGCTGGAAAAAGTTCAATTTTGGCGATTGATGCGGGTAATTTCTTTAAATCCAGTGATTTAATTCTGCCCACTGCCAAACCAGAGGGGAATCTTTGGCTATAAGTTGACGTAGAAACTAAATCTCCCACTTTCGCATTTGGCACTTTTTCGTAAAATTCCAACACAGCCTCCGAAGAAGAATCTCCCCGCAGAACACCTTTGGCTGAAGTCCGGCTGATAGTAACACCTACTTGACTTTTGAGGTCACTAATTAACAATATGCGGCTGGTGTTAGGTGTAACGCTGTCTACCAGACCAACTAATCCCCCCTCAGCCTTGACAATATAACCTTCTTTAATCCCAGCATTAGCACCGCGATTAATAGTTACTTGTTGCCACCAATGGTCAGCACTGCGTCCTATCACCCTTGCAGGTACTGGACGCGATGCTAGTGGTTCGTTTTGAACGTAACCTAATAAATCTGTGAGTTTTTTGTTTTGACTTTCTAATTCGGTAATGCGTGTTTGCATCTCCAAGAATTGCGCTTTCTTGAGACGTTCTTCCTGGCGTTCCTCTAGGCTTGGGCCTGTCTGCAACATTTGCAAAGGACGGGTAATTACTTGGTATGCTTCCGCTAAAAACCCGCCTTGAGTCTGACGCAACACCCAAGCACTGCCAACTGCTAACCCTAATAAACCAACTTGTAAGGCTTTGCGATCCCACCAACGACGTACAGTAACCATTTATACCTATTCTCAGATTCAGAAGATACTGGATTCTATCCCTCATTTGTCACTCTAAGCAGAGGAAAATACAAAATCAGAGTGAGTCAGG
>NZ_CAWUDJ010000056.1:0-34585 GCF_963920875.1 Anabaena sp. CCY 9910 | reverse complement strand
GTCAATAGTCAATAGTCAATAGTCAATAGTCAATAGTCAATAGTCAATAGTCAATAGTCCACAGTCCACAGTCCAAAAACCCTCACGAGTAATGATTAATGAGTAATGTACGGGCGGGTTTACAGATATCCTCTTGGACGATGATCTTCATAAACCCGCCCCTACTGACAACTGACCAATGACTAGTGAGACTGTGTCAGTCCTAAAATCATTCTTAGCATATTACACATCACACCAGTGATAATATGATGCTGAAAATCTCCTAAAGCTTCCTTAAAACCTTAAATATGCGTACTTATCAACTGTCTACACTGATTGGTCTTACTACTTCTGTCACCTTATCTGCAATTGCACCAGCTCAAGCGGCAAACTTAAGCTTTGACTACAATCAACTGCAATTTATTAAATCACGACCAATAGCATCTAATAATTTTTTGGGGTTAAATGGATCACCGAGTGAAAACCAAGGTTTTGTACCTTTCTATAATCCAGATCCTTCGGCTCCAGATCGTGGCCATAGGGAAATCGGTTTAAATTCGCGCCGCGATTTCCCAGGTTTTAACAATGCCCCATATTACGGGACTGGTCGCCAAGCAAGCCCGGAAGAACCTGCTAGCGGTGCTACCAGAATGACAAGTTTGATTAGCATTAATAGCTTTCCTACTTTTGCTCAATACCTGACAAATTATGGTATCCCACTCAATGATATTGGCTTTGTATTTGGTCAAAAGAGCGATCGCGCTTTTAACACAACTTGGAATTTAGGTGCAGATGTCTTCGGTCAAGATTGGTACGCTGATCCCCTTACACCCCTGGAAGAAAGAATTTATAAAGCTAATCCAGATGATGTGGAAATAGCTCTTTATAGTGGTACTACGAAAATAATTGACTTTGGATATTCTGATTTTTATTCAATTGTTGATTACGGTGATACACCATCATTTGATGATGATTTTGAAAGTAGTTTTACCGACCCAATTAGAGCCAAAAAAGTATCTGGCTTAGATCCATTGTTAGCAGGTTTAGCCACAGCTTTTTTAAAGGATGTTAAGGCTGCTGGTGGAGGAGTGCAGATAGTTAACGAGAACTTTGGAGAACTGGACATTAATTTTGCAAGCGGCAATGGATACGATATGATACTTTTGCCATACCCGATGCAAATTCGTGCAGTGGCACTGAAAGCAGTTCCAGAAGCTTCTTTTTCATGGGGAATATTTCTGTTTGGAGTTTTGGTGGCAATTTCCCAGCGCAAGAAACTACAGAACTGACAATTCTCTATAACTAGTTTTAGTCATCAACATCATCTCCATTTTCCCCAAGTAGAGACATTGCAACACAATGTCTCTACCACCTAATCATGTGTTCCTCATCTCATGTAATCATGTCAAAAATAAATTCCTTTATGTCTATAAAAGCACTTTACCGAACTGCTGGTCTGGTATTGATTGTTGAAGCTCTGCTGCTGTTTGTGCCGGTTTTTATTCTTGGTGCAGCAATTAATTGGCCAGCTAGTCTTGGTGAACCGGCTAGTATCATGTTGCCACTATTAATTGAAAAAGCTGAACCAGTCAGAATTGGTTATTTGATCTATCTTCTTTATTCAATACTTTTTTGGGTAGTGGCTTTATTAACTGCTCGTGTCATTAGCAATGGGGAAAGCAACCCTGTATGGCTCCAAGTGGCAACTGGTTTTGGTATTGCATCTACTGTCACTCGTTGTCTGGGCATTATTCGCTGGTTAGTACCAATGCCAGCCTTAGCGCAAGTTTATGCTGATCCTACAATCTCTGCACAAACTCGTGAAGCGATCGCTGTTGTCTATAAAACCCTCAATGACTACGCTGGTTCGGTCGGTGAAGTATTAGGTGTTAGCCTATTTACCGTATTGTGGTTATTAATTATCTCAATTTACTTATTACGTTCAAGAACACTACCACGTTGGTTAGGAATATTTGGGATTGTCGCTGCTCTGTTTCTGGCGACTCAATTAATAGAACTATTTGGGGTGGATTTGGGGGCATTTATTAGTGTGTCAGTAACTATGCTCCAACTCTGGTTTTTAGCCGCCGGGGTGACTTTATTAAGACACAAAAATGTCTAAGTTTAAATAAAATCCGACATTTTTCTCCGAAAAAATAATTTTTTGATATCAAAACCAACCCATGAACACAACACAAGAACTCCATGTAATTTTTGGTACTGGCCCTCTAGCACAGGCCGTCATGCGTGAACTGTTAGCTCGGAACAAAAAGGTGCGGATGATTAACCGCAGTGGCAAAGCAGACGTACCCTCTAATGTGGAAATCATCGCCAGCGATGCTTATAATTCCGAAAATACACGAGCAGTTACTACTGGAGCGACAGTAGTTTACCAATGCGCGCAACCAGCCTACACCCAATGGCCAGAGTTGTTTCCCTCCTTGCAAGCTAGCATTGTTGAAGGGGTGGCCGCCAATGGCGCAAAGCTAGTTGTGGGAGATAATCTTTATATGTACGGCCCTGTCAATGGTGTGTTGCGCGAAGATATGCCCAATGCTGCAACTACCCGCAAAGGGCGTGTCCGTGGACAAATGACAGAGGCGCTTTTGGATGCACACCGTAGAGGTATTGTACGAGTTGCTATTGGTCGAGCATCCGACTTCTATGGGCCACTAGTACTTGATTCTGTCATGGGCGATCGCATTTTTCCTGCTGTACTGACTGGGAAACCTGCATCGGCGATCGGTGAAATTGATCTCCCTCATACGTATACCTTTATCGATGACTTTGGCAAGGCATTGGTGGTCTTAGGGGAAGAAGATAAAGCATTGGGTCAAATTTGGCACGTACCTAATGCTGAGACTATCACTACTCGACAATTTATCACCATAGCTTTTGAGGAAGCTGGATACCCACCAAAGATCAGTAAAATGGGTAAGTTCATGATGCGATTAGGCGGGATTTTTATCCCAGAAGCTCGTGAAACAGTCGAGATGATGTATGAGTTTGATGAGCCATTTGTTGTAAATCATGATAAATACGTCCAAGCATTTGGCAATCATGCTACCCCTTTACGTGAAGCTATACGGCACACCTTGACATGGTATAGCGAACATCTCAAAACCTTAAAAACGTAAAAGGTCACTGTACAGCAATGGGCTAAGAGATGTTTGCATCAAGGATGGGAATCCTTCCCTTCTTTGGTGCTTTTGCGTACACCAGACTTAAAACCTAATACCGTCTCTTGATGTAGCTTGTCTGGCGTAGCCATAGATGCACTTTATTCTGTACGGTAGAGACGTTGCATGCAACGTCTCTACATCATTTATTGGACACAACTTCATATAGAGTTGGTATAAGCTAAAAATAATTTTTCTCTATTTGCATAAATCCACAATATTTAACTGATTAATATTTAACAATAAATCAGCGAACCCGAATCAAGCTTTTCGCTAAAAATTATCAATCTTTGCACTATTTAAGGAGTAGAAAAACTAGTGATTATTGTAATGAAACCCTTCACTCCATCTGCGGAAATAGAACAAGTAAATGAAGAAATTCGTCGCCATGAACTTACACCAGAAATCTGTGTAGGTCATCACAAAGTAGTAATCGGTTTGGTGGGAGATACCTCAGAACTTGATCCACGCCAAATTCAAAATTTGAACCCTTTTATAGAACAAGTGATTAGGATTAAAAAGCCTTTCAAAAGAGCTTCTTTAGAATTTCGTTACGGAGAACATAGTGAGGTTGTAGTACCAACACCTAATGGGCCTATAACTTTTGGGCAAAACCATCCTGTAGTTGTAGTTGCCGGCCCTTGTTCGGTAGAAAACGAAGAAATGATCGTCGAGACAGCCCAAGCGGTGAAAGAATACGGCGCACAATTTTTACGTGGTGGCGCATATAAACCCCGTACATCACCTTATGCTTTCCAAGGTCATGGTGAGAGCGCTCTAGCTTTGTTAGCAAAAGCTAAAGAAGCTACAGGTTTAGGAATCATTACAGAAATCATGGACGCAGATGACTTAGATAAGCTCATCGAAGTAGCAGATGTGTTGCAAATTGGGGCCCGAAATATGCAGAATTTTTCACTTCTCAAAAAAATAGGAGCTACTACTAAGCCAGTGCTACTGAAGCGGGGACTGTCAGCCACTATCGAAGATTGGTTGATGTCAGCAGAGTATATTTTAGCCGGAGGTAATCCAAACGTCATACTATGTGAGCGAGGAATTCGCACTTTTGACCGACAGTTTACAAGAAACACGCTGGATATATCTGCAATTCCAGTTTTGCGAACCCTGACACACTTACCTATTATGATTGATCCTAGTCATGCCACAGGTAAATCCGAATTTGTGCCAACTATGACAATGGCATCTATAGCTGCTGGTGCAGATTCCTTGATGATTGAAGTTCACCCCAATCCAGCTAAAGCACTTTCAGATGGGCCTCAATCACTCACATTGGAAGGATTTAAGGAATTAATGCACGAAATAACTGCCCTAAGTAAATTCTTTGGTCGTTCGCCTCACAACAATAGTACAAATCTAAAGCCAAAAGCTATCTCATTGGTGAGCAATTAAACATATTCATCTCCATCTAAAGTTAGTAGTGGTTGAGGACTTCCTTAAATCTTTAGCTGTCCTGTTGCTAATAAAAAATTTGAAAGCTCAAGCCCTAGTAAAATCCTTAGTAGCTTTCATTGATGTCAACTTAGCAAAAAGAAAGCACTAGACATAAAGTTGGGGAGCAAAGATAAGTAGGTCGGCGTAAATAAATATTGTTGGGATAAGGCAGGGGCAGGGGGAGAAAGAGTTTGAGCCTTATTTACTTTTATTTACATAGTTTGGTTTTATTGCATCGACTTACTTAGTAAGACAATGAGTTGTCAAAATGGCTACTTTTCGCACTAATAAACAGGGGCTTCAGACCCAAGAGAAAAATTATGCTTCTGAGGAATTCGGTAATCGGTAATTGGTAAGAGTAGCCATTACCCATTACCCATTACCGAAGCGACGGGGCGACTATTCCTCTCCACCCACGCGCTTGATGGAGTTTCCTGTCGCTTTGATAAACCTAATTTTTTATTATTACAGCTTTAAAAACTATGTCTACTGTATCTAACTTAACACAATTAAAAAAAGGTCTAGAAACAAGCGAAGTTCAGAAAGGGATGAAACTTATAGGATTACAGGTTACACAATTAGAATTAGATCAACTTGCATTTGGCAATACTATTTCGCTAGAAAACAGAAGATTAGGTGAAATCGGTTCAATATTTATACTAGCGGAAGCTCTTTCGGCAGTAAATTCAGTTCAAACAAATATTACTTTTCAAGACTTACCACAAACGGTTAAAGAGTTTTCTTGCTGTTACGGAGGAGTTCCAATCTACTGTTGGAATTCTGACTTAATCGGAAAGTGTTGTCTGACCCTAACTTTGCTAGATGGCAAGCCGGCAATTAGAGTTTCATCTCAAAACTTATAGTTTATCATTTCGTAAAGATTTAGGTCTATTAGAATAATAGTAGCAAAAATTGACCTTTTTTGAATTGGAGCGTTCGCGTAGCGTCTCGTAGAGAAGCGACTTGACATTTTCTAATAATTAGTTTTGTTTGTTGTCAAATTTTAGTTTTTTATAAGCCATCATGATACCAACTAGGGATATTCCGAGAATTATCAAGTTGAACCAATTCAGCGTCTTACTCCAAGAAGGTAATGGTCGTGTATCTTGCACTTGATAAGCTTTTGTTTCTGAATTTCCTTGCTTAGAAGTGTACACAACTTCCTTATATTTTAAATCGAGAGATTTGGGTGCGATCGCGACAATTTCTAAAACATCAGCAACTTCTTTTATACCATATCTATCTGGTAGCAATCTCAGAGATTTAATACTATTCTTTGCTGGAATTAACAGGGCTTTTTTGCTATTCAAATCTTTAATAGATTCACCTTCTTCACTCTTGACAATATCTTGAAATTTAAGCAAAGATTTTTTGATAGCATAGACATCACTATATTCTCGATATCCATTTAAACCCAAACATTTACCTGACTGAAGAATTCTGTTATATGTTGGCAGGTTGGGATTTTGTGACTTAATATGTGCAATTAATAAATAATTAGGATATTTGTCAAGATTGGCAATTTTAAAACAGTAACTAACTGGAGATTCTCCCGGAGATAAAACATCTGCCCAAGCAACAGGTAATTGAATATAGTTGATTAGCGTAACTGTAACTAATATTTTGAGAATATCTTTCAGAGATTTCATGATAATAAGATAGAAATTAATTTACAATTAATAGTTATATCCTACTTTTATATGAATAATTGATAATCTTTTTAAATCAGAGTTTGCGGTAGGTGTAATATTTGCTTTACCTAATCATCTGCAAAATATTCTTTCACAGATTAATAAGTAGTGATATTACTTAATCCATAGCTCAAAACTATCTCAATTTTCATGATGCGATCGCTTTGGTTTGGGTTCCCAGTTAAAATCATGAGGACAATCGCATTCTTGAGCTTGGTTGCAGTTAATTACCATCATACTAAAGCAAAAATTCAGGAGAGTCCCATTATCAAATTTTACTTGTAAATTGCCTGGACTACGAAAACCAGCACCGCTATAACCAATAATTTGATACTTAGAACTTAAGTTTGAGACATTAAAGAAATATGGTTTAGGGCTGAAGCTAGAATCACCCTTTAAATCATTTAAACAAAAGGCTTTTGTGATATACCTTTGTGCGATAACTTCTGCTTCTTTTGCAGATGGATCGCCAATTGCACTGATAAAATTATCCGAGATTTTGGTGATTTTATTAGCTTGAGTACAGTCAACTATATAGTTGACAGGAAAAGCAATACGTAATAGATGATATGTCAAACCTAGTGATAGAATTGTAATAATTGAGATTTGAATAAGTTTTTTCATTGGCTACAGGGATAATGCTGTTTTAACTTTGTGTTGCTGATAGATAAAGTTTGTTCACGAAGTGCTACAGATGAAAGCAGAACATTCCATTACGGGTAGCAGCGATTACTCGCTGATGTGTGGAATCTATTGCGATCGCCTGTATAATTGCATCTGTTTGGTACTCTGCTTTCACGACTCCATCTTGAATATTTAGCAAAGCCAGGGTTTTTCCTGCGCCTAATACTAGGGTTTGGTCATTGAGAAAAGCAACATCACTTTGCCAAAGATTTTCCTCATCATGCTGATGTTCTATGTAGGGTAGAGATACTTCCCAAACTTTATAGAGAACAGAACTTGGTGTAGGATTATTATTTATTCCCCAATGACTGCGATCGCTAAATAGTTGCGAACGATTAAATCGACGGTATGTCACCAATAATTTCCGTTCAAAATGATAACAAGTATGGATGAAAGCGTCTTCGTTGGGACTAAAAATAATGGTATCGTTATGACAGCGCATATCCCCCCAAAAACCTCCCCGAAGGGAAAACTGACCCGTTGCTAAATCATCAATCCAATGAAGTTGAAAATAGCTGAATTGGTCAATTGATGAGTTGATAAAAAACTGCATCTTTGGGTCAAATACCAAGCTGTAATTATATTCTGTCTTAAAAGCAAAACGCTTAATTATACCCGATTGCAATTCTACTAGATACAGGGAAGCATAGGATTCGACAACGATGATGTACTGTTGACATGGAGTAATCGTGACACAACCTGGTATGTCGGTGCATTCAGGTAACTCTATTTCCTCGATACAGCTAAAATCTTCCCAGCGACGAATTTCTAAGATGGCATTGACTGGCTGGTAGGAAAGTTGGTAAATATTATTACACTGAATAATGGCGATGCTCCAAAGGAGCTGGTCTTTGACCATCGCATCTGCTTGGGGTATTTTGGTAAATAAACTTAATTCTGTGTATCGTTCCAAAGAAGACTCTAACAACATCTGGGGTGTATCGGCAACATTCCAACGTACCAATTTATAACGCTTTTTATCAACACTTAAAGTAATTGCTTCTTGCTTATTCGGATCGTAAATTAAAGTTTTGCAGTTCATAGTAGATTAACCTGGTTCATAAGGTTTTCGTGCTATTTTTAATGGCATTGTCTCTGAGTTCAGAGGTAATCTTTCTTGGTCGGTCTTCGTCTGACCAGCCATCAAAATCAAACCCCAAATAATCAAGCCGCATCTCGGCATATAAATGTGGCAAATATGCCAACAAAGAAACTAGAAGTAATACCAATTCTCTATGAAGTTGCGCCAAATAAATGATGTAGAGACGTTGCATACAAAGTCTCTACAGTACAGAATAAAGTGCATCTATGGCTACGCCAGACAAGCTACATCAAGAAAAAGTATAAGCACATCCTAAAAGATAGAAAATCGTAGTAAGGACTTTAGTTCTATTGTTATAACTAAAGTTCTCACTAAAACTTTTATTTATAGCAGATATATTAATTTATGGGTAATTCAATTATAAACTCTAGACCTGCTCCTGGTTGGGAATGACATGATATTTTGCCGTGATGATTAACAGTAACAATTTGGTAAGCTATCGATAGACCTAAACCAGTTCCTTTACCGATGGGTTTAGTTGTGTAGAAAGCATTAAATATTTGACTTTGGATTTCTTCACTAATTCCTGCACCATTGTCAGCAATTTTGCAAATAACTTGCTCACCAATTAGCTCAGTTGTGATGTGGATGACCCCAGGATTTTCAGCAATGTCACAGTAGTTTTGATTTTTTTGTGTTTCTTCAATAGCATCAATGGCATTGGCGATTAAATTCATAAATACCTGGCTAATTTCACCGGGATAGCATTCAATCAAGGGTAAATTACCATATTTTTTGACAACTTCAATGGCAGGACGTTCAGAATTGGCTTTTAGTCGATGTCCGAGAATTAGTAGTGTATTTTCTATTGCTTCATGAAGGTTAGCTAGTTTCTTACCTGTTTCTCTATTTCGAGAAAATTTGTTTAATGAGGAGACAATTTCTTGAACGCGATCTGTACCTACACGCATAGATTTGATCACATTAGATAAATCATCTAATAAATATGTTAACTCAGTTCGATTAATTGCATCTTTAATTTCAGCAGGTGGATTGGGAAAATGCTGTTGATACAGATAAAGTAAGTCAACTACTTCTTGTACATACTTTTGCACAAAGGTTAAGTTACCCGAAATAAAGTTAATGGGGTTATTAACTTCATGGGCAATCCCGGCTGCCATTTGACCTAAACTAGCAATTTTCTCGGTTTGAATTAGTTGAGTTTGAGTTTTTTGCAGTTCAGCATTTTTGGCGATTAAACTTGCTGTTAAATGGCGTAATTTTAGCTGGTGTTCTATTCTCACCAATACTTCTTCATGCTGGAAAGGTTTGGTAATATAATCTACTGCTCCCAGTTGAAATCCTTTAACTTTATCGGCAGTTTCTGATAATGCAGTCATGAATACTACGGGAATATCACAAAAACGCTGGTCACTTTTAAGACGTTGACAAGTTTCAAAACCGTCCATACCCGGCATCATGACATCTAGTAAAATCAAATCGGGTAATAAATCATTTTCTAACCTTTGTAAGGCTTTTTCACCACTGCGCGCCGCCCAAACTTCAAAACTAGAGTTATCTAAAAAACTCGATAAAACTTGTAAATTGTTGGGATTATCATCAACAGCTAAAATTATGCCTTTGATTGGTGTGCGATCGCTAAAATAATTCTGATTGGGTACAGTCGCTCTCATGCCATTTCTACCTCATATTTTGTCAAAAAATCAAGGATTGCATCCTCATCAAATTGTCTGGCTAGTTGTCTGAGTTGATGAGCGAAAGTAGCAAAGTTCGTATCTTCTGCTTCTATTTGATCTGCACACTTGATAATGGCGTTAAAGTTACCCTTTTTCGCTAATGTCATCAGTTCTTGTAATACTTCTGCTTGGGGAGTAATTAATTGTGCTGATAGACTATTGTTTTGAGTTATTAAATCTGAGATTGGTTGATTTTCAGACTCAGAAGGTTCATAAATCCAAACTAAATTTAAATGACGTTCTAATTGACGCAGTAATTCATTTGCTTGTATGGGTTTGCTGAGGAAGTCATCACCACCGACTGCTAAGCTGCGATGTTGATCAGATTCAAAAACACTAGCGGAAGAAACAATAATTTTGATATTCTCAAACTGGGGTATCTGTCGCAGATTTTGAATTAATGTAAACCCATCCATTTCTGGCATGAGTAAATCTGTAATAATTAAGTCTGGTGAAATAGCGATCGCTTGTTCTAAACCATCTTGACCATTGACAGCTTCCATTACTTCAAAACCCAATGGTTGCAATAAATCATTCAAGACTATACGATTTTCCCAGCGATCATCTACTATCAAAATTCTGCGGGGATTTCCCTCAAAACCAATAATCTTTCTGACGGAGGTAGTCATGATTGACTGTAACCATTCATTGGTAGCTACTATCTCCAATTCAAACCAAAAAGTGCTACCCTTTCCTACCTGACTTGTGACATGGATATCACTCCCCATCATCTGCACTAACTGACGAGTAATAGCTAAACCCAGTCCCGTCCCTTCCGTCTGACGCTTTTTTTCACCTACCTGTTCAAAAGGTAAGAAAATTTTGCTTAATTCTGCGTCAGTGATGCCAATACCTGTATCTTCTATACAGTAACGAATACGGTGGTTGACTGGTTTTTGATTAGAGGATTCTTCAATTGTCTCAACTTTTAGCTTAACTTGACCGTGATCAGTAAATTTAATCGCATTACCCAGCAGATTTAACAGTACTTGACGTAATCTTTTGGCATCAATATGCACCCATGTAGGTAAATTACTGGCAGGTTCATAGATAAATAAAATATCTTTTTGTGCAGCACGAATTTGGCAAATTTCGGCAATACCTTGTATAAAAGATGGAAAATGTACATCTTCGCCATGCAGTTCTAGTTTCTTGGCTTCAATTTTAGCAAGATCCAAGATGTCATTAATTAATGTCAACAGGTGTGAACCACATTGTTCAATAATATTGATGTGATGTCGTTCTTGCTCAGGTAACTTTGAGGAACGTTGCAAAATTTGCGCGCAACCCAAAATCCCATTTAAAGGCGTTCTTAGTTCATGACTCATGTTAGCTAAAAATTCGCTTTTGGCATGGTTAGCTAAATCAGCCGCCTCTTTAGACTTTTTTAGTTGTGCCTGTTCAAAAGCTTGTACTCGCCACAAAACAGTAATCATGGTGATAGTTAATCCGCCAACAATCAACGCAATTAAATCTAGAAATTGCAGCCGAGACTCAATATTTTCACGGGGAATTACCAAAGCTACAGACCAATTTGCAGCCTTTAATGGTACATAAGCAATATATTTTTGTTTACCGTCAATCGCCATCAACTCAATTCCCTGCTGTTTGTTAACCATGCGCTGGGCGATCGCTTGTAAACTATGGTTATTAATTTTCAGCAGACTGGGGGCAGGTTTTTCCGTAGTGGAGATTAAAGTCGAGTCGGGATGAACAATCGCCTCCCCTTGGGAATTGAGGGCAAAAGCGTAGCTATTTTTACCGTAGGTGAGAGAATTGATCACCTTTGTAATATGGTCAACTTTGACGCTACCGTGAAACACTCCTATGGGTGAATTGGAAGTTGATAAAATCGGAGTAGCGATCGCAATCAAGGGTATTCCTGTAGAACGGCTAATAAAAGGATCAGAAACACTGCTTTTTCCGGCTATTCCCTGTTGAAAGTATTCTCTATCCTTAACATTGTTGTTTGCGCGTCCTGACTTTGTCGTGTAGTAAGAACCATCCGCAATTGACATTTGGAATAAGAAAAATTCTTTGATTCTCTCAACTTCAGTCTTTAAATAAGGTTCTGCTACAGCCCAATCTAAGGAACGTACGGCTGGAGTATTCGCTAAAGTTTTTACCTCGACTTTGCGAACACTTAACCACGCCTCTATTTGATCAACTCCTGTTTGTACTTCCAGAAAAGCATTCTTTTGTATATCTGCTAGTGCCATATTGCGGGCAGCTAAATAGCTAAAATAAGCAGAAATACTGACAATCAAAGTTGTACCGCCAAGAATAAATCGAATGAGAAAATTCCGTGATGATTGCTGTCTAGGGTGAGATTTTAGGGAAATTGAGTCATTGCTTACCAAAGGTTTCATACCTGTGAAAATCAGGATAAGTAGACAACTATACTCAGATTGCCCAATTAGCCTTTGATAATCACAGGTGACAGGGGGCAGGGGCAATACGGTTCGGATAAGCAGGGGAGGGAAGAGAGTTATTATTAAGCAATTTCTCTTCCTCTGCTTCTCTTCTCCCCCTGCTCCCCCTGCTTGCCTCAACAGATAACTCTGTTAACTGAACCGTGTTGGGGGCAGGGGAAGAACAAATCTTCTCATTATCTTTACATCAACATCAGATCATTTATTTTCTGGAAGTCCCTTATTCTCCATCACTACAAAAGATAGCTTTGAATTCAGGGAATTATCAATATAGTGCTGTATCTATATAGACGGTAGGAGGAGTAAAGCTGTGAAATTATTTTGGAATATAATTTTTGAAGGAATTTTCTGGCTCTGGAACCTGACGTTTTTAGGATTCGTTTATCTAGGAATATTACCATTTGTAGGTGTGCCATTAGTTTTGGCAACCGCTAGGGGTGATATACCGATTGAATTTTCCTTATCTCTAGTTGCTTTAATTGCCATTCCCACAATTTGTAGCATTATCGGTGGCTGGCTTTTTCTTCGACAACCTGTAAAACTAATCCGCCTATTTTATGGTGTAGAAGCCCCGCTATTTGTCTTATGTTTATTGCGCTTGTTCGTGATTCGGGAACTCACCCCTGCTAGTAGCCAAGTTTTACTAACAATGGGTGTTTGTATCGCTGCTTTTGCAGGAGAATTATTTTGGGGCTATGCTTCCCGGCGCAAAATTGGGTTGCAATGGGTACAAATGTTAGCCCATACATTAATGCTGGTATTTGGTGTGTATGCAGGTGCAGTATTGTTATTTTACGCCTTGCCTTTAGCAGTATTTTTGTTGCAGGAATTTGTAAAATTTGAATGGGTAATGCCATTATGGAATATATTATACCACACAGCCTTTGTCGGTGGTTTGTTAATAGTTTCTACGTGGTTTATTGTTCTTGCTTTTAGCGCTACGTTGTTTATTGTTATGCCATCGGCATTAGCAGCAATGTATGTACACTCAGGAGCGAAAATTTTAAAAGATTTTGCTGTAGATCATGGGAAGCAAAAAACATTTGCTGGTGCTAGTGCAGTTATTGTGGCGTTTTTTGTAACTTTCTTATCTTTGCAACAACAGCCCCAAGTAATGGCTTTTTCACTGTTAGCAAATGCGCCGAAAAATGATAGCGATCGCCAAACCCTCATAACTAAATCAGAACAAATCCGCACAGGATTAGTTAATGCTTATTTATCTTCTTACCGCTATCTCAGCAGCAGGCAAGAAAATAATCATATCAGCGCCATGTATAGTCATGTATTAGGTTTGGAAAAGACGGCGGCTGATGGGTTGCAAGAAACCTATAATTTTCTGATGTCACCATTTTTATATAATGGTTCCGATAAAGATGCCGCTAAGGCAGAAAAACTCTACGCGGAATTTTTCGACACACCTCTACAAAAAGCCGAAAAAACAGCCGTTAGTCATGCAGTACAATCTACTTTTAACGAGCAGGAAGTTAAAGCAGGTTTATTAAATATCAACGAGAAAAAAGTTTTGTTGGCATCGCAACAAGTTACCGTGAAAGAACATGGTGATTGGGCTGATGTGGAATTGTACGAAGTTTATAAAAACCAAACACGAGAAGTTCAGGAAGTATTCTACTCCTTTTCTTTGCCAGAAAGTGCTGTAATTACTGGCTTATGGTTGGGAGATACTAATAACTTAAACCAACGTTTTAACTTTGTTGTCTCTCCTCGTGGTGCTGCCCAAAAAGTTTATAATTCTCAAGTTAGGCGTGAACGTCCGGTAGATCCAGCTTTATTAGAACAAGTAGGGCCAAGACATTATCGTTTACGGGCTTTTCCTATTCCTCCCAACAACGTACAACAAATAGAAGGACAACCACCACTCCCCACAGAAATGCACCTATGGTTAACTTACAAGGTGCTGGGACAAGATAAAGGTTGGGCAATGCCAGATTTAGGGGAAAGACGTAATATATTCTGGACTAATCAAACCAAGCGTATCCGCAACGGTAAAGAAATAGGTTTTAAAGAAGATGCTTGGTTAGAAGAATTCATCCCCAGCAGCCAGAAAATTCAGCCTGTATTGCATGAAGTGAGTTTAGATGAAGGCTACAAAATATTAGCCAAACCCCTATCTAACAAAGATTACACTTTACCTAAAAATCAGCGTGTCGCCTTAGTTCTCGACACTTCCCGCAGTATGGGAGAACATATCAAAGAATTGACACAAACATTATCTTGGTTGAAACAATATGGTTTTGCAGATAATGATTTGACAAACAACGATGCTGATTTATATATCAGTGTTTCTCCAGGGGCTACACCCAAACGATTAGATGATCTCCAACAATTCCAACCTGAAAAAGTAGCTTTTTACGGTACAATTCAACCCCAGGAAATGTTGGCACAGTTTAATAATTTGCGTGGAGATACAACTTATGATGCCGTTTTATTGTTGAGTGATGAAGGTAGTTATGAGTTGTCGAAGAACAATAAAACTGTCACTGCTACTCCTGCACCTTTGTGGATGGTGCATTTAGGTGGATTGCCTGGAGCCTACAACGATGGCATCATTAAATCATTACAAGATAGCGGTGGTGGAGTTGCTGTTGATATTGCCGAGGTGTTGCAGCGAATTGCCACTAAATCAGTTTTAGGTGATTCTGTTGTTACAGTTGTCAATGGTTATGCTTGGTATTTGCAAACATTAGACACAGCAATTACAACTAATAACCAGCAAGATGATTTATTGCCATTAGCCGCCAGACAATTAATTTTAGGCTTGAGTAAACAAATTAAATTAGACAATCTCAAAAGTTTGGATGCAATTCACGCTGTAGCCAAAAAGTATAAGATTGTCAGCCCTTATTCTTCGATGTTGGTATTGGTCAACGATGAACAAAGACAGTTACTCAAAGAAGCAGAAGCCGCAAGCGATCGCTTTGACCGTAAAGTAGAAAATGGGAAAGAAAGCCTCTCCAAACCCAATAACCCCTTGAAAGTCAGCGTACCTGAACCATCAGGGGGATGGCTTTTAGGTGCGAGTGCGATCGCTCTATTCATATTTGTCAAGCGTCGCCGCTAAATCATCAAATGTGGGTGAGTAACTGGTAACAGCACATATACTTATGGGCTATTACCAGTTACCACTGATATTATTACCATTTATTCTTGCACTTTTTTTCCAATTTCCAGCAGATGAAGCGACGGAAGAAAATCTGCGAAAAATAGCAGTATCCTGTAATGGCAATCCTCAATAAATATTGGTAAGAATAGATAATTAACCCGTCAAAAACTCCCCTCTCGTTCCTACAACACTAATTATCCTATTGAAATTTTAGATTTAACCCTATCTAAACACCGTTGGTATCGTCGTCTACGGGGTGGAACATGGTGGCAAGTCGAAGTTCCCCTATTTGACGGTGTTCAAATCCTTTGGGTACATAATTTGCCAGAATATGAGTGTTGTATTATCCAAACAGAAAACTACTAGTGTTTTTCTGGGTTCATAACTATCTTATAGTTTAATTTTAGCGATCGCTCTTGTTCGAGCTATTAAGGATGACATAGGCGCATTTTTCTAGCTCTTTTTTCCGATAATCTAGGCTAAAACCCTATTTACTCCTGCCTCACCCCAATAATAAATATTCACATCCGCCTGCTTACTTATCAGTATTTGAATTAGATATAGGATGGGCATTGCCCACCCTACAAATACCTAAATATGTTTACCAATCAAACCGGATTCTCATATCAAAGAATCTCTAGAAGATATACGGTACGTTCCATAAACCAATCGTAGGTAGAAATGGCGCACCCACTCCTGACCATTCTTTTGAATAGCTAGTAACCTCACTTACGTTTCCCTGAGATTGACTATTACTGCCTTGATGATTGGAATTTGATGATCCTTGGAAATTAGCTTGTCTCTTAGAAGAGTAGCTGCTATTAAATGTGTAATCACTCCCTCCAGAGATAATTTGTTGTTGTGCTTCAGACACATCAGTAAGGAATTTGTGAGTCATAGTGAAAAGTCTCATTGTGTGGTTTGGCTGCAAAGTTGACTGCTTAGTTATGATTTTTTGAGCTAATTAACTTTGCTGTTAATGACAACAATATCTATTTTTCATACATAAATCACTTCCGGTTTATGCAAAGTTATTCTCATAATTAAGAAACACGATTTGTATAATCAGGTAATGATACGTTCAGAAAAATACCTACAGGGCTAGTATTTGATTTCTGAAATATACGTAGCATGGTGGGCAATACCCTTGCCCACCATACAGATACACTAGATATTTTCATTAATCAAATCAGATTCCTATATGGTCTGATACCTCTAACTTAAGATAGTTACTTTGTGTATTAGATTGATACAGCAGTTTGCAAGTACGTGAGGTACACCAGACAAGAGATGAACGAAAGCGTTAAGTGTTTATGAAAGCGGCGGGAAACTCCATCTCCTCATAGGAGAAGAACGATAGCCGCCCCGCCGATGCGGGTAATAGGTAATTAATTTAAGGATGATTTTTCTAGACGATAGTTTCTGCGGAGTTCTGCCAAAGTATCTTCGCTAAACACAAATTTAATTATCCCGACTAACTCACCCCAACTGTGTAACACAGACTCGGAAGGTGCTTGCCAAAACTCTCTAATAAAAAATTCTTCCCACCATTCTGGTGCTTGTTTGCGATGAGCATAGTCGTGTTGCTTGCGCCACCGCCTGCGCCATTTAATAAAGTCTGATCTGGTTGGTGGTTGCACTCCTAAAGTGGGGGGAAAATCGGCATAACTGACAAATGTACTCACCCCCCTGGCGTGGACGTAAACTACATAGTGCCAACATTCCACTGTGTAGATATCATCAAACCCGATGCGAAACATCAGACAAATTGCTTCTTCAGTGACAAATCGTGATAGAGGATGAGGAGTTAAAGATTTGTGAACAATTTTTGATGGACGGATGACAATTGCTTTTGGGTTGAGTGATGATACCATAAAAATACCAGTAAATTCGGTAGATGTTTAACTGTTAAGTCCCGTAGGTATTTTTCCTGTCGATGGATAGACACAGATAACCTATCGGCTTTACATTTGAGTACTACGATCGCTCTCTCTGTTTTCTAGGCTGGGGGGCGATCGTTTTATATGATACAATTATTCTGCGACTGATACAAGTCATTGAAGCAGCAAATTATGGGAATGATTCGCCTCAAGATTCGAGAGTATGCAGCCCAGAGAGGTTGGACATTGAAAGAAGTATCTGACCGTTCTGGTGTAGTTTACAGCACTCTGAGAACCTATGCGCGATCGCCTGGATTGGCGACTGTAGATTTTACCGCCATTCAGAAATTAGCTCGTACTTTCGAGGTGATGATTGAAGAGTTGGTTGAGGTAGTGCAGGAATAGTTTATAGTTGCACTGAAGTAGGCGATCGTTATTATTTTGTATGTCTTTTATTGATGAGATTAATCGTGCCAATGTCCTGATTGTAGGAGCTAGCCAAGGCATTGGCTTAGGCTTTGTCAAAAAATTGCTGCAAGATGACAAAATCGCCAAAATTTATGCCACCTATCGCCAAAAAGATTCAGCGTCTGAGTTAATTACACTAGAAAAAGAATATTCCCAACGATTAACTTGTCTATCACTAGATATTACTGATGAGTTACAGATAGCGGAAATCTTGCAACAAATAAATACTGAAACTAATAGATTGCATTTGGTAATTAACTGTGTAGGAATACTACATGAAGGAAATTTACAACCTGAAAAAAGTTTGAGACAACTTAATTCAGAAAATTTACTCCGTTACTTTCACATTAACAGCATAGGTGCTGTTCTCTTAGCAAAACATCTTTTACCTTGCTTCCAACATAATGAGCCAAGTGTTTTTGCTAGTATTTCCGCTAAATTGGGCAGCATCGGCGATAATCAACTTGGTGGCTGGTACGGCTATCGCGCCTCCAAAGCGGCACTAAATATGTTTATGAGAACTGTAGCCGTTGAGTATGGTAGAAGTTGCCCTAAAACTACAGTAGTAACTTTACATCCTGGGACAACCGATACACGTCTTTCTCGGCCCTTTCAGAAAAATGTAGCCGCCGAGAAACTATTTTCCATTGAACGCACTGTTGACCAATTATTAGCTGTGATTGCACAACTCCAGGAAGGTGATAGTGGAAAGTTTTTCTCTTGGGATGGTACTCAGCTGCCTTGGTAATTTAGTGTAGGGGGGTACGGGTGTCTGACAGGTATAGGTTTTTAATAAAGTGATGAGTGATAACTCTCGCACTAACACAAGAATAATAGTTTCATCAATCTCTACACCCTTATACCCCGATACAGTTCAGTTAAGGCAACAACTTAGACTGGTGTAGGTTGGGTGGAGGAACGGAACCCAACATTCTCAAGACTTTGTTGGGTTACGCTATCGCTCCACCCAACCTACTATTCTCTTAACTGAACCGTATTGCCTCATACCCCTATACCCCTATACCCCTATACCCCAAAACACGGGTTTAGGGTGTAGGGGTATCAATGTTTAAAACCTCCTATGCGTTAGGAAACTTTATATTTATTTAAGTGATTGTACTGAAGATATTATTGAGCCAAAACATAATCATTTGGTATGGTTATGCAACTAAATTATTAGTTACATAACTATACATTTTTTGAAATTTCTTTTTTATAAATTTAAAACATCATGAATAATTGTCCTTGCTGCTCTCATCAGCTTTTACGACATATTCGCAGTCGTGAAGTTTACTTTTTTTGTCGGAAATGTTGGCAAGAAATGCCTATTCTAAAACAGAAATATCATCCAGAATTGTCATCGAGATTAATTGATACACCTAAGGTTACTTACGTTCGATAGTGTGCGAGGAAATTGGGGACTGGGCATTTTAGATTTTGAAATAAATCATCTAAACTGCAAAATTGCAAATCCAAAGTTGAACGGATGGAGACTCAGAAAGTTCTTAAACTACTAGCTACACCAAGCGATAGGCAAATGCAACCCACTCATTTAATCGCTCACAATCAACTAACTCTAAGCCTGCTTGGGTGAAAGCTGTAGTCACATTTTCTTCATGGTCAACGGTAAAGCCAGATGCAATCAATAGTCCCCGATTTGCATCTGTTTGACGTAAAGCATTCTGGAAATCATTAGCGAGAGCAACATGAACTCGCGCCAGGATATTTGCAACTATGAGGTCAAAGCTTTTTGCCGGTTTAATTGTTGGTACATAATCTATAGTTTCTTGGTTCATCCAATGTCCCAAATCACTACCAGACCCTAGACTCCCGGCCATGACTGTTACTTGCTGCTCAACGCCATTACACAGGACAGCATCCTGAGTTGCTTGTACAGCAAGACTATCGTTATCTAGCGCTAAAACAGTTGCCCCTAATTTCGCCATTGCCACACTCAGAATACCTGAACCTGAACCCAAATCCAGGGTCTTCATTCTGGGGAGGACATATTTCTCAATTAATTTGAGACTGAGAATCGTGGCTGGATGAAATCCACTACCAAAAGAGAAGCTTTTATTCAGTCTCAAACTTACTTGGTCTGGTGTTTCTAATTGATAGGGTACATCAGGAGGCAGCACAACAAAGCGTTTGCCAATGCGATGAATGACGGGTTTGAGTATATTTGCGTTAGTGAGTTTATCCTCAACTATATTGGTTTGAATTGCTGTAGCGATTCCAGTACGCTCTAAGGGGGAAAGCAGATGCAAAATTTTGTCTATACGTGTCCGTAAATAGGCATCACAAGCTAAGTATAAGTTAATCGTAAATGCCCAACTGGGATGGCTAGCGTTTTCTGTGACTGATTGCGCTTGGTTAATTGCAGTATATTCTGTGATGTAAACATCATTAATATCAATAGTTTGAGCCACGAGGGTACAAACCCAGTCAACTCCTTCGTGTGTTGTATCTAGGCTCAATTCCATCCACGACATACTGTCTTCCTTTAGCGTAAATGTTAAACCTCTGCACCAGAGAGAGGGACTATCCCCAACTTAGCCATTTTACTTTTTCTTTGTCACCCCTTCAGGTGGCTGTTTTTAATTTTGAATTTTGAATTGGAGCGAAGCGACTTGACTCATAAAAATCTAAAATAAGCGATGTTCTGACTTGAAATACTGAGCATGAGCTTTAGAAATAAAACCATTGTTCTCACTGGTGCATCGGCGGGAATTGGCCGAACGCTGGCAATTTCGTTGTCCCAACAGGATGCAAATTTAGTCTTGGCTGCTCGCAATTCGGAAGCATTAGAACAGACAATGACTGCTTGCACAAACTATCCAGGGAAAGTGATTGCAGTACCTACAGATGTAACTCAAGCAGAAGCTTGCCAACAGTTGATAGAAAGAGCGATCGCTACATTTGGGCAAATTGATATCTTAATTAATAATGCCGGAATCGGAATGCTCACCCGTTTTGATGAAGTGACAGATATCTCTATTTTTGAGCAGGTAATGCAAGTTAACTATCTGGGTGCGGTCTATTGTACCCATTATGCCCTACCTTATCTGAAAGCAAGCCAAGGACAATTAGTGGCTATTTCTTCAATTTGTGGCAAAACAGGTGTACCCACTCGTACAGGTTACGTTGCCAGTAAACACGCTATGCAAGGCTTTTTTGATACATTGCGGATTGAATTGCACTCAACAGGAGTAGATGTATTGGTTGTCTCACCAGGGTTTGTGGCAACTGATATCCGACAACGAGCGTTGGGAGCAGATGGAAAACCATTAGGCAAAAGTCCCCGTGATGAAACTCAAGGCAATATGTCAGTAGACGAGTGTGTGCGTCAAATTATCTGGGCGATGGAGCGACGTAAACGAGAACACATTATGACGTTGAAAGGAAAGGCCATCCCTTGGGCAAAGCTGATTGCACCAGGATTTGTTGATCGTATTGTTGCTGCTACCATTCGCAAGACAACTTCCACCTGATAGTAGTATCAAACTAAATTTCACTGCTTCCCAGACGCTTGCTCCAAACACTCTGCTTTCAAACTACACATTAGCGATCGCTCACTCAGCCTTCTTACCCGATTTACCACCAGTGAGACTAACGAACCGTCACAGATACAACTGTAGATGACAGAGGCTGAAGAAAACATCTAGTTTTTGTTTTTCATCCCCGTAAGGGGTAAGAGATTTAAAATCGACTATCGCCCGAAGACGATGTTCGCGATGTAATCATTCAGTTTCCATCCCCGTGAGGGGTAAGAGATTTAAAACCGTTAAAATTCTGCTGGCTCATCGTGGTCAAATAGCAGAGTTTCCATCCCCGTGAGGGGTAAGAGATTTAAAACAGTTTGCATGATTTATCTCGTTTATTTGGAAATGCGAAAAGTTTCCATCCCCGTGAGGGGTAAGAGATTTAAAACACTATACTCCAAGGTACGTAGTTCCCGTCACACGTATTGTGTTTCCATCCCCGTGAGGGGTAAGAGATTTAAAACCTGAAGAAAGTGCAACTTCTTTAACAAATCAAAATGTTTCCATCCCCGTGAGGGGTAAGAGATTTAAAACAAAAGTATGCGTGACAGTTTTTATCGTCCTCTTAGACGGTTTCCATCCCCGTGAGGGGTAAGAGATTTAAAACCCTTGGGCGGTCAAGTGGTTTAGTTTCAAAGGGTTTCCATCCCCGTGAGGGGTAAGAGATTTAAAACCCTTGGACAGTCATGTTCACTCAGCCAAGATCCTGAAGTTTCCATCCCCGTGAGGGGTAAGAGATTTAAAACTCTGATAGGTAGACTCAATTCTGAAATGCAAGAAAGTAGTTTCCATCCCCGTGAGGGGTAAGAGATTTAAAACTGTGATATTTCAGTATCCAGGCAAACAAAACAAGAATTGTTTCCATCCCCGTGAGGGGTAAGAGATTTAAAACCCTACGGTTACAGAAAGCTTACAGAATATGGGTTATAGAGATGTAAAACTGAGGGGGGTCTAGTTTACCTGTCAACAAACCGCAGTTATTGACAATAACTACAACCTGACAGTAGCTCAAACCTTTATCCAGTAAGGCATCTGAGGGGGTCTACGAAATAATCAGCTTTTCAGCTTTTGTACTACCCCCTCAGGTTACATTTCTTAACAAAGTGGCTTTAGGAAACTAACCACTGGGTTTACAGGTGAAGAGTAGGTATTAATTAAATTTTCAAGGTGCAGATTTTTGTGTAAATCATACCATAGCAAACTACAAAATACGCTCGCTTTCTTAGGTGTTCCCAATCATGTGTAGCGTTTTTGAACGCTAAAGAAGGCGCAGAGTAACGCAGAGTTTTTATTCACGAAAATATTAATAGTAGACTTTTTTTGATACTATAAAAACTCTGACTCGTTACTTAACGATAGACGTATGAGCAAAGGCACCCTGTTTGATAAAGTTTGGGACTTACACACTGTTGGTACACTTCCTTCAGGGCTAACACAGCTATTTATTGGACTGCACCTAGTCCATGAAGTTACTAGTCCACAAGCCTTTGCTATGTTAAGGGAACGAGGTTTAAAGGTACTATTTCCTGAGCGTACTGTGGCTACGGTGGATCACATTGTACCTACGGATAATCAGGCGCGTCCTTTTGTCGATCGCTTGGCTGAGGAAATGATCCAAGCCCTAGAGCAGAACTGTGCAGAAAATAACATTACTTTTTATAACATTGGTTCTGGCAATCAAGGTATAGTCCACGTCATCGCGCCAGAACTGGGACTGACACAGCCGGGATTGACGATCGCCTGTGGTGATAGCCACACTTCTAGTCATGGGGCTTTTGGGGCGATCGCTTTTGGTATTGGTACTAGCCAAGTGCGGGATGTTCTCGCTTCCCAAACCCTATCCCTGTCTAAACTCAAAGTCCGTAAAATTGAAGTCAACGGCACACTCAACCCTGGTGTTTATGCCAAAGATGTGATCCTGCATATCATCCGCACCCTCGGCGTGAAAGGTGGTGTAGGTTACGCCTACGAATATGCGGGTACAACCTTTGAGCAAATGAATATGGAAGAACGGATGACTGTCTGCAACATGGCCATTGAGGGTGGCGCTAGATGCGGTTATGTCAATCCTGATCAAGTTACCTATGATTATCTCCAAGGTAGAGACTTTGCTCCCCAAGGTGCTCATTGGGAAAAAGCCGTGGCTTGGTGGGAATCAATCAAGAGTGATGCTGATGCTGAATACGATGATGTGATAGTATTCGACGCTGCGGATATTCCCCCGACCGTTACCTGGGGAATTACCCCTGGTCAAGGTATTGGTGTGAATCAGTTGATTCCCCAGCCAGAAGAACTCCTAGAAGAAGACCGCTTTGTAGCTGAAGAAGCATACCGTTACATGGATTTATATCCCGGTCAACCGATTAAGGGAACAAAAATTGATGTTTGCTTTATCGGTAGCTGCACTAACGGTAGACTTAGTGATCTGCAAGAAGCCGCGAAAATTGCCAAAGGTCGCCACGTAGCGGAAGGAGTTAAGGCTTTTGTGGTTCCTGGTTCCGAACGAGTGAAAAAAGCTGCTGAAGCCGAAGGTTTAGATAAAATCTTTGAAGCAGCAGGCTTTGAATGGCGAGAACCTGGATGTTCTATGTGTCTAGCCATGAACCCCGACAAGTTGGAAGGGAGACAAATTAGTGCTTCTTCCTCCAACCGCAATTTTAAAGGACGACAAGGATCAGCTTCCGGTCGCACTTTGTTAATGAGTCCGGCGATGGTCGCTACTGCGGCGATTCAGGGTGAAGTGGCGGACGTGCGTGAGTTGTTGTAGGGGAAGATAGGGGTATAGGGGTTTAGGGGTGTAAGGGTGTAGGGGTGATGGAAAAAGCTCATTACTCAGCACTCTTTACTTAAAGGCAATTATTTAGTTTGGTAGGGTGCATCAGTGCCATAGAACCTAACTATACTCAGAAATTGTTCATACTGACGCACCCTATATTTTGAATATTTTTGATCTGGAAGTCCCTTAGTTAAAAATTACAATTATGGTCAGTGAAGTTAAAGAAGTTACAGGGCGTGGCATACCCTTAGTGGGTAATGATATTGATACCGATCGCATTATTCCGGCTCGTTATCTCAAAGCCATTACTTTTGATGGGTTACGTGAAGGTGCGTTTATTGATGACCGCACAGCCTTGAAAGGAGAGCATCCTTTTGACCAACCGCAGTATCAAGGCGCAAATATCCTCATAGTTAACCGCAACTTTGGCTGTGGTTCCTCACGGGAACACGCACCGCAAGCCCTATCTAAATGGGGGGTTCAAGCCGTGATTGGTGAAAGCTTTGCGGAAATTTTCTTCGGTAATTGCGTAGCTATAGGTGTACCTTGTGTTACGGCTGATGAGGCGATCGTTAAACAACTACAAGAGTTAGTAGCCGCTAATTCTCAAGCTAATGTCAGCATCAACTTAGAAACTCTGCAAGTACAAGTTGGTGATTTTGCTGCGCCAGTTTCCATTGGCGAAGGTACAAGAAGTACTTTTATTACAGGGGCTTGGGATGCTTGCGGCCAGTTGGTGGCGAACACCGCGCAAGTCCGGGTAACGGCTGGTAAGTTACCTTATGTGAGTTGGGGTAAACTGGCTGCGGGTTAGGCTATAGCAATTTTGGATTTTCAGCTTACCTATAACGTCAAATGTTCCCCCTTCCCTGCAAGGGAAGGGGGTTAGGGTGTTAGGTCTCTTCACCACAAACTTGAGCAACACATCATGGGGTGAAGACGCGACGCCAGTCGCTACAACGGGGGGAACCCCCGCAACGCGCTGGCTCATGAATCGCGTCTCTACAAATGGTTTATTTTGAATTTTGAATTTTGAATTGATTCATTTGTCTTTCTGCATCATATTCAGCTTGTAACTCATATATTATGGCTGACCTCTCCGACGCGGAGAGGGGAGCTAGATTTTTCACATAAAAAAGGATAAGCAAAACTGCTTATCCCCAAAAAATAAAGAACTTAATTAACTAACATCAAGTTCCACTAGTCCAAGAGTTGATGTACTCAATTTGCTCAGGAGTCAAAGTATCGATGTAAATACCCATTGCTTGCAACTTCAAGCGAGCAATTTCTTGATCAACTTCAACAGGAATTGAGTGTAAACCAGGCGCTAACTTACCTTTATTTTTTACCAGGTATTCACAAGCTAAAGCTTGGTTAGCAAAACTCATATCCATAACTGCGCTTGGGTGTCCTTCAGCTGCGGCTAGGTTAATCAAGCGTCCTTGTCCGAGAACGACGACGGATTTACCGTTTGTCAATTTATATTCTTCGGTGAAAGGACGGACTTCCTTGATTTCTTTGGCGTTAGCAGCTAAGTATTTTAAATCAAGTTCCAAATCAAAGTGACCAGAGTTACAAACGATCGCACCGTCTTTCATCACATCGAAGTGTTCACCCCGAACGACGTGCTTGTTACCAGTCACAGTGATAAAGATATCACCTTGGGGTGCAGCTTCCGCCATTGGTAGGACGCGGAAACCATCCATAACGGCTTCAATTGCTTTGATGGGGTCGATTTCGGTAACGATGACGTTTGCACCCATACCACGGGCGCGTAGGGCTGTACCTTTACCACACCAGCCGTAACCGACAACGACGACGTTCTTACCAGCTAACAAAATATTTGTAGCGCGGATAATCCCGTCTAAGGTAGATTGACCAGTACCATAGCGGTTATCAAAGAAGTGCTTGGTGTCAGCGTCGTTAACGTTGACTGCGGGGAAGGTGAGAACGCCATCTTTGAACATGGCGCGTAAACGGACAATACCGGTGGTAGTTTCTTCAGTGGTACCAATCAAATCGGCGATTTGATGTTGGCGTTCTTGTACCAAAGTTGCTACTACGTCACTACCATCATCAATGATGATATTGGGGCGATGATCTAAAGCTATTTGGACGTGGCGATTGTAGGTGGCGTTATCTTCGCCTTTTTGAGCAAATACGGGGATTTCGTGATCTAAGACGAGGCTAGCAGCTACGTCATCTTGAGTTGATAGGGGGTTACTAGCAATCAATACAGCATCTGCACCACCAGCTTTTAAGGCGATCGCCAAATGTGCTGTTTCTGTGGTGATGTGGGCGCAAGCCACAAGGCGAAGTCCAGCAAAGGGTTTTTCTTGGGCAAAGCGATCGCGGATTTGCCGCAATACCGGCATTTCCCGTCCAGCCCATTCAATACGCTGTCTTCCCAAGGGAGCGAGGGCGAGGTCTTTAACCTCGTGCTTTAATCGGGGAGAAGTTGCGGTCATCAAAAGTTCCTCAAAAAGTAAAAAAAGCTACGTAGATACTTTACGCACTTTATTCAATTATTCCACGACTAATAATTTTTGGGGGTAATTACCAAAAACCTAGTCAATGGTTCTCTGGACTAGCTTGACGTTTACCATGCTCAATGTCAACGTTATGTCCAGCTTTTTCCTTTTACCTTTATTTTTGCTAAAAGTATTATCAATGCTTTGTTTAACTATCCCATTGAGTAGATGAACTCATTTGTCATCTATCTAAAGATAGAGAAATAACAAAAAATCTTACATTTTTACAACACTGAAAAGCAGAAACTCAACTTTAGATAGGTACAATTACTGATGCTCATTGTGGAGGATAGCTAAGGAAACTGTCAAAATTACGAATTATAAGGAGGTGTTGGAGTGCTATTTCACATTTTGGCGATCGCCGGGTCAATGGCTATCACCGTTGTCTCTATGCCAAAAGCTACAGCCCAGATACCGTTTTTACCACAACTACAATTACCAAGTAGTATCAGCAACGAATCAGATAGTAGAGTTGTATCGGACTGGGTGTATTTGGATGGTCGCCGTTTATTTCAGATAGCAGCAACCAAAACCAATCTTGCAGAACGTAGAGAAAATATTGAGCAGAATTTGCAAGAAATCACTCAAAATTATGTGCGTTCGTCTGCCACAGAAGCAGATATCCAAGTCCGCACACTCAACGGATTACCAGTAATTTACGTCAATAATCGCTACTTAATGACCATTACTTCCCAGGATGCTAGCTTGGGAGAAGGAGATGCGTTCACATTAGCGGAAAGTATTAAAGAGTCGTTAAAGCAAGACTTACAACGAGCCAGACGAGAACGGCAAACTCAATTTATTATCGACCAGGCGAAAATTGCGGGAGCGATCGCCTTGGCGATGATGATCGCTAGTTGGGGTACAACACACTGGCAACGTCGCGCCTTGAGGCATGGTGTAAAATCTAACGTTTCCTCACCACCAGTTGCCAAACAGATTACAACTCAATTAAATCAACAGCAGCATCAACATCTGCAAGAAGTCAAAAGACGGTTGTTTCAATTCACCCAGGTGGGAATTTGGGGAAGTGGAAATTTGATCATCTTGGGTTTATTTCCCTACACCCGCACCTTTCAAGTAGCTATTTTCACCGCAGCCCAAATTCCTTTACGATTAGCTGTGGTCGGCGTGGGAACTTATGTAGCGATTCGTTTGACCTATGCGTTAATTGACCGCTTTACTACCACTCTCATCAGCAGTGGTGCTTTACTAACGCCTGAAGCCTCAGAACGGATGCAACTGCGTGTTTCTACATTTTCCGGTGTGACCAAAAGTATTGCCACTATTGTCTGTATAGGAGTCGGGATTTTGCTGGCGCTGGTAGCCTTGGGTATAGATATTGTTCCTTTGCTAGCTGGTGCAAGTTTAGTCGGTGTGGCTGTGTCCCTAGCTTCCCAGAACTTAATTAAGGATGCGATTAATGGCTTTTTGATTATCCTAGAAGACCAGTACGCTTTGGGTGACGTGATTAATGTCGGCAATGTTGGCGGCTTAGTCGAAAATCTCAATTTGCGAATGACTCAGGTACGCGACTCCGAAGGACGCTTAATTACAATTCCCAACAGTGAAATTAAAATTGTCGCCAATCTCTCTAGTCGCTGGTCAAGAGCCGATTTAACCATTCCTGTAGATTATCAGGCTGATATTGACCAAGCTTTAAAGTTGATTAGGGATGTAGCTTTAAAAATGGATCAAGACCCCCTTTGGCAAAGACAAATTATCGAAACACCGCAAGTATTGGGAATCGATAACTTTGGCGATCGCGGTTTAATTATTCGCGTCTGGATTAAAACACAACCCCTCAAACAATGGGATGTAGCCAGAGAATACCGCCGCCGTCTGAAAATCGCCTTCGACAAAGCCGGCATTTTTATCCCTGTACCTCAACAAGCCATCTGGGTGAACGAAAATCAGCTACCGCCTCCTCAGGAGAACGGTAAGGCTAGTTAATAGTCCCCAATCCCCAATCCCCAGTCCCCAATCCCCAATCCCCAATCCCTAACCCTGAAACTTGTCATTATAGTACTATTGTACTATAATAGATATGTAGCGTCCAAAAAGCCTAGTGCAGTGTAATATGATCAAGCACTACATTCTTAACTTAAATCCAACTGCCAAGCACGAATGGGATCGTTGCATTTTACGTGATCCACTGACTGCGAAACGTCCAGAATTTGCCAAGTTAATCGCCGAAGCAGTTGGTGCTGATACAGGTAGTTATTTGGTGAGTGTAAATATTGAAATTCAGGTTTTAGAAGAAGCTGCTGTACCTCAAGCTGAACAACTCTCGCTACCGTTTACAGAGGTGAATATTTCAACATCCATGAGAGAGGCGGCTTAGTAGTTCACCAACCCAAAATTGCTAGGCTAAGGTAAGCAGAGGGAGCAGGGGAAGCAGAGGAGCAGGAAGAGAAGTCGCAAGGAGGGTTTCCCTCCGGGCGAACTTCGGGGGAGAAAAAGATTTTTTAGCTTGACGGACTAGTACACAGCTCCCCGACTTCTTTAAAAAGTCGGGGATCTAGGGAAAAGTATTTTTTGAGGAAGATTGTTTTGATGATGCCATTAAATCATTATCCATCGGCGATCGCTCAAGCAGCCCAACGAGTGAATGAAGTAGACTCACAGTTGATGGCTGTACAGCAACAAATTAACCGCTTTGAAGGTAACGCGGATCGTGTCGCCGCCTTTGAGATGGACTTGAAAAATGATGCTCAACGCCGGGCGCGTCGTTTTGAAGTCCTCCTGGTGAATCAGGAATATCAAAAGGCGATGGACACACTCATGCAGCTAACGGGAGAGAAAGCCAATGCGATCGCCCATTTGGAATATCTGCGTAACCAATTCAGTGTAGCCAAACTAGAAGCCAGATTGAAAATTGCCCAACAACTCACAGATTTTGAATCAAGAGAATTGGTAGGCTTGTAGTCAGTTGTCATACCAATTCAAAATTCAAAATTCAAAATTCAAAATTCAAAATTAAGAAACCTATATTTTACAAAGGTTTCTGGGTTTGGATTTATATCAGAATTTTAGTGAAATGGTATCAGTTGTCAGTTGTCAATAGTTCTGGACTATTGACTATTGACTATTGACTACTATTCCTCTGCGTGACAGGGATGATCACCAGTTAAATAATTTTCTAGCAGAGAAGCGATCGCCTCTGGATGAATTTTCTTGTATTTTTTCTTACCCAACATGAGAACACAGTTAGGTGCGCTACTACAGCGTTTTTGACAACCAGTGTGTTCTATTGTCACCTTGTCGAGTAAACCGCGATCGCACAAAGTTTTTTCTAATTCCGACAATAACCCTTCACCACCGCGTTTAACACAACCAGATTTTTGGCACACCATAATTTTAGCTGGTGGTGGTGATGGTAAACTTTGATCTGGGTTAGAAGTAAATGGTATTACTTGATAAGCTTTCAGTTTAATTAAACCTGTATATCTGTTTAACTTACAGGTTCCATAGATATTAATTGGTTCACCTATTTCTAAAGATGAACTCAAACAACCACGCAATTTTTTCGGTAGTTTAACTAACACATCACCGGAGGGAACTGCCAAACTTAAATATTTAACTTTTCTGGGCTTCTTACCAGCAAAGCCCAAAAAGTTACCCTCAAGATTAAACTCTGATAACGTCAGAAATTTGTCACCCATTATTAGTTACTCAAAATAAAATTACGAGCATGGTTGAGCTACAGATTCCCGACTTCTTTGAGAAGTCGGGAATCTATATTTTCATGTGGCTGAAAAAATCACAAATTATTTATTGCACTGCGTATGTCAGTTGTTGGTCGCCAGTTGTCAGTTGTGGAAATGATCTGGTCTAATACCCCAACCCGCATATGGCGTGGTTTTTACATATCTTTGCCACTGACTACTGACCACTGACTACTGACAAAACTCTATCCCCTTGTGGGTAGAGTTTTTATTCCAGTTTTTTAGCTTCCAAGGTTTTGGGTAAATTAGCTACATCTGGTATTTCCCGAAATTCTAATTCCCAACCATTAGCTAGAGTCAGAATTTTACCTCCAGCACCATCTGTTTGTTTGACGACTATTTCTTCCAAATCTTTTTTAGGAACGTAGACCGTTAAGTTACCGGCATCATCCACTCGTAACATCACTTTCATGGTTTTCCTCGGCAGATTCTAGTTCTTTTTCTCGACAACCAACAATGATTCCTTTTTCCAAGAAATGCACGGCATAAATATAGGAACGTTGTAAGAAAGTACCTATACTAGATACGTAACCAATTTCTCCTTTTTTCGCTAAGATTTCCCCAAGGTCTCTGCCTGGAAATGTGCCATCGTTTTTAATTTGTTTACGAAGTCTGACTTTTTCGCCAATCTCATAAACGGGTTCTGACTCTAACTCGTTTTCATCGCGCTGCATGAGAATACCTCTGTTCTTTGACCAAGTTCAACAGTTCTTCTGTAGTCAAACTGCGTTTTTTCTTAACTGACTGTTGGCGCACTGCATCTAAAACAGACTGGGTTTCTTCTGGGTTCAAAAAAATCCCATGCTGTTCTAGCAAGTTGGAGACTGAATGTCTGCCAGAATGTTTACCTACGACTAAGCGGCGTTCCCAACCGACTTCTTCAGGTGCGAATGGTTCATAGGTATCAGGATTTTGCAGTACACCATGTGCATGAATACCTGATTCGTGAGCAAAGGTATTTTCACCAACGATCGCCTTCCAAGGTGGTACGTTAGCACCAGAGGCGGCTGCTACCAGTTGGGACAATTCCAACAAACGGGGTGTGTCAATCCCCATATCTACGCCATAGATGCGTTTGATAGCCATAACGACTTCTTCTAAGGCGGCGTTACCTGCTCTTTCACCCAAGCCAATCACGGTAGTATTGACAGATGCGGCTCCAGCTTTAATTCCTGCTAGGGCGTTAGCTGTCGCCATACCAAAATCATTGTGAGTATGGACTTCTACAGGAATTGTTAAAGCTGAGACGAGTAGCTTAACTTTTCCGTAGGTGGTGAAAGGATCGAGGACTCCTACGGTGTCACAGAAACGAAATCGGGATGCACCCCATTCTTGAGCGTATAGTGCTACATCCAAGAGGAAGTTTTCATCAGCTCTAGAGGAATCTTCCCCCCCGACTGCTACCCAAAGACCTTGATCAACTGCGAAGCTGATACAATCTTTGAGTCTTTGCAGACTTACCCGCCATTGTCCGTGGAATTTTGCGGCGATTTGAATCCCGGAAACGGGGATTGCAATATGTACCCGCTCCATCCCGCAAGCAACAGAAGCTTTGATATCTGAAATTACGGCGCGGTTCCACGCCAGAAGGTTAGCTTTTAAACCTAAGTTAGAAATGGCGCAGATTGCCCGCATTTCTTCCTCACCCATCGCCGGAATCCCCACTTCTAATTCGGGTACGCCGATGGTATCGAGAAATTTAGCGATCGCCACTTTCTCTTCTAAGGTAAAAACAACACCTGCGGCTTGTTCGCCATCACGTAATGTAGTGTCATTAATGAGAACTTTATTCATCTCAAGCGTCCCTCTTAGGAATTTTCTTAATATTCTTTTTAGGTTGAGAGTTTCCTTCTGTAATCACTAGTAGTGATAAATCCCTGTTTTTCACCTTGCAGGAAGAATGGCAAATGCTATGAACTCTCGTCTTTAATAATTCATCTTCATGATTTCTAAATATTAGCTAAACAATAACAATATATCTGTATGACAGAGAACTAAATTTATGTATCATTTAAGAATAATTTTGGAAAAGATACGCGAATCTTCATAATCAATAATCAAGTTTCATAGATGTTAGCAAATATGCAAAATAACCTAAAATATTTCCTAAAGTATGGAAAATATTTTCGGCACTTTATATTTATAGATAAATACTATCAAATATCATTTAAAGTTGATAACTATATTACTTTCTAGAAGAAAATATATCTAAATTTCGTTATATAACCAATCTAAAATTTGCTCTAGCTGCTCTAAGTTGACTAGCCCATATTGCCAGAGGAGCATGGGTAGAGGCCCATTATCAAACTCCCGGTGTTTCAACGCCAAAGCCATATCTTTCTCAGAAAGCTCAAGTTCATTATATAAAAAATTGAGTAATTCTATATCTTTACTGTCAGTGGTGAGCATCATATATTCAAATAGCTAATGAAGGAAATTATGGAAATCATGAAGCTGTAGTTTTTGGTGAACTGCATTTTTTTATAATCAATGGTTTCAGGACAATTAATTGATGTATATTCATGAAAATCATCGTTGCATCATAATTTAGTCCTGAGACTCGATTGATTAAATATTTGAGAATAGATGAAAAAATATATGACTTTTGCTAATCATGGTTGCAATGCCAGCAACGCTCTAGCCAGTCTATTAATTCTTGACGAGGAGCTAGAAATTGCATCACAGTACTGCGGACTAAAATTGCAGTCAGCCAACTATTTATTTGCACCCGTAACGAACCATCGGCATGACAGGAACAGGGAATCATCAACTCTTGCAATCGGTGATAAATCTGCCAGCGATCGCACAACGGTATCTGCAACACTTGAGAACTACAAGGTGGTAACATAATTACTTATCTTTCGTCAACAGTTCTGGTTCCTTCGGCTGATTTGTCAGGGTTTGCAGTTTTTGCTCTAGTTGTTCGATGCGCGATAGCAAAGAACGAATCACATCTGCTTCCACATCAGGTAACTTCCCATGTTCCAGGGGAGAGAGATCAGTCTTGGGCTTGTGGGTGATAATCCGCCCAGGAATGCCCACAACTGTGCAATCATGAGGAACATCACGCAACACAACCGAACCAGCGCCAATCCGCACGCGATCGCCAATTTGAATATTCCCCAACACCTTCGCCCCCGAACCCACAACCACATGATCCCCAACCGTGGGATGACGCTTACCACTTTCCTTCCCAGTACCGCCCAGAGTCACCCCTTGATAAATTAGGGCATAATCTCCCACAATCGCCGTTTCACCAATGACAACGCCCATCCCGTGGTCGATAAACACACCTTTACCAATCACTGCACCTGGGTGAATCTCAATTCCTGTGAGAAACCTAGCCAAGTGAGAAATTAAGCGTGGGAAGAAAATTACTCCACGACGGTGCAACCAATGGGCAAAACGGTGCAAACAAATCGCGTGCAGTCCGGGGTAACAGAATATTACCTCCAGCCAATTACGCGCCGCCGGGTCGCGTTCAAAAATAATCAAAAAATCACTCAACAATGGCTCTAGAAAAACGCCAGAGAGTAGATTTTTCACCAAGGATGTATGTGTCGAATCAGGTGGATTCTCGATACCGTCTAAGGACTGTTGCATCAGTACTATCTGGTTAAAAGAGCCGTGTGCTATTTTTCTGCTTATATCAGATTGCTCCAAAGCAGACAGTACATTAAATGCCGATTGGATTTATTGGATTAATTAAGCTTGTACTCAACCGCTACAAACCGGAATTTAAATAAACTTGAAAATTCTCTTGGGATATAGGTACTAGTATTTTGTGTGCAGGGTACTAGTATTTTTAGACGAGGGGTTCAGAATTTTTGTACTCGCTACAAATAACTTAATATGTAAGACTTTGATACGATCTGAGCCAGATATTTTGCAATATATTAAGCTGTACTCAGGTACCCTGGAATATACAGTAGACAGGACTATAAATAAATTTTCTGTATCCCCAGTCACTATAACTATCTTATAATTTTGGCACTTAAAAAACCAAATTCTTCATTTTATCTTAGTCTTTCTTGTCTGTATGTATATATACTTTTTAGCATAGCTAGATCCCCAACTTCTTAAAGAAGTCTGGGATCTAACTAAAAAGAAATAAGGAGAGCCACTTGCGTAACTCTCCTGTTTATTAGGGTGCGTATAATACATTCATAATAACCGCTTGATTGTGATTATCGACACCCACTTTCTTGTACTTTATGTAAAACTATTGTGAAAAGATTAGGACTTACGCACCCAGATTTTCTGTTGAGACCGGGTGTAAGGGTGTAAGGGTGTAAGGGTGTAAGGGTGTAAGGGTGTAAGGGTGTA
>NZ_CAWUDJ010000055.1:0-35276 GCF_963920875.1 Anabaena sp. CCY 9910 | reverse complement strand
ATCAAATTGTACCTAGCTAAATCAATTCATCCCCTTATTCAGCAACGCCGAATTTCTTTAAGATTGCTTACCTTCCATAGTAAGGAGTCAATGCGTAGCTGTACCTCAGATTTTTGTTGCAGTAAATAGCCAGCATCACATAAAGCACTAATTAAAGTGGTAATTAAACTGTTAAACTCTACATCGGTTAAGGGTTCACTGCGGAATGACCATGTTTTTGGCGATCGCAAAAATCGTCCGATTCTACTTTGAGTAGTAAGCTTGACTTTTGCTCTCTCCGTACCGCTATTAACTGTTGCCCAAGTTGCTAAATACAAATATTCGTTCTCATCAAAGACCCAAGGTTCTTTAATGGCTTGAATCACCTGGCTTTTGAGTGAGTCTTTTTGGTCTGGTTGCAATAGTTTGGCATCAATAGCCAATTCTCGCCGCAGTTGGTTTAGTAATGCTTGGGTAACAGTAAAACGTTCTTGAGGGCTGGCTTGCAGTAAAACTGGGTGACGGTGTTTTTGCCACAGTTTATGATCAGTACAAGCTTCCAGCAATCCATCATATTCAATTACCAAAAGTCCGCACTGTTCCAGATTGGGTTGGACAATACGCCATCCCCGGCGTAAGTCCTCATAAAGCCGATATTCAATCAGTTTACGAAAGGCTTCTTCATTGCGTCGTTTACCACTACCATATTCAGAACATTCTCTGGCATAGTCGTTTTGAGTAATTCCCATGTACTGAACGACTACGCTGGCCAATTCAGTGTGAGTAAGTTGTTCTTTAGCTTGGATTGCCCCTAAAAGAGCAGCCCGTAAGAAACTGGTTTGGACAAAATCATTGAAATGTCCGGCTTGTAAAGACGCATCTTGACGATTATCGGTAAAGCTGAGAATTTTTGCAGCTTTGGCTTTCTCCCCTGTAAAAACTTGCTTGAGGCGGCTGGTAGTGGAAAGACAAAGTAGAGTGGTGGCGGTACTACGTCCTTCACTGCTAAGGCGAGAGAGTTTGGTAAATTCGTTGCGCTTTTTATCGTGGAGTACACCGCAGTTGAGACAGGTAAGAAAGGGTTTGGGAATAAACCAACAAGTAGTTCCTGACAAGAGCGAAGATGTAACTTTACCATTGGGTAAAACTTTTAGTTTGCGAGGGATAAACCGCGCAAAGTCTTTTTTAGCAACCCGTCCTTTCTTTTTAGTTTCACTGAACCAAGAGTCAGGAAGTCTATCTTCATCACCAGTATCCCATAGCCCAGGTTCATCTAGAGTCAGATAGCCTTCTGCAATATCTGCATCGTCAGGGCTAATATCCAATGCTGTTGGTAATTGGGGTAAAATAATGTGCTTATCGGCATCGTAGCGCACTACATAATAGTCATGTCCGCATTCCCGACAAAACACTAGGGGATAAAGTAAGCGATCGCCTGTGGTTGTATATTGTCCTTCCAGGGTGAAATAGCGTTTATCTCGATTTTCGATAGTGGCGTAAACGCTTCCCCCTTGAGAGATGAACTGATGCAGACGAAATGCTAGTCCCTTGGTTTTGCTGCCCCAGAGAAACATCTGTTTTAAAACTGTTAAACAAGTTTCTTGTGGAATTTGGGTCTGTTCGGCAAGTTTGGTTGCACCTGTTTCTAAACTAATGGGTTGGCGACGCACGAGATGCCCTTCTTTTTCCTCCAAACCGAAGTTCATCTCAATCCAGTAGCTTAGGGGATGATTTTTAAATTCTGTGAGTGTTTGTTCTTCTTCGCTGGGTAAACCCGTCAAAATTATTTGCCGCAGTTCTTCCAGAGTAGGTTCACTACGCCCAATAGAACGTTCTAGGGTTTCATCAATGACATTGTTGGGTTGGATTTCTACACCAAATAATTTACTAGCAACATCTGCCACTACCTGACGGCGTTGTTGACGAGAACCGACCGTTGACATAGTGGCACTTGTCCCAATGCAGAGTAATTCGTCATTACTTTTGCTGCGTTGGCGAAGTTTGCGAATTAAGATAGCAACGTCTGCACCTTGTCGCCCCCGGTAGGTATGTAATTCATCCAGCACCAGGAATTTTAAATTGGGAGACTCTACTAATTTATTTTCGTGAGTGCGCGAGAGCATTAGTTCTAGCATCACGTAATTGGTCAGCAGAATATGGGGTGGATTATTTTGAATTTCTGTTTTCCTAGTTAAACTTTCTTGCCCAGTGTATTGTTCGACGCGGATGTGAGTATGAGAAACTTGGCGTAAAAATTTGTCGAGTTCTTCTTTTTGTGAGTTAATTAGGGCATTCATGGGATAAACCAATATTGCCCTGACTCCTGAAATATCAGGATGACGCAGTAAATCATCAAAAATAGGCACAACGTAAGTCATGCTTTTACCAGAACCCGTGCCTGTGGTAACAACGTAAGGTTCTTGGCATTTTGCGGTTTCAAATGCTTGCTTTTGGTGGTAATGAAAAATAAAAGGTGTGCCGTCTGGTTTGCAGAAGTAGTTTTCAGAATCTGGGTGCAGGGTTTGCTGGTGTACTAATTCCTTGACTGTTGCACCTTCTCTATAACTGGGGTTGAGTTGTACTAGGGGGTCAGTCCAAAGTTGCCCCTTGTCTAATTCTGCGTCTACAAATTCTTTGACTTGGCGATCGCGGATTTTCAGGAAGCTTTCTATATAGCGACGGTAATCGCCTATTACTTCATTGCGGAAGTTGAAAATATCAAGATTGCTGGTATTGGCTAATTCAGCGTTCGTAATTGAGGACTGGGGTTGAGTGCGTCCTAGACGTTGGTCGATGTAATGTGAAACTTGGTTAGCAAAGCTATCTGTAAATGTAACAGGGTCAAAAACCTCACCCAGTTGTAAAAAATCCCAATCTTTAGGAATTTTACTAAAAACTAAATCAAGTTTTTCATGGGGAACTGTTTCAACATTGGTACAGTCAACTATGGCTTTTCCTTGACATATAATGTCACTAATAGTTGAAATAAAAGCTTCTGGTTGTTCTATCAGTTCTTGCAATTTTACAGGCAATTTCATAATAATTAATTGTTAATTTATAGTTTATGTATCTAATTTAAATAATTTCCCAATGGGTATTAGTTAGGTTTTTCACAAATTCAGAAGGAGAAATAACAGAGCCGCAGACCATCAAAGCACGCATAGCACGAGAGCAGGCGACATAAAATAAACGTTTTTGCTCATTAATAACAATATTTGATTCATCTATAGGTATCTGAAGATTTATGTGAGGTAATTGTCCTGCTTTTAATCCAACGACCACAACAGCAGGAAACTCTAAACCTTTAGCAGAATGTAGAGTTAAAACTTTTATATAAGGTGCTTTTAAGTCGATTTCTCTACCTGAAACAAATTTAGATTTAAGTCCCAATTTGGTAAGCTTTTCAGCGTAGAATTTTCCTGATTGATTGCTGGGACACAGTACAGCACTACCGTGGAGAGGAAAGCGGAATTTCTTTGCTGCTGTAATGAAAAACTCTTTAATAGCTCGGATTTCTTGCTCAATATCATCAACTAGCAATAGAGATGGTAAATCTCCTTGATGCCTTGATGCTTCTTGATATAAGCATTCAGAATCGCCTGCTTCCGTACCTTCAAGAATATGAGTACAGGCAGTAATAATTTGCTCAGTATTACGATAATTACGTTTAAGAACAAGAGTTCTTCCAGCCACTTTCAAGTCGGAATGAATTTGTTTCCAACTGAAGCCCCGTTGATACAGTGATTGGGAGGCATCAGCCGTTAAGTAAACTCCAGAAAAATTAGGTACTAATGCAAACAGAAAGCGTAAAGATACAGGCGATAAGTCTTGAGCTTCATCAATGATGATTGCTTGGTAGGGTTTTTGGGTAAGTTGATGAATTTCTCCTAACGCTTGTAAGCGCATTTCTTCTGTGGTGGTATATCCTTTGCTTGTCATGAGCGATCGCCAATTTTGGTAAACTGCCCAGATTGCTTCTCGGATGCTGACTTTTAAAGCTACTCCTCTACCGCGACGATCTAAACTTTGGTATTCTTCCAAGGTGGTGATGCCCCAAGCTTGAATTACAGTCTGAATTTCTTGAAGTAGATAAGAAATCCCTAAATTTTCCAAAGCTTGTCGTCGTACTCGCTGATCAAAAACGTTACTGGCAGGAATTTCTGTAGAGCTAAGGGCTGATTGTAAACACCCTAAACACTGTTGCTGTTTAGCAAATACAGGTTTGTCATGGTTTTTCATGTAGTAGTCATAAATCAAAGAATCAACTGTAACGACTTCTACACCTAGATTTTGAGGAGATTGTCCCAATAGTTGTTCTAGAAGTTGTTGGGAGTAAGTAACGAGGGCGTTGGTGTAAGTGGTGAATACAATTGAGTCGTATCCTTCCTGTAATAACTTTTGCACTCGATAAAGAGCGAGGGTAGATTTACCTGTCCCTGGGCCACCCTTAACGAGAATAGGGCCACTGCCACCGAAATCACGCAGTTTTTCTTGTTCAGGATCTAGCTTGAGGAGAAAAGCACTTAAGTCACCTGTGAAGAACCGATCTAAGTCTTCAGTTCCTTGAAGAATATACTGTGGCTGTTTCTCTATTTCTTCAATGGGGCGAGGATACAAGCTATCCAGTATTCGGCTAATCAGTTTATCTGGGATTGGTAATTCTAAAATTGCTTCTGAGTTATCTACTTTGAGGATATCTGCCCAGTATTGTTGAGGAATTTGCCACTGTTGCAGCAATGATGCAGTAAGTTCAATGGGTAAAGCCGTGGTGATTTGAGAATATGCAGAGGAATTAGAAGGTGAAGATGTCAATACAGATTTTTGTTGACTAACAGTTTCTTCTTCCTTATTTTGCTGTACTTCTAAATTTTCTTGAGGTGTTTCTGTGGGTATCTGAAAGTGAGGAATTTCGGTTTCATAAGTACGTTCATCTCGTTTACGCACACTCAGAAGTTTTACCCAGCCTTGACCAAAGCTATAAAATATGCGATAGTCTCCTACGCGTATACGATAAGTATTGTTTTGATGACCCTTGAGTTTTTTGGCATCTCCTTTAGCAGAGATTGGGTCTTGCTCTAAAATCTTGATAGCTTTAGTAACTTTCTTACTTGTACTTTGAGGTAGATTTAATAATTCATTTAGAAAAGTGTCAGTAACTGATAATGTCCACATAGTTTTAATTCATTATTCGTAATTTTTATTTATTTTTTGACAAAACTACGAATTATCCAAACATTTTGTTCCAAGCTTCCAAAACTAATCTTTGTGTGCGGTATTCACCAAACTGTTTAATTTCGTTGTTCTTTAAAACGCGGAATGTTTCGCTGGGGAAGTCTTCACCGTAAACATCAGCAGGGTCGAGAATATATCGCAGTTCATCACGGGTTAGTCCGTAGAGTTTGGCGTAATATGCGTCTAATTCTGCTCTTAATAATGCGCGTCTGTTGGGATTCCAAATGAAGGGTTCGCCGTCGTATCCCATATCTTTGGCAAAGGGTTGCATATCCCAGGCGGTGTAGACTAATTCGAGTACGCGTGTGCTGATAAATTGTATGTTTGTTTCAGTGTATGTTTCTGGAGAGAGGATTGGGAGTTGCCGCATTGTAAAAAACTTAAGATGATTACCTCCAACTTTTTGACGTGCTACAAAATCAAAAATTATAGTGTTTAAATTAGCCATCAAGCATGAAATTAGTTTATTGTTATCAACCTTTGGTATCATTAGGAGTACAGTATCGCCACAGGCACAAATAGGTAATAAAGAAGCAATTACCGTAATTTCATTAGTTGCGCTAGTAATATCTCTCCATCCTAGTAACCATTGTTTATTCCATTTTCCTGCTAGTTTATTTTCTACTTCACTTCTATTTACCCAATAACGCGCGTTTAATGTGTAATTTGGATCTCGCTTTTGCTCTATCGTGGGGTTAGGAATTGCTTTAAAACTATTTTGTTCACGCTCTACCATTTCTTGAGTATAATAGCCAAATCGATGATCAAATTGATGAAACATTTTTGCTTCATAAAGCGGTACTAAGTCTTTTTCTGGGTAATTTTTGAATAAACCGCTATCATTTGCCATATCAAACATTCTTGTAAAGGAAATGTTCCAAGGGTTAATTCCTATTTTCTCATTTTCTAAAACTGGTACATTTTGATATATTTTTTTAGTTAATTCTGCATCTTGATTAGTCCTAAAAATAGGGCAAGTTAAAGTATTAGGGTTAATCAATTTAATATCTTCTGGAGATAAGTTAAAAATTCGTTTTTGATTTTCTAATTGTTTAACTTGAGTTAAAAGAAATGCAAAACTAGTTTTTTCAGTGCAATATCCGCTAAGAACAAGAAGGCAAAATCTGACTCGATAGTATATATCTGTAAACAAATAGTCTCGATTTTCAAAATCATATAGTTTTGATAAATTTTGTTTTTGGATCAAATCGCTAAAAAATTGTTTACAAGTGTCGTCAGTTGCGATACCTGTAGGGACGATTATCCCAACTCTTCCATTAATAGAAATTAATTTTCTTGTGGTTTCTGCAAATACAGAATAAGTATTAATATCTCCGACTGCTGTTAAGGGAAATCTTCCTGCCTCTCGAATAAACTTACTCTGTGCTTCAGCATCATGTTTAGCATATTCAAAAGCTTGTGCTAATTCAGGATTCGTCTTTTTTAGTTCTTTAATTAGCTTATCTCTTGTTGCTTTATTTTGCGCGTCAGCAATATTAGCACTACGAGAAGTAAAAAATTCTCTCTCTTGTAACTTAATTCTTTCCCAAGGGGGATTTCCTAATACACAATCAAAACCTCCTTGTTCAAATACTTCAGGAAACTCTATACACCAGTGAAAAAAGTATTTTTCTTCGGCTAGTTTATTTGCTGTATCTAATATTCTTTGGTTTGGTAAATTACCACGTAAAAGTTGAGTTAAAGTTTCTGTGCTTGGTAATAAGTCTAAATTTTCTATGAGCAATGGCATAAAAAATGCCCCAGTCCATAAATTACAAGCTGAATAATCCTCCAACCATTCTGAGTCTTTACGGCTTTGCTGATATCGTGCTTGTTTTTCTCTAACTTGTTGTGGTGATAATTCAGCAATATTTCCTAATTCTCTGAGGCTCTCTGCATAGTGTGTCCGCTTAGTTTCTAAGTTTTCATAAATTGATAGTTGCCCTTTGTTTTCCCGTTCTTTCTTATTTCGCTTTTTAAGCTGTGTTGCTAATTGCTTATCATCACCAGTCACAGCCTTATAAGCTTCATCAGGTATTCCTTCCTCCAGGCAATTAATATCTAACACTCCTACCAGGGAATTACCACATTTAATTCTGTGGTCTAAGAAACTAAGTGGTAACTTACCAGGGAAACCTTCAATCCATAAAGCTACCTTGCATAAATCTACTGCTAACGGGTTTAAATCCACCCCATAAATGCAATTTTGAATTACATCCCTAACCGCTAATTTTAAAGGTTCACTTCCTGGTTCTGCTTCCCCAGTGCGTACTTTAGCTAATTCTTTACCAACACGACGTGCTGCTGCTAAGAGAAAATGTCCTGAACCACAAGCAGGATCGCAAATTTTGAGACTAAGTAAACCTTGCTCTAAATTACGTTTTAGTTCGTCTGGATTTGATGGGGTGGAGGTTTGACTACGAGCTTGAGCCAATTTATCTTCAATGACAGGTTCTAATGCTGTTTTAATTAACTGGTGTACTAATTGCGGCGGTGTATAGTAAGAGCCAGTTGTTTTGCGATCGCTACCAAACACTAACGCGAATTGATATATTCCCCCTTTCGGTACTACTTGCGGATGGAAATCAAGTAAACTTTCATACACGCTACCTAATTCTTCAACATCCAGGTACTCATAGTTAACTCGCCGCAGTTGTGCTTTGTCTTGATATAAGGATAGATGGCGGAGTGCTACCAATAAATCGTAGTTATCAATTGCACAATCATCTAAAGCAGGCAGAGTTGTAGAACCAAATAAATCACCATTTAATGGAGATAACCCTAATACTTCTCCGCGCCAGTTTTCATCAAACAGCAGGAAAGTAACCCGTAAACCCTGCCACAAATCTTGAAAACCTTCCCGTCGCCAATGTGGTCTTTCGGCTAACTCTCGTAATCGCTCAATACTGTAATATTCTCGGTAGATTCGTGCTTTCTCTAAATCATCCCCAATTAATAATAAATTGCGGGATTCTGCCACCATCAAAAACAGTAGGCGATAAATCAACCGCAACAATTGACGGTAATAATCAATATCCTTCAGACTGCCATCTGCAAACTTCTGCCGTAAATGTTCATTTGCAGGATGTTGTAGAAAACCATTCCCTAGCTGAATTAAGGCTTTTTCTACCCCATCCCGTAAGCGATCGCGTACCCGTCCACCCTGTTGCCTTGCTTCTTGGTGATAATATTCCAACAAACACTTATCCGCATCATCCATACCTTCAGGCAAGCGAGAGCGATGAAATAAGCGGTAAAATAAACCAAACTCAGCAAAATTTTCACCTTTAAGAATTTGTTCTAAGTCAAATTCGATATAAGTAAGACGAGTCATCAAGGAAGAATCACGCAGTAACCGCCAACGAAAACCATTAGTAGCGATCGCCCACAGATGTTCGGTCTTGTTAAGATATTCCTGCACCAGTGCGTGTGGTGATAACCTGGGTGTGCCACTGGGAGGACGTTTATCAATTTCTAAGCGACAACCCACAATATGAATGGGTGGCTTATTGTCTCCGACATCTGCACGATGGGAAATAGCGTAAGTTTGCCCATCAACGAGTTCGGCTTTGGCAGTATACACGGGAGTATAACCAAGACTTCGCAGTAGGGGTACTGTCCACATTTCACGGGTAATACTTGTGCCTGAATCCTCGCTCTCTAATCTTTCCAAAGCCCTTTGGAATGCTGCCCAGTAAGCTTTGGCATCTCCCCAGGCGTTAGCAATTTCATCGGCTAATTTGTCAGTTTTAGCCAAACCAAAATCTTCTGCGGCTTGTCCTTTAAAACCACTCTCCAGTAATTGGGCGGTCATGTCAGGAGCGAGTAAATTTCCTTCTATTTGAATGGCAGTCAGAGAAGTTTTCATAGTTGGAGAAATAAAAATAATTGTGTGTAGTAATGCTTAGTTGCGCTTAATTGCGTCCGGGTTTGAGGATATAAACACCAAGAATGTCCATTGGCAATTGGGGCGTAACACGGATTCGACCTTCTTTGGTAATGTCTCTTACTCGTCGATGGCTTTGTAAAAGTTCTTGCGTTCTTTGGTTAGCGAAATTTTCTAAGCTTGGCTGTAGTTCCTCCAACCTGCCAAGTAAATCCGTAATTTCCATTTGTTTAATAGCGGGTGGTACATCGCCCACTGGTTTGGCTTGTTGCAGTAATGATGTTGCTTCTTGTTGTGACAACCAAGTAGGACTAGACGGAGAACCAGTAAAACCAATGACAGCACATTCTTCTGCCAACAAGCTTTGCTGTTTAGGACTGTTCAATAAATGCCGTAACCTAACCAACAATAGAGTTGTACGTTTTTGTACAACATCAGTTGTAGTTAGACCACATCGTGCAGCTATTGGGTCTTGAGTAGGGGAAAGAGCTTCTTCTAAGATGTAACGGGCTAACCCTTCAACTAAAGGATGATTGCGTCCCGCATATTCCGCATTTTCTGGTGCTGGGGTCGTAAATGTGAGTAAACGGGACTTATCGCCTAACGTTGACTTCAGGAAATCGGGGGGTTGTGGAAGTAACCATCCTTGCTTTTTCTTGATCAGGGAACATGACAGGCGATCACACGCTGATTTCACAAACCGTTCTACATCTTCCTCATTGCCTAAAATCTGGTCAGAGTCGATTAATTCCTGTTCGACTTGTTCAGGCTTGATAGCACGTTGAGCAAAACGAGTACGGTTGATTTTTTCCCGTTCTACGGCGTTGTCCCAACTCTTATGAACTTTATCAACAGCAGATTCTTCTTGAAACTCAAATAGAGATAACTGTATGGCTTCAGTAGCCTGTTCAAACAAAGACTTAAATACAGCTTCTGCAACTGTACTACTTTCCATTGGTACAGGAACAGTAACGCCCAAAGACTTGTGGATTTGTACAGCTTTGCGAATCAGCACTTGTAATACTGCACCATCCACAGGGTTATCTTCACCATAGATCAAACAGCATTTCACTTGTAAAGCAGTTTGACCATAGCGGTCAATTCGTCCTTCCCGTTGTTCAAGTCGGTTGGGATTCCAAGGTAAATCGTAGTGAATTGCCGCGTTAAAATGTGATTGTAGGTTTACCCCTTCACTCAAACAGTCTGTAGCCACCAGAACTCTTTGAGGATAAGACTTTAACTCTTCTAAGCGGATTTCTCGCTCATCCTCTGATAGTTCGCCAGTGATGGCAATTACCCGAATTTGACTCCCCTTTTTCTCTAATTTTTGTCTTAAAGCCTCAGCTACATAATTTGCCGTGGCGATATAACGACACCAGATAATAGGATTAGTTTCCTCTTGTAGCATTGATGTCACTGTGGCAATTGAGGATTGAAGCTTCTGGTCTTTGCTACCCTGCAATTTTTCTGCCAGTTGGACAAAAGCTTTTAACTTGCGCCTGTCTGCATCTTGATAACTTTCTTGCCCTTGTTCCATGACCACAGTTGGTGATGCGTCAACTGCTTGCTCTTGTTCTGTCGGATCATGAACGTAAGAACTCATCAAGTATTCGTCTAACTCAGCCAGTGGGCGATCGCCTGATTTACTGACTTGGCGATTTAAGGTAGCTATCGCGGCGGCTGGAGAAGACATGACGCAACGAATCAACGCCAAAGCTGACCAATATCTTCCCCTACGTTGGGCATGGCTCATGTCTGCTGTAGTTGTTTTTACCAGTCCACGAGCAAAGCTGTAGACCTGTTCAAATAAATCTTTGTATTCTTTCGATAACTTGTAAGATTGTTCTACAGAATCTCTTTGGGGGAAGGGCGTTTCATTTCCCAGCCACAATTTAACATCTGCCCTTCGACGCTGAACAAAATGATTGGCTAGTTTATCTCGTTGCTTGTCTGTTAAGCGGTCTAGAGTAAAATTCTCAAAATCTGGCTGAAGTAATCCCAGTAGCGAAAGGAAAGATTCTTCAATTCCACTGTGAGGAGTTGCAGTCAGCAATAGTAAATGCTGGTCTTGTTTCTTGGCGATTTCCTGAATTAACTGGTGACGCTGCTGTTGAGATGTAATTTTATTATTGGGACGAGCGCAAGTATGAGCCTCATCTACGATTACTAAATCAGGGCAGTGGGTAATAAAACTGGCTCGACGGCGATCTGACTTGGCGTAATCTAAGCTAACAATTAGATGACGATAGTAACTAAATATATGAGAAGAGTCGGGTACATCTCGCTCCAATTTGGAGGCAGTGCCAGAACGTACTACCACCGCGTCAATATGAAACTTTTCGCGTAATTCTTGCTGCCACTGATCACATAGGTGAGGAGGACACAGCACAGCCAAGCGTTTTACTTCTCCCCGATCCAGAAGTTCACGCGCAATTAATCCAGCTTCAATAGTTTTACCGATGCCAACATCATCAGCTATCAATAGTCTCAGTTTCTCTAGCTTCAGTGCCATCAATAAAGGAACTAACTGATAAGGACGAGGACGCAAGGATAAACGTCCTAAACAGCGAAATGGGCCAGCACCGCTACGGAGTAAAAGACGTGCAGCATCCATGAGCAAAAGTGCTGCTTCATGGTCTTTTACGCTCGTAGCTTGGGGTAGAGGAAACGTTGCTGGCTCAATATGCTCTAGCTGTTCTTCTAAAAGCCTTTGATAAATTCCCGTTATTTCATCCTCGTTACCCGAAAGTGGACGTAATCGCACCACATCCTGATTTTCTGAAGGTATTACTACCCATTGCCGACTGCGACATCTGACTATAGAACCGGGTGAATGGTTCACGGTTTCCGCCATTGTTAGCCCTAATCAATACTAAAAATTGCAAGTAGAAATTAAATAGTAAATATCGATACTTACTTTTAATACTTATGAGCATCTCAGTTAGACGCTTATAAGTCTTTTCTGTTTTAATTTACACTTAAGTATTATGAGACTGAGGATATTACTTAACTTAGTTTATTTAGATAAAATTTTTAATTACTCTCATCAAGCTCAGTTCAGTTTTCGCTGAGTACCTGAAATTTGCCATTGGGCAAAATCCGATATTGTAGAGCAATACTTGTAGTTCTCATTGAGTGGGAGCAACTTGCTAGTTTTGCCCTAATATTGGTTTAGCTCTACTTGTTTGATTGCAAAAAATTATACACAATTTCTAACTACTTATGTTAATTTTGCTATAGCTTGCTCGTAGTCAGGGTTATATGGACTTTGTTGTTGTCGATACCGAGGGTAAACCAGAATTAAGTGAATTGGCGATTGTGGATAGTCGAGGTCAGTTGATTTATGAAGGGTTTTCTAGTGATTATCCCCATCACAACAAGAATCTGCCTAACCTCAAAAGTCTCAAAACTCTGCTGTCAGATTTCTTGACTATTGTTCAAGGTAAAACAATAGTTTGCCACTATGCAGAACATGACATCAAGATACTTCAGTCCAGTTTTCGCAGAGTTGGTTTGCTTTTCCCCAAACTAGAGTTTGATTGTACTTGCGAGAGAGCAAAAAGTGTTTGGACACAAATAGAAAGCTACTCACTAGAGTATCTGAGCAAGCATTTGAATTTGCAGGTGGACAAACGCTATTTTGTTCGGGATATGGCTCATGCTGCGCGATATGATGCACAGTTCACCTATCAACTTTATCGCCAGGTGATAATCGAGCAATTAAAGCAAAAGCCCAACCCGTTTAGTGGAAGTAGAGTTGATACTCCGTTTCAGACTCACTCTGATTATTTTGCTACATATCGCCAAGAATATCTCACTCTTGAGTCTGTTTTGACGGATATCAAACTAGATTCCAATCGTCAGAGTAAAGGGGCTGTAGTCATTGGAGAGCCAGGAACGGGTAAAACCCATTTAATGATGAGATTGGCCAAGGAACGATTATTTAATAATCGGTTGTTGTTTATCCGTCAGCCCAATCATCCCAAAGCAGTGCTGTATCACATATACAGCCGGATTTTAGAGTCCTTAATACAGTCGGTTGGTTCTTCTACACAGTTAGACTATTTAATTATCAATAGTTTTCATAAGATTCTCAGTTTCCGAGTTACATCTCAAAAAGACCAAGAAATTATCAAAGCGTTAGAAGATAAAAACCTAGATGCTCTGGGCGCAGAAGGAACTGGGCGCAAGCGTGAATACTGGCAGCACATTGAGAAACGGATCAGTGAGTGGTGGGTGAGTCATTATTCTTCTGGGGGTTTTGCGCTCTCCATTCTCAAAGGAATTGTGAAGTATTGCAGTTATACTGACCCGCGACGAAAAGATATAGCCACCCGTTGGTTAGCTGCCAATATTTTATCTGCGGAAGATGCAGAATTAGTTGGTTTACCAAATTGGGGAGAAGACCTCAGCCAAGAAGCATTTTCGCTGGAAGCAATTTCAGTTTTAGCAAAATTATCTATTTTGGATGAGCCTTTAATCATCATTTTTGATCAGCTAGAAGGGCTTGGATTATCTCATAACCGAGAAATTTTATTGAATTTTGGGGAAGCCATCAAGGAAATTTTTACTCATGTACCCAATAGTTTAATTATTCTCAATATGTTTCCTGACCGATGGGAACACTTTCAATCTAGCTTTGATAACTCTATAATTGGTCGAGTCTCCCAGTTCCAAATTTATCTACGTCAGCCAGAAGAAACAGAACTTAAAGCAATTCTTCAGGTGAAGCTTCAGGATGTAAATGTTCCTCTAGAATTATTATTTACCTGTGACGATTTAGAAGATATTCTCGGACAAATGCCAATTCGAGCGGTATTGAACCGAGCAGCAGACTATTACAACTACAGAATTCGTCAAATTCCTCTACCATCTGTCAAAGAAAATCTGCACAAATTAGATAGTAAAGAACAACTCCAACAACAGCTACGCATTGTAGAGCAGCAGCAGCAAAAACTGACCGAAGCATTTGTCAAGCTAGTGCAAGCAATACAAGAACCAGGATCTGTTGACTTAACAAAATTGTGTCAGCAGCTTCTCCCTCAAGTTCCTAAACTTGAATTAGATTCTTCAAATAATATTACTGATTACTTGACTCAAAAAAAGGCTGAACTTGAGCAAAAGTATTGTAATATCCCCATTATATCTGATTATGATGATATTGGTAAATTAAAGACTATTGCTGAAGCTATAAATCATCTAAAACCCATAAGGCTAACTCAGTATCGTTTGGGAAAACGAGTTTTACCAGAACATATTGTAGTTGAAACTGATAACAAAAACTATGTAATGGGATTTCTGCAAATTGACCCAAGTACCATATCTTTCACTAGCAGAATCACTAATTTCAATGAGTTAGTAAGTTTGCATCCTCATGACCGCTTTGGTCTATTCCGAGATGAGCGTTTAACTGAAATCAAGGGTAAAGTGGGGAAAGAAAGAATAACTCAACTGAATAATTCCCCTAATGGAAAGTTTAAATTATTCGCAAAGCAGGACAGAATTGCTTTGGATTTGGCCTATCAAACAATTATTGACATTCAAAATAGAGATTTAGATGTTGATTTAGAATCTGCTTTGAGAATCTTTATTACTCATGATGAGTGGTATCATTGGCTGTTCAGTATGTTTGGTTTTAAGAAATTTTTTGCTCAGGCAGCATGAACATTATCAAATTATCTAAATAACAAATTATGGATATTACAACTCATCGTTTTGACCTACTGGCTATTTCGAGGCAACCCCAAGTATTACCGCATTATCGATGGCATCCGCGTCTCCCTTGCAGATGCCTTGGCTTGCCACACGCTATGCCAAGGAAATGGCGGCTGGTGATGGGGTGCTAATTGGGAAATCTGGGATCAGGCAGGGATATATGCGATCGCTGGGATTATTGAATCACCCAAGATTATCGCCAGTCCGCCTGATATTGGCTACTGGATTGAGGCCAGCCGTATTGGTGTTAAATCTTGTGCCAAGATTCGATTTACTAGCAAGCTGTTAGATAAACCTCTATTAAGGGAAAACTTAAAACAAGACCCTGTGTTGAAAAATCTGAATGTCATTTGTCAGCCGAATGCTACCAATTACAAGATTACACAGCAGGAATAGCTGCCCATTTGTGAATTAAGAAAGAAAGTCATTACTAGCCTTGCTCCTTACGTATATTAAGAAGTCAGATTACTCAAGCTTAATTGCTTTAGTCACAGTTATAGAAACATATGACATCTCAATCATCAAGTAATCATTCTGCACCAATTGATCCTCAAATTGAGCTAAAGAAACTACCGGGGTTTCCCATAACTCTCTTTTATTTTAAAAAATATGATGGATGTAAAGCTTTAGTAGTTTTTTTGTTTGCTTTATCTTCTATTTATTTCTTCTCAGGATTTATTGGGTTTTTAATAGATCACAATAAATGGGTTCATGATCTATTTTATGGTAAGCCAGAGGTTGTAATTGCTAGCAAACAATGGTGGGAGTTCTGGAAAGGAGATAACCTTATCACCAATGTAGTGAACAGCACATTAAGTTATATAGATATAGTTTTTAGGTTATTCATCTTTCTTTGTGCTTACTGTTTAACTTGGGCAACTTTCGATCCTAAAAATATAGAAGGATACATAATGGGTTTAATCAACACTAGTTTAGGAATAATTTATTTACTATCCCCTCTAGATATTATCCCAGATATATTACCAGTGATTGGAAGCCTCGATGATACCTTCTTAGGTATTGGGATGGTTGTCTTGGGTATCTCAGGATGGTATAGAACTAAAATGCGAGAAGTAACAACAAAAAATTTTCTTGATTTAGTAAATCATGGTAATAATCAAAAAGCATTACAGTTACTTCTAGAAGATAAAGGGATTACTATTATTTCTAAAGAAGTTAGTAATAATTAAAAATGGTTATATTTTTTTGTAAGGAATTACTATACTAAGTAAAAATTAACATTTAATACATTTTTACTTAGTGTTTTTGCACTGGCATTTGCTTCATAAGAGATAGAGATACATTATGAATATTACTACTATCCTTGACCAGATTGATATGGGCAGTATTGCCTTACCGGAGTTTCAAAGAGGTTATGTATGGAATCGGGAGCAAGTACGTGGATTGATGAACTCACTCTATCGTAAACATCCTGTTGGTAGTTTATTAGTATGGGAAACAAAAACAGAGCAAGCAGTTGACCATGCTCGTGGAGATGGGAAACTTTCTGCTGGTACAGTTAAACTACTGCTTGATGGACAACAACGTATCACATCCTATTATGGTATTGTGCGAGGTAGACCACCTCAGTTTTTTGAAGGAAATGCTCAAGCTTTCACAGGCTTATATTTTAACTTAGAAGAAGAAATATTTGAATTTTACGCTCCTGTCAAAATGAAAGATAACCCATTATGGGTAAATGTTACTGAACTGATGCAGAAGGGCGTGGGGCTTTTTATTCAGCATTTACTAAAAATTCCAGAAATTAACGCTCAGTTACCTACTTATATAAATCGCCTAAACCAGCTTGAGGGCATTAAAAATATCAATCTACATATTGAAGAAGTTACTGGAGAAGACAAAACAGTTGATATTGTTGTTGAGATATTCAATACCGTTAATAGTGGCGGAACTAAGTTATCCAAAGGTGATTTAGCATTAGCCAAGATTTGCGCCCAATGGCCTGATGCTCGTACCGAACTCAAAGCACGTTTAGAAAAATGGAATAAGGCAGGTTTTGATTTTCGTTTAGAGTGGCTACTTCGCTGTATTAATGCAGTTATTACCGGAGAAGCGATGTTTTCTGCGCTTAAGGATGTTGATACCGCTACATTTCAAAATGGTCTACACAAAGCAGAGAAAGCGATTGATACTCTACTGAATCTTATTTCTAGCCGTTTGGGGCTAGATCATAATCGGGTACTTGGTGGTATTTATGCCTTTCCCGTAATGGTGCGTTATCTTGTTGAACGTGGTGGACAGTTCAAAGATCATAAAGAACGCGACAAATTATTGTATTGGTATGTGCATACATTACTGTGGGGTAGATATGCAGGCTCTACTGAAAGTGTACTAACGCAAGATTTGCACGTATTGCAATCTGGGGATAATTCCCTTGACCAGCTAATTGCTAACTTAAGACAAAATCGTGGTGATTTGGAAATTAAAGCTATTGATTTCCAAGGATGGGGGATGGGAGCAAGATTTTACCCATTGGTGTATATGCTCACTCGCGTACATCAAGCAAAAGATTGGGATAGTGGGATTGAACTATCTAAGCATCTTCTGGGGAAGAATAACAGCCTAGAAGTTCACCATATTTTTCCGAAATCTCTACTTAAAAAAGCTGGCCATCTAAAATCTGAAGTTAACGCGATCGCTAACCTGACCTTTTTAACCCAACAAACTAATCTCAAAATCTCAAACCGCCACCCTTCGGAGTATTTTGAGGCGTTTGAGCAAACCCAACCAGGAGCGATCGCCACCCACTGGATACCAATGGATCGTAGTTTGTGGCAAATGGAAAACTACCACGAATTTTTAGCTGCGCGTCGTGAACTCTTAGCTCAAGCTGCCAATAAATTTTTGAACAGCTTGCTCGTTGGCGATATTCCAGAACCAAAAGCGACAGATTCCATTTCAGAAAAAGAAGTCATCGAAATTACCACTGATATTGCACCACTAGGTGAAGAGCAGGTTTTAGAAGAATGCAATGACTGGGTGCAAGAGCAAGGATTACCAATCGGTGATTTGATGTATGAACTGATCGATTCTACTGGAAGAGCGATCGCCGTCTTGGATTTAGCATGGACTAACGGCTTACAAGAGGGTAAAAGTCAACCAATTGCCTTAATAATTGATGCAGATAAACAAACAGAAGAAGCTGCAAATAACTTTGGTTTTCGATACTTTACCGACATCAATGCCTTTAAAAACTATGTTATCCAAGAGGTTCTAGCTATTGATTTTCCGTTAGTGAATCATTACAAACAAGCTTTCATGGCTATTAGAAGTCAAATGACTGATGGCCATAAGTTGATGCTTAAGGCTCACTACAATGCCCCTGCACAAACCATTACTGCTACAGAGTTAGCGCAGGCGGCTGGGTATGAAAATTATAATGGTCCAAATCTGCAATACGCCAGGATCGGAGAACTGCTTGCAAATCATTTAGGCTACTTGCCACCTGAACGCGAAGACAACGGTAAACCGTTCTGGTCACAGGTATTAGCTTCTGGATACTGGAAGAATTTGGAAGATAGCAAAAATAATTCTCAACGAGAATGGCAATGGCAGTTACGCCCACAGGTTGCCCAAGCTTTAGAAGACTTAGATTGGGTTTAAACCTCGTGGCAATAAAACTCTTTAATCTTCAAACTAATTCCAATTTTTTAATTGAATGTTACAAATTACAAAATTATGCGACTTGTTTATTAATTCAGAGAAGCTGTAAGATTATCAATTTATTATGAAAACTCTGCAACAATCACCAACCTTAAAAGCTACTTTTCAAGAGAAAATAATTGCTAAAAAAACTGCTAAACATCAGGAAATTCACCAAGCTTTAGGTGATACTACATTAGGTGGGTTAGCTTCATTTGTTTATGAGTTTAAGCAAGCCAAAAACCAATTTAAAGGCAGCATGGGTGAGTGGGGCGTATCTGCAATCTTCAAATGTTTCCCTGATACTTGGGTGATGTTCAATAATGCTCTAATACCTACTAATAACTCAGGTGGTTTAACTGAGATAGACCACTTGATTATCGGTACAAGAGGAATTTTTTTACTAGAAATCAAGACTTGGAAGGGTTCTTTTACGGCATACAACGACAAGTGGAAACGTCGAGAAGGTAGTAATTGGGTAGAAATATCTAACAGCCCAACATCTCAAAGTGCTTATCATCAAAAGATGTTTGCCCAATGGATAAATTCTGTAGTGCCTAACCTACCCAATACTTGCGTTTACGCTCCTGTAGTGTTCCCGATAGCTAAATGGTTAGGAGTTAATAATTGTTCAGCACCAGTATTCCAAGGTGTACCCGCACTGTTACAGACAATGGTTGGTTGTCCTGAGTGTTTGACCGAACAGCAAATACAGGCGATCGCTGATGCTGTTGCTAATTACAAGATTCCTGAGAATACGACCCCGACACCTAGACCGATTCCTAAGCCAAAGCTCATTAAACGCCAGAATCATACTAATTAGGCTATTAAGTTCAACTATTACTGATCCAGATCACAAGCTGACGGATGAATACAAGTTATTCTTGATACAATTAAAAAGCCCCATCTACATAGGCAATGAATAAAACAGCTATTATCACAGCATTTCTAGTGCTGTTCTCTGGAGTGCCAACAATAGCACAGACCAGCTTACCGAATATGACAGTCGTGAGCATAGGTGATGGAGATACACTAAGAGTTCGCAATCAGCAAGGGAAACCCGTAACCATTCGCCTGGGCTGCATTGACGCACCGGAAATGAAACAAAATCCTTGGGGTCAGCAGTCTAGAACTCGTCTTGGTCAACTTTTGCCAGTGGGTCAATCTGTGCAAGTTCGTCAAATAGAACGTGACAAGTACAAAAGACTGGTAGCTGAGGTATTTGTAAATAACCGCTCTGTAAATCTGACAATGGTGCAAGAGGGGCAGGCTGTGGTTTACAGGCAGTATCTCAAAGGATGTGCCAACACCAAAGACCAATTCCTCCAAGCTGAGGCTGATGCCAAACAACAGAAGTTGGGCTTTTGGAACCAATCGCAGCCTGTGATGCCGTGGGATTTCAGACGAGGGAAAAAGAATATTCAGCCTAACACTACGCGATCGCAGCAACAACAGTGCGACCCTTCTTACCCGGATTTTTGCATTCCGCCGAACTTGTCAGATTTAGATTGCCGTGATGTTCCTTACCGCAGATTTAGGGTGAATCAGCCAGATCCGCATGGGTTTGACAGGGATAGGGATGGAATCGGTTGCGAACGGTAAATTGATGATTTAATTGAATCTACTTTTGAAGAAATAGCTAAGTAAATTAGGTAAAAGTATGAAAAATAATAGGGCTATATTCGGTATTTCAATATTAGGAATAGCTGTAACGGGAGCCGTAAGTGTTAGTTTTTTAAATTACTTACAGAAACCAAAGTTAAATCAAGGTTCTATTATTATTGGAACTTTAGGCGGAGCTAAATACCAGCAACCGCTCGTTAAGTATTTACAAGACGAGCTTAGACCCAACAGTTTCATAGATTTTATTTTAAAAAAACCTATTGATGTTCGTATCGATGGTAATGAAGACCTTTCTTATCAAGAAGCTAAAAATATTATAGTCCAGAAAAAATGGGACATAGCTTTCACTTTATCTCCTATGCTATCTGTGGTAGCTAAAGATAACAAATATGAATATGCCGCTAGAATGTTTCCAGATAGACCACCCTATTACCAATCTGGTATTTATGTGCGATCAGACAGCCCTATATATTCACTTAATGGTTTAAAACCAAAAACTACTGTTGCTTTGGGTGGATTTAACTCAGCATCTAGTTTTTATATGCCTGTATATGATTTATTTGGTAAAACTTTAACAATTAATATGGGGCATCGAGGCTCTACAATTAGAGAGATGGTCAAGAGTGGGAAGGTAGATATAGGTGCTGGTGCAATTGGTGATACAGTAAATCCTAAAGATCCAGAAATTAGAATTATTCACCAAAGCCGCAATATTCCTAGTTCTGGGGTTTATTTATCACCTAATCTTGAACAGGAAGACCGTAATACAATAAAAAAATTGTTGTTAAATGCTCCAAAAGAAATAAAAGAAAAAGCTAATTATGGTGCAGATAAAGAACCTGATTATAGCGCTTTTTTACAAATCGTAAGAAGAACAGAACAAGTGCTGTCTTGTTCTGACTTCCAAAAAAATCCTGTTCCTTTATTTTGCCGAACTTCACAACCTGATCTTATATCTAAAAATACTAATTTTGATGGAGTTATTGGGAGAATTAATGGATGGAAAGCAATTAATGCAAACGTGGTGTGGTTAAATCTGATTAGTGAATCAGACAAAAAAATATATAATATTGAATTAACAAGAGAAATTATTAATCAAATTCCTGGCATTACTAATGTTATTGAACTCAATAATCGTAAAATTCAAGTAAATTCTCCAGCGAGACAGCTTACAGATGCTTCTTGGCTAATTAAAGTAACTCAAGCAGATCAATTAGTTTTGCTAAATTAAAGATTTATCTATGATTTACTCGCCTAATTTTAATTTTCTTGTAACCCACGAAGTTTACTTGGTTGAACTCGCTACATCAGCCGAGAGATATTTCAAAGATGATCCTCTTGCTTGTCTAACGAAACTGCGACGTTTTGGAGAACTACTTGCTCAGTTAGTAGCGGCAAAATTAGGAATTTATGTAAAAAATGATGAAGACCAGTACCGCTTACTCAGACGCTTAAAGCAAGATGGCTGTATTCCTAATGATGTTTATCGGCTTTTTGAACAAATTCGTAGGAATGGAAATCAAGCAATTCATGCAGATCAAGGTGATCATCAAACTGCATTAGATACTCTTCAAATTTCTTGGAATTTAGCCATTTGGTTTCACCAAACTTTCGGGAATGACATAGATTTTAATGCGGGGGCATTTATTCCTCCCCCAGATCCACTTGAAGAAACAGAAGCTTTAAAAAAACAATTAGAAGCACTTCGCCAAGAAGCCCAAAACAATCGTGCTGCTGCTGAACTTGCAGAAGCTAAATTGCTTCAAGAGGCAGAACTCAGGCAATTAGCCCAACATGAAGCCGAACAAGAAAAACTTAATGCTGAACGAATAAAGCAACAATTAGAGCAAATACAAATATTGTCTCAAAATAAATCACTTGGTAGCTTTCAAAAAACCCAGATTCTAATGTCTCAAGCAGCTACTAAGTTAAATTTAGAAAATATTAAAACATCCGCAGCTAATAAAACATTTAGGTTATGTTTAAATCCTAATTGTGGGCATGAGAATCTTTCTGATACTAGTTTTTGTATTAAGTGCGGCTCATCTCTAGTTTTAAATGGTAGATATGTGCCTATTCGTTTTTTAGGTGAAGGTGGATTTGGGCGTACTTTTGAAGCTGTTGATATAAACAAGTTAGATGAACGTTGTGTAATTAAGCAATTATTTCCAAATCAACCAGGAACAAATAAAAGAAAAGAATTTTTAGAATTGTTTGAAAGAGAGGCAAGGCAGTTAAATAAATTAGGAAAACATCCTAATATACCTAATCTATTAGCTTTTTTTCAAGAGAACCAATATTACTATTTAATACAGGAATTTATTGATGGTAATAATTTACGCCAGGAAATATTAGAAAACAAGCAATTTTCAGAAGAAGAAGTTAAAAATTTTCTGAAAAAAATGTTGGAAATAATACAATTTATTCATGAAAAAGGAGTGATACATAGGGATATTAAACCGGAAAATATTATTAAAAGGGAAGATGGTACTTTTGTTTTAATTGATTTCGGAGTTTCTAAAAATATAAGCTTAGAATCTAGTGCAAATAATTACACGGGTACAGTGGTTATTACATCAGGTTATACACCTATAGAACAGTTGCGAGGTCAAGTTTATCAGTGTAGTGACATCTACGCATTAGGTGTAACTGCAATTAGACTACTAACAGGTGTATTTCCAGGTAGTAGAGGTGATGATGTCCTTTTTGACACAAATAATAATACTTGGGATTGGAGAAGATATTGTAATGTTAGCGATAATTTAGCTAAGATTCTTGATAAAATGATTGCTTTTCGATGTCAAGACCGTTATCAAACAGCAACAGAAGTTATTAGAGCATTAACGGTACGAAAAAAGTGGACATCGCTACCTAAAGGTTTATTATTAAGTGTTGTTTGTTTTTCATTAATTGTCTTTTCACCTATATTAATACATCTAGTACAGCTAATATCTAGATCATCAACAACTGAGCCTGCTAAAGTTTATTCTGATTCTCAAAATAACTCTCTAATTACTGGGCAAATCAAGCAGTACAAGAGTGAAGATGGTAAATTAATTTTTACTTTATTTACTCAAGAAAATCAAGCCTACTCTTTAGTTATAGCTCCTAATTTGCTAAACCAAGTTGCCAACGCTCCACCACCTTATGGCTTAGTGGGCAAAGTAGTAAAAGTTGTCGGAGTTCAACCTTTGAAGCAAAATAATACATTAGAGCTTCAAATAGAGAGACCCGAACAACTTCAAATTGATTGAATAATTTTCTTGAAGAAAGTTTGAAAACTCAAGGATATCGGTAACAGAAAACAAAAATTTTATATATTATTTGCCAGATAGCCAGCGAACTAACGAATCCTTGCGCTGTTGAGCCTTTTCGGATGGACTCAGTTCAAAGGGGCTTTGCTTTTTGAAAGCTTGAGGATTATACATTCCAGTTTCCCAGTTACCATACATAGGATTCGGCAATGCAATGTAAGCAGGCTCTATAGTTTTATTATTAGGAATAGAGTCAAAAATTCCATAATAGTTTGAGTATTTTTCTACAGATTTACGCCGTTCCTGATTAGTGACACCAACCTTCTCATCAAAATCGTTGAGATTGTCACCGATTAAAGCAATTACAGTATATTTTTTGCCGTCAGCTTTAGCAGTTTCTATAGCTTCCCGCCGCCATTGCTTTGAAGTGTTCTCTTTGCCATCAATGATTTTGGTAAACTCACCTTTGAGTAATACGGTTTTAGGATTGACACCTTTGAACCCGACTGATTTCAAATTATTGATGGTTGCTATCTCTAAGTCATTATTTTTGCTAACCTTTTGGCTGCTTCTGTCTCGGTTAGAGATAAAGAAGACTGTACCACCATTGCTATTAACGTAATTTACAAACTTAACTGCACCAGGGATAGCCTTAGCTTTGGCGGCTGCAACCCATTTATTCCAGGTTGATGTTTCAAAACCGCTATTAGTCCCAATTAGACCACCTTGGTAAGCACTATTGTCAAGAACTGTTTCATCAATATCAACAATCACTGCTGGTTGCTTTACCCTTTTGGCTTTGGCTTGGTCAAAGACAATTTTGGCGATGTTAAATGCTTGGTAAGTCAGTGCTTGATACTCTCCCGACTGCTGTACCCAGTTAATAGCCAGTACGGACTGTTCATTTAGCTGTATGTTAGTTATCTCTGCGGTATCTTGCTTGAGTCCTACAAGAAGCAAACTTGAGGTGAGTAATGTAGGAAATGCAATCAGCTTCAAATATCGATGATACATTTTATTTTGTGATCCTTGAGTTAGTTGAGCGGATATCTGCCGTTAGCGAATTGAACTGTACACTTATAGCACACTGAGCAGAAATGTCACTCTATTTAATTAGCTGGACGATGCCGTTCTGTCCACGCTTTGGCGATCGCAACTTACAGTTCATTGCTCCTTATTAAATGGGAATTATAGAAGTAGTTAAATTTGTGATCGCTATGAAGTTATTGAATTTCCTCAAACCCAAACCAGCGCAAACGACGATTGAAAGTTATGGGCAAACCAGTAGTGGGCTTGAGCAACAGCAGATTCAGTCGATAATGGAATGGCTGTTTGCAAGTTTGCTCAATGTGGGGTATTTCGGCAAGTCGCATATCATCTGGTATAACGGCGATGAACTAAAACCCAGCTTGGAGCAAATGGTTAAGAAAGCAATGCGTCGGGATGAACCAGTGTTTCTGTATTGTTGTGATGCTAGGGTGTCGCCTCTGCCTACCGAGTATTATTACTGGCGGATGATGAATGAACACCCGTCGATGAGGATTTATCAGTTAGAGATTAAAGACAAGGATTAGTTGCATATTTTACTTATCTATATTATTCGCCACTGATCTAGATCACAGGCTGAGGGATAAATGCTAGTTACACTAGATACATAAATAATACTTAAATAAAGTTCGAGTAATCGCCTATTGTAGAAGCTTTACCTCATTGCCTAATGCAAAGTGTAGAGCCATCATGCTAGATGAGCGATTTTTGGATGTTATTTAACCTAGAACAATTTTGGACAAACAAAGTTATAGATAATGAACAAGCGGATAAAAACTTGGTTATTCATTGCGATCGCTTCATTTTTAGGTTGGGTAGGTATAAGTAAAATAGGTGCTATTGCACAGGGATATTCAGGACAGCAGGAAGCGTTAGCTCAAGCCCAGAATTTAGTAACAACAAGCAATATTAATAGCTTAGATTTGGATGCTTTGAGGATTAATGATGCTAAAGTTAAACAAATAATTGCTACTTTAGAAAAAATTCCTAACTTACCAGGACTACCCTATCAAGAAGCAGAAAAGAAACTAGCTCAATTACGCCTTTTTTCAATTGAATTAGAGTCAAAATTGAAAATAGAGGAATCAGCATCAGCAAATTTGGCAGAAGCTCTAAAATTAGATCAAGAAGCGGCAGCAGTTGTTAAAGGTCAATATTACCGTTCAGAGTCTTGGCAAGAAGCAAAAGATAAATGGGAAAAAGCTATTAATTTGTTGAACCAGATTCCTGCTAATACTAATGTTTCCGATGTAGTAAAAAAAGGTTTAGCTGCTTGCCAACGTAACTATTCTGATGTTGCTAAAGTTATTGCAGAAGAAGAAAAATCTTTCCAAAATTTAAAATCAGCCATTGAAATAGCACAAAAAGCGGCACAACTGACGGCTAATTCGCCTTATACTTTACCAGACTTGATTAATGCTAAATTGCAATGGCAATTAGCCATTAGTTTATTATCTAACTTATCTCCTGGAAGTATTGCAGCTACAAAAGCAGAATCGCAAATTGTTGAATATCGCAAAAACTACCGTAATATTAGTGATGCAATAGACCAAATAGAGAAGTGTAAAAAAGATAATTTAAGCTTTGAAAGTTCTTGTACAGATAGTATTGCATTAAATATTACTACACCCAGTAATGAAATATTAGCAGACAATGATAATCAAGAATCTACTACAGAAGAATCTGAAGTAGCATCATCTAATTATTCTAGTAGTGATGATGAACCTTATAGTTATCCTTCAAGTTATAGCGGATTTAGAAGCCGATCGGTTTATGTTGGTTCTTACACCCGTAGAGACGGAACCCGTGTTAGCGAACACTATCGTAGTAGTCCAGGGACTAGAGTAAGTGGTTTTGGTAGTTTCCGTTCTGGAGGCTCTAGCTCATGAATCTTACGAGAAAACAGTTTTACGAACAATATAAAGACATCTTTAGTTGGTATGATGCCGATGGATATGCCTGCTATGATGTGCTAACAGTTTCCCCACAAATAATCGAAAAAGTTAAACAAGCTGCTGCTAACGTTTGGCCAATCTTACTTCAAGCAGCAAATATAATGAGGTCTTTAGATACTGATACACTACTAAATTTTGATTATCCTGCTGAGACATTACGTCTAATTAAATCGAGTATACAGCCTCCTTTTATTGCTAGATGTGATTTTGCTATAAATAATGATAAAGTTTACTTACTAGAATGTAATGCAGAAGTGGCTACATTTATTGCAGAGACATTCAAAATAAATGGGATAGTTGCCAATCATTTTGGTAAGACAGACCCTAATCAGAAAAGCGAACTAATACTACAAGAGCAGTTAAATAAATACATTGAGTTAGCAGCAGAATATCTTAATAAGTCTCCTCAAGATTGTCATATTATTTTTTCTGCCTTATCTCAAGCCGATGAAGATATCGGCACTGTAGAATATTTACGGTCTTTGTGCCAATACAAATCTGCCTATTGCCCTATAGAAAAAATTACAATGGATGAGCAATATGTTTATGACGATATAGATAGAAAAGTGGATATTATTTATCGCTTATATCCTACAGAATGGATGGTAGAGGATAAAGATCCTAATTTGGGTGTGAGCCTTTGGGATTACTTGGAACCCTTGGTTTATGATAAAAAAGTAGCTTTAATCAATCCTTTAAGTTCGTTTATCATTCAGAATAAAGCTTTGATGGCTTTGATTACAGAACTAGAATTAGATAATTCTCTGAAAAATAGTCAAAATGGTTATAGTCATTTTCTTCCTACTTTTATGGAAGATTCCCACATTAGTTATCCTTTTGTTTCAAAGCCAACCTGGGGACGTGAAGGTAAAGAAGTAGAAATCTTTAAGTCAGAAATATCTCTAATAAATAACCCCTCTCCTGATTACAGCCATTTGTATAAAGTATATCAGCAGTATGTAGATATGCCTTTAATAAAAATGGAAGAGGATACTTACACTTTACAATTATCCTGTTTTCTCATCAATGGAATACCCGAAGGAGTTGGAGCAAGAATAGGAAAAGATTTAATTACTAATACTTCTAAATTTTTACCAATAGGGTATTAATGATATTTACATTCCATAAACAGCAATCTTGATCTGTAAAAGTTTCCTCTCGAAGATCAAGGAAAAGTTACTAACCACAAAAATAATTCAAGCATACCCCAGCTACTGATCCAAATCACAGCCTGAGATACAGGTGTAAGTTACGCTCGATACAAAAACTTAGCTCATTATACATAAACAAATGAATAAAGCAGCCATCATTACAGCATTTCTACTGCTGCTCTCTGGAATACCGACTGTAGCACAGCCCAGCTTACCGAGTATGACAGTGGTAAGCGTTGGTGATGGAGATACACTCCGAGTCCGCAATCAGCAGGGGCAAAGCGGAACCATTCGCCTTGGCTGCATTGATGCGCCGGAAATGAAACAGAATCCTTGGGGCCAACAGTCCAGAACTCGCCTTGTACAATTGCTACCAGTGGGTCAGACTGTGCAAGTTCGGCAAATAGAGCGCGATAGATACAAAAGGCTCGTAGCTGAGGTATTTGTAAGCAACCGCTCAGTGAACCTGACAATGGTGCAAGAAGGGCAAGCTGTTGTTTATCGCCAGTATCTCAAAGGATGTGACAGTACCAAAGACCAATTTCTGCAAGCTGAGGCTATTGCCAAACAACAGAAGGTGGGCTTTTGGAACCAATCGCAGCCGATGATGCCTTGGGATTTCCGGCGAGGGAAAAAGAATATTCAGCCTAACACTACGCGATCGCAGCAACAACAGTGCGACCCTTCTTACCCGGATTTTTGCATTCCGCCGAACTTGTCAGATTTAGATTGCCGTGATGTTCCTTACCGCAGATTTAGGGTGAATCAGCCAGATCCGCATGGGTTTGACAGGGATAGGGATGGGATTGGTTGCGAGAGATAAATTAATGGTTTAATTAATAAAAAGTTTTTATTGACACTAATAAACTTAACAGTTTAACCATAAACATCCAATCTCCCAACAGAAATAATTATTAATCACCTTAAGAAGGAACTATGACTATTTATGGTGAAATATTCCGCTTGAGAGAAATGAAAAAGCTCCTAGTAGGTTTTGACTAGAAGCTTATCAATTTATTGCTTGGTAATTGCAGTATAGGCATTTTCAATTTACTTATTCTTCTACTGTAAGAATTAAGCTAAAGTTCAAATGCAACTCAAGGAATAGTGGAATATGGAGTAAAGCGATCGCACTTCCATTACAATCAATCTTCTGAAACTCCTACTAATACCAGTTCACGAAAAATCTGATACAGATGTAAACCTTGAAAACCTTGCTGCATCTAAGTTTTTTAATTGCGAATTGCGAATTGGTATAACAGGTACGTGCCTTGTTATTATGAAAATTTTGAGATGAGTAATAATTTTCAGGAGTGTTGCTTTTGTTTGAGAATAATACCGGAAACGCCAAAAACTAATATAGCTAAGGTATAAAATGGTTCAGGAACGGCAGCAACAATACTTACCCTATTAATCCCAAAAGCACGGTTCGGTTCAGAACTGTTAAAAACGAGTCGTGAGATATTGGCTATGTTGCTACGAACGCCAATAAATTGTGCTGAATTATCCAGTGCTAATGAGGAAGTACCTTGTATTGAAAAAGTATCTAGTAATTTATTTGTTTGATCAAAAGCGGAAATGAATAAGGTAAATTCTGAAGTATCGTCAACAGATACCTGAGTTCCTGCACCAAAAACAGGTTGTTCAAAGGTAATACTCAAAGGGCCTGGGTTGCCAAGAGCGGGAAACGTACCTGGCTGTAAACCAGTCAACAAAATTAAATCGCCGTTGGCAAAATTTGTGGGAATACCTTGAGGTGGGAAAGCGGTTTGAAACACAAATGGAGGAGTAACACCCGCAACAAATGGAATGTTTACTCTAAGTCCTAACCCACCACCAGATGTAGCCCTAAATGAATTAGACAGAAAATCTGCCCGGTTGGGAGCAAAGGGGTTAAAGACTTTACCCAAGCTCAACCAATCAATTTGGTCATTAGCCTTCAGTGATGCACGCTCAGTTACCAATGTAACTGCTTTAGCTGGTAACTGTAAAAAGGCTATTGAAGCTATAATCGCTAGTTTTGTAGCAATCACAGGTAGATATTTATTGGTGGCTAATCTCACAAACTTCCTTCCTATTCCCTGAATAAAGTTATCAAATTACTGTAAGCGGCCAAGCTTATTGTTGATCGTCAGGGAAAAGGAGCTACACAATGATTAAATATTTTAAAGTGAGTGGTACGCAAGTTAACGCCAAACCAAATATTTATGAGGATGAGCGGGTGCGGGTGTTGGTGTCGGGAATGAAGAATTAGTAACTTATGTTTAATTTTGTGGGCGTGAATGCTTATGAACACTACATCCAATATTTAATACTCTACTCAGGCAAGGTTTCATTTTTTCAAGCGTACCATCCTAATTTAATTAGTGTAATTATTGAGGATTAGCGAAGGAACTCAAAAATACAGGAAATTCAAGTGCATGAGCCAACTAACAGTGCTGATGAAGCCGGCTGCCGAAATGATAATTCTAGCGTTCTGCAATAGATTCATATTACTGGGTTAGTTAGCAGGAAGCACAATCTTAGCCGTACCAAGGTTAAACCTGGCTTAAAGAAACTTCTCAGCATTTTGGCTCAAATTCGCCTTATGCTAAAGCCCGAAGGAGAAAAATATGATGAAAAAGCATATGTACCGCCTTGGGTTGTTCAAAGCTCTAACTCTAGCTTTATTAGTATTGTCATCTGCCTTCGTCCCGAATGTTCTAGCAAACCAAAGCAGAAAGCCTGCCAATTTGGATGGCACAACAACACTCCAAAGCATACTGTCAAGCTCTCATCGCTCTGAGGAAAATCGGCAAAGAGACAAGTATCGTCACCCAGCACAAACTTTGTCATTCTTTGGTTTACAACCCGACATGACAGTAGTTGAATTATGGCCGGGAAGTGGTTGGTATACCGAGATATTAGCTCCATATCTGGCAGTCAAAGGACAACTAATCGTGACGAACTTCGCCCCAAACGACAGTAAAATACCAACAGTAGTTTTCCAGCAAAAGTTAGCTACAGCTTTTCAGCAGAAGTTAGAAGCTAACAAAGAAGTTTTTGGCAAGGTGAAAGTTGCCCTGATTAATCCGCCACAGGAACTAACTTTAGCTCCAGATAACTCTGTAGATATGGTTGTTACTTTCCGCAATATTCATAACTGGGTAAGTGCAGGCTATGCCGAGCAGGTTTACGCAGCAGCGTATAAAGCACTTAAGGCAGGAGGTATTCTAGGAGTGGAAGAACATCGTGCCAAACCAAGTATTTCGCTCCAAGAGAGTATAAAAACTGGCTATATGTCAGAAGATGGCGTAATTGCGGCGGTGGAGAAAGCAGGTTTCAAATTGGTAGGCAAGTCAGAAATTAATGCCAACCCTCAAGATACTAAAGATTATCCTGGTGGTGTTTGGGCATTACCTCCAACCTTGAGGCAAGGGGAAAAGGATCGGCAACGTTTTATTGCCATTGGTGAGAGCGATCGCATGACGTTAAAGTTTATCAAGCCTGAAGATGTCGTAAATAGCGGCAAGAACGCAAATTGAAAATAAATACTACCTTTTTTACAGATGATTCTTGACATACTCCCTCGAATCGGCTTCTCTATGAGACGCTTGAGTGAACGCTAAATTCGGGGGATTCTAGGCTCAAACAGTGATTGCAGGTATAGTCTGTCTGACATCACCTAACCCAACAGTCGATGCCCCAACTGCACAAATTACCTTAGATGCTAATGAAAAATTCCCCTACTTCAACGAAGTAGGGGTGAGTAATTCAATACTAATTAATTGAGTAAAACTAGACTAACAATCTTACATTATTAATACTTGACTAGAGTGAATTTTTTAAGTAAAATCACTAAAATTTTAATTTATTTTTTGAGTTATGAATAAATACTTTTTACTACTAGCAGGAAGTACATTATTATATATACCAAATGGAGAAGCAGCATTGGCAGGTGGTTTTAGTCCATCTCCTTTATTTCCAACAGTAAATAATTATCAAACAATTGTTACAACTAATGGGGATTCAGCAGACATCTACTTTCCTCATGTTGCTAATTCTACTATTAGCCAACAAAAGTATCCTATTGCCTTATTTTTGCCTGGCTCTCGTGTTGAGACATTACAATATTCTCAATATGCTAGCATTGTAGCGAGTTATGGATTTACAGTAGTTGTTCCGAGAAGAATTCGTACTCTACCAGCTTTTGGATTTACTGGACTGTTACCAGAGGCATCACAAATTAATGATGTTTTAAATTTTATAGTGGCGGAGAACTCAAATCCCAATTCACCGCTCACAGGTACTATTGATACAAATAATTTAGTATTATTGGGTCATTCTTTTGGCGGTTCAGTTGGTCTAACTGCGATAGATAATTCCTGTATTTACCCAGTATGTGAAGGACAATTTCAAATTCCTCAAGAATTACGAGCAGCAGCATTTTTCGGCACAAGTATAAATGTAGGAACAGGTCAATTTATTCCCATTGAAAATCAAGGGATTCCTATAGCTTTATTACACGGAAATTTAGATGGATTAATACCTATAGAACTAGCGCAAGAAAGTTACAATTTAGTTCAAGAGCCTCCTAAAGTACTAATTACTATTAATGGAGTTAACCATTATGGTATTACCAATGTTAATAATCCTGTTGGTGCTAGATTAGATTCAAATAATCCAACTTTATCTCAGGATAAATCAATTGAAATTGTAGCCCGTTGGAGTGCGCTTTTCTTGCGAGGTTATGCACTTAATGATCAGGATGCTTTGGAATATATCAATAGTTCAGGTGATGCACTTGATCAAAATGTTACTGTAACTATTCAAACACAAACTGTACCAGAAACAAATCCAGTTTTGGGTTTACTGAGTATAGTTGCATTCACTATTTTTCCGTGGGCGAAAAGTTGGAAGAAGCAACAGTAAAATCCTGATTAGCAAAAATTTTACGAAAAGAGCGATTACTATCGATGCGGATTTACGATGCTTGGTGTTCGCGTAGCGTTCCCGCAGGGTGGGTAAATTCATTGGAATCCCCGTGAAGCAAAAATCCCCGAATTAGAAATTCGGGGAGTGCCAAATCTTGCATCTCTACATATAACCCCAGATAAAGTAAAAAGATGCGCGATAAAAATACCTTACTCTTATAGGCTTTTATCGCTAAATCTAAGTTTTCGCTTTTTTACTGAGTAATAAATTTGCTTCAATTTTTCTTGGTACAAGATGTGAGCCTCCCACGGAGGCGATCACACGCTCTTGCAAAAGATGAAACAAGCACATTTTACAACCCTTATATAGTAAAGCTTTAGTAAATATCGGTAAAATGTGCTTGTTAAGAGCATCAATTAGTAATACTTCTATATTTGATATTCTTTTCCATCAGATGAGATATGCCTGGATAAGAAATAAAATTCAGTTGCAAAATCCGATTTTGAGGATCGTTATCCCAGTGGCTATAAACACTTTTCCAATCCTCTAAAAATTCTGGCTGGACTTGTCCTAGTATCTGCACCAGATGATAATAAATAGAAATATTTGTTGTCTCATCGACGTTAACATCTTGATGAGTTTCTAAATCGAATTGTAAAAAGTGTTTATCTTCTTTGTGACTAATCTGAGCATGGTACATACCTGTTAAGTAACGACCAAGTTCTGGAGATTTGACTGCTGCATCCAGCATATATTCTGTAAAATTAGTCCCTTGAATAATCAAACATTTGTCAGAGCGACCAGTAACAGCTATCAAATCGGGATATTCATCGTTGGTATTTGCCAGAATATTAACTAGAGATTCATCTTGAAGGTTCAGCAATTGAGAAGAAAGAACAGCTTGTTTTAATTCTTTCCAACCATATAAAGCAACTTGATCAAAGAGGATATAGCGTACTAATGGAATACCTTGCCAACGAGTTATACAAAGATTTCCATCTACAGTCTCTATAAAAGCGTTTCTATCTATAAAATGAAAAAAGTGCGGAACTGGTGTTTTCATGCCCAAAGAATTAGCCAGATTGGGGTGGCGATAAAGTAATTTTCTCAGGGTCACTGTTGCCAGAGATTCTACCCCTAGACTACCTGTATCACAACTACCGTAAATAGAAAACATGAATGGTGTTGCTTCTTCTACTTCGGCGTTATTTTGGAGAGAAGTTCGCAAGCTTTCAGGAAACGGTTCACCCGTAACTACATACTTGATTTTTTCCCAAGGTAAAGATTGATTTAACTGTTTAGCTTGCAGATGAAAATGAGCGATCGCTGATGGTACAATAAACACAATGATCTGTTCTACAAAGGAATCCATATGAGAGATCATTTGGACAATCTCTTCTAACTGTTTCCCTGGCGAAAATACCACAAAAGGATAAGGTGTGTTAAGCGCTACATTTTTTAACACCCAAGATAAATGCTCTCCTCCCATCCAACTGCTAAGGCTCAAACCAACGATTGCTAGCGTTTTTTTTTGGTGAATAGCAAATGTAGATTCCAGAAACGTCTTCATGACCGCAGGATAAGACTGACTGACAGACTTCATTCCTAGCCAATAAAAAGGATTACCAGAAGAACCAGAAGACCGAAATATTTCAAAAGCTTCTTCACTGTCGTCTGCTAATAGCTCGGAAAATGGATAAGCTAGTATATATGAATTTTTATCTAAATAAGGCAAATCTTCAAATTGGGGTTCCCCTGTAAGATTATTTTTTTGTAAAAAAGACTTATATGCGGGTACAGACCTTTGAGTGCGTTGTGCGATCGCTTTAGCAGTTTCTTTTGACCCCAGAAAAGTTTTGACAAATTTTTGAGTCATGATACAAGCTCCTGAGAAATTAGTAAATATCATATTTGCAGGTAATTGACGAAGCTATATCCTCTAGCCCTTGTCTAACTTGAGTGAAAGTCAGCATACAAAGCAAATATATTTTATGTTTATAGAGATATCAGAAGCTAAGGACGGAGTTATGCAGATTCAAAAATAAATTCGTGAGATTTTTATCTATTGTGGCGAGTATTTTAAGTTTTCAGCGCTGGTCTAAATCACAGGCTGATACATAGATAAAAGTTATTATTAATACTATAGATAGACAATTATATACAGATAAATGAACAAAACAGCTATTCTTACAGCATTTCTACTGCTACTCTCTGGAATAGCTGCTGTAGCCCAAAGCAACTTACCCAGTACGACAGTAGTAAGCGTAGGTGATGGAGATACGCTACGAGTCCGCAATCAACAAGGGCAGCCAATTACCATTCGTCTACTTTGCATTGACGCGCCAGAAATGAAACAAAATCCTTGGGATCAGAAGTCTAGAACTAGCCTTGTACAATTGCTACCAGTGGATCAGACTGTGCAAGTTCGGCAAATAGAGCGCGATAGATACAAAAAGCTCGTAGCTGAGATATTTGTCAACAATCGCTCGGTGAACCTGACAATGGTGCAAGAAGGAGAAGCTGTGGTTTATCGGCAGTATCTCAAAGGATGCGCCAACACCAAAGACCAATTTCTGCAAGCAGAGGCTAATGCCAAACAACAGAAGTTAGGCTTTTGGAATCAATCACAGCCCGTGATGCCTTGGGATTTCCGACGAGGGAAGAAAAATACTCAGTCTGCGACTACTCAGACTCAAGTGCAATCATGCGATCAGCGAAGCTGGGCGGTTACGCCATCGCTCTTACCCAGATTTTTGCATTCCGCCCAATGCAGCAGACTTGGATTGTCGTGATATCCCCTACTGTGACTTGAATCATTAAATGAGCCAACTTGTGAACCATAAAATAAGCCACAAGT
>NZ_CAWUDJ010000054.1:0-36190 GCF_963920875.1 Anabaena sp. CCY 9910 | reverse complement strand
GTATGGACATTGCACAGTAGATGACCTCAATTCATCCCTCTATTATGCAACGCCGTACTTTGAAGTGTCGAAATGTGCGCCGCAGTATGCGTTGCGTAATCTGCGAACAGCTTGGGATAGATGCTTGAAAAAAGTGTCTGGGGTTCCCAAGTTTAAAAAGAAAGGGAAAAGTGACTCATTTGAGTTAGACGGGACAATCAAAATTTGTGGTACTTGCAAGATTCAGCTTCCCCGATTAGGTGTTCTCAAAACCTATGAGAACTTACCGCAGGTTCAGCCCAAATCTGTGACCATTAGCCGCAGTGCTGACCGTTGGTTTATCTCATTCAAGATTGAGGTAGAACCAAGTAATACGGTTAAAACAGTTGGCGTTGTAGGTGTTGACCTTGGTGTTAAATCCCTCGCCACCCTTTCAACGGGAGAAGTCTTTGAGGGGGCTAAACCTTATCGTAAGCTACAAGCAAGACTATCTAGACTACAGTGGTTAAACCGCCACAAACAAATTGATTCAGCTAACTGGAGAAAAGCTCAAATCAAGATTGCAAGACTACATCAGCGTATAGCCAACATCCGCAAAGATACGTTGCATAAACTTACTACCTATCTAGCTAAGAACCACAGCGTGATAGTAATTGAGGATTTAAACGTGTCTGGACTTATGGCTAATAAGAAGCTATCTAAGGTGATCGTTGATATGGGGTTTTATGAGTTTCGCCGCCAGTTGGAGTACAAAACCAAACTCTATGGTAGTGGCTTGTTGGTTGTAGATAGGTTTTACCCCAGCAGTAAAACTTGCTCTAATTGCGGAACAAAAAAAGAATTTCTCTTGCTTAAAGAGCGTGTTTTCAAGTGTGATCATTGTTCTTTTGAGTGCGACAGAGATTTTAACGCCAGTGTTAATCTGGCTAAGGCGGTGAGTCACACCGTGTCAGCTTGTGGATCGGGTGAAGCCGACTTCTCCGATATGAAGCAAGAAAATTTCAGTTTGTTAGTAAACGTTAGTAAATTATGAACGGTCGTTGCTACACACCGATTCACTGACGCGAGAAGGGGTGCAAGACCAAAACCCCTCTCCTTATCCTTAACAGGCACTCGCTTGTATTTTGCACAGATGGGCGATCGCTTCCCACTGCCAAGTTTCCTTTCTGCGACACGCTGCGCGATCGCTTGAATCTGATGCGCTCTTCGCCCACAATAAGCGTTAGCGGATCTGATCGTAGATATCGCTCTTGTGGGTAGGCATTACACTTATTCAATCATCAGATAGAGTCAGAGTAGGGAAACTAATGATACTTTGAAATGATGTAAAGTTCATCTCAACCCCCGAAGTGAATAACTCAGTATTAATTGCCCTGACCCTCACTGCGTCTATAGCTCTATCGCCAGTCAGCATTGCTGGTGTCCAAGGTTCAACCCAAACCATCAAAATGTCTTCATTTAACCTCAGTTCCCAACAATGGCAAAACCGTGTGCTATTAGTTTTTGCACCGTCTGTTGATAACCGTGATTACCAACAACAGATGCAGTTATTTGAACAGCACCAAAACGGTTTTACAGACCGGGATTTAGTTCTGGTTCAGGTTTTGGCAACAGATAAAAGCTATGCCAACGGACAGTTAATAAATGAATCTTCTGTGGTTAATTTGCGAGATCGCTTTGGAGTTGACAAAGATAATTTTCGCGTTATTTTGGTAGGCAAAGATGGCGGTGTTAAGAGCCATAACACCACACCAGTCCCAGCTACAGCAATTTTTGAGCAAATTGACGCTATGCCCATGCGCCAGCAAGAAATACAAGAGCGAAAAAGAAAGTAGCTATAAAATAAAATACAAACGAGTCAAAATTAGACCTCTTGAGCGATCGCCTAATTCAGCCAAAATCCACCTATTTTTCCATCTTTGAGGCTAAGTCTAGCTAAGACATCATCATTGCCATCTTTAAACGTCAGTTTCCATAAATAAACTTGATACCCTTGCTGCTTTAGGTTTCCCAAGAAAACTGCCGAATAACCTTTTTTGATACGAGGAGCCAATTGTCCACTAACTTGTGTAAATGTTTGCTTTGTAATACCTTCTTTGAAAGCAGCATTTCCTTGAGATATAAACTGAGTGTAGTTATTTTGTTCAACAGCATTTATCAGGCTTATAAAAGTTCTTTGCACAGACTGTTCTGGTTGATTACTTTTAGTTACTTTTACTTGCTCGTCCACAGCGTGCACATTTTTTACAGCTAAGGTCAAAGGTGACATGATAACAACTGCTGCAACTACCAATCCCATCTTATTCATGTACTTTATTGACCTCCTTGACGATTTATTTAGTTAAATATATTCGTGTTTGCACAAATAATAATAATTTAACCTACCTAAGCAGCACAGTTGAAGAAGCTTTAGCTACAAGCAGTCCAAGAGCAATCAGAAAAAGTTTAATAAGCTGTTCGGCACGCCATAAAACTAGACAATAGGAATTGCCTGTTCCTAGTACAATCAATTCCGTAGAGTACGAATGCTTAAAGCTAAATATGAAACTTATTTCTCAAGGATGCAGCGTAGTTATACAGGTCTTAGTAGCAGTAATTTTAGCTACTCCTGCACTTGCAGAAATCGTTAAGATTAACCTGCTGCAACTTAACGATATTTACGAAATTACTCCAGTGGAAGGAGGAACTCGTGGTGGTCTAGCGCGTGTAGCGACCATACGACAACAACTTTACAAAGCCAACCCCCGCACCTACACCGTATTAGCTGGAGATACCTTTAGCCCTTCAGCTTTAGGAACTGCCAAAATTAACGGTACACCTCTAGCTGGTCAGCAAATGGTAGCTGTGATGAACGCTTTGGGATTAAATTATGCGACTTTTGGCAATCACGAATTTGACTTACCAGAAAAACTCTTCTATCAAAGATTGGAAGAATCACAATTTCGTTGGGTTTCCAGTAATGTATCTGATAGTACAGGGCAACCATTCAAAGGTGTTCCTCGGTCAATAGTATTTAATGTCAAAGGCGATCGCGGTGCAGTGGTTAGGGTAGGCTTGATTGGTGTCACCCTCGATAGTAATAAGCCTAAATACGTTAGTTACACCGACCCCATTACCACAGCCAAACAGCAGGTTAGTACGCTCAAAGGTAAAGTTGATATTATCATTGCGATTACCCATCAATCCATTGAAGATGACCGCAAACTAGCTGAAACTGTACCAGAAATAGATATTATTCTTGGTGGTCACGAGCATGAAAACACCCAGCAATGGCGCGGTCAGGACTTTACTCCAATTTTTAAAGCAGATGCTAATGCGCGTACAGTTTATGTTCACCAATTGAATTACGATACTATCAACAGAAGTCTTATAATTAACTCCCGATTAGTACCGATTACTGATAAGATTCCTGACGAACCAAGAACTGCAAAGATAGTCGAGGAATGGGTAGAACGAGGTTATCAGGCATTTCGCGCCAATGGTTTTGAACCAAATCAAGTAATTGCGAAATTATCCTTTGCTTTAGATGGTTTGGAATCTAGCGTCCGTAACAAATCTACCAAACTGACAGAGTTAGTTGCCCTGGCAATGTTGCAAGAAGTACCAGACGCAGATTTAGCTGTATTTAATGGCGGTTCAATTCGGATTGATGATATCCTTCCACCAGGAGCAATTACCCAATATGATGTAATTCGGATACTGCCTTTTGGCGGTAAAGTTGTGGCAGTAGAGATAAGTGGTGCGCTGTTGCAAAGGGTATTGGATCAGGGGCAAGCTAATAAAGGCACTGGGGGTTATCTACAAACAGCCAAAGTTAGTCAACAAGCAAATTCAAGAAGTTGGTTGATTCAAGGTCAACCTCTTGACCCTAACCGTACCTACAAAATCGCCATCAGTGACTTTTTAATCAGTGGTAAAGAAAAAGGATTAGACTTCTTAAATCTTCAACAATCGGGGATTAAACTGATTGCCGAAAAACGGGATATTCGTTTTGTGGTGATTGACCAGTTAAAGCGCCAAGCTACTGCTAGTCAGATTTTGAAATGAAACCAAATTATTCATAATTTTCTCATAGCACATAAATACTATAAATGGCTAACTCTATTACTTGTGTAAGAGCCAATATCGAGTATAGTGGCTACGCCATTTGTTGAAAGCGATGTCCACTGCACCCGGAGCAAACCAGCAACAAGTAAACGCTACTCCCAAGTATGAGTTAATTACGGGAGTAGTAGAACGCCTGACTTATTACAGTGATCAGGTTATGGAGTTTTCAGCCTCTATTTACACTGGAATTTGTACTGTAAACTCAGTTCCTTGACCTAGCTCAGACCATACATTTAAGCTACCACCATGTTTTTCTACCACAATTTGGCGGGCGATCGCCAATCCTAATCCCGTACCTTTCCCCACAGCTTTGGTAGTAAATAAATGGTCAAATATTTTCTCTTGTAGCTCTTGTGTGATACCTTTGCCATTATCACGAATACGGATATACACCTGGTTTGATATAACTTCAGTGCGAATGGTAATTTTTTGGGGATTGGCTTCCAGTTCTTTGAATAATCGAGTTTGCGCCATTTCGTCAAACATATCAATGGCATTCGCCAAGATATTCATAAATACTTGGTTTAACTGTCCAGGGAAGCATTTGATTGTGGGTAAATCGCCCAAGTCTTGTATGACTTGAATCGCTGGGCGATGTTCGTTAGCTTTGAGGCGATATTTCAAAATTAACAACGTGCTATCAAGTCCTTCATGAAGATTGGCACTGATTTTGTATTCGGTATCAGCACGGGAGAAGGTACGGAGACTATTACTGATACTGTTGATGCGATTCGTTGCTCCTTCCATCGAATCGAGTAACTTTGGTAAATCTTCCGAGAGAAATTCCCAGTCGATATCTTTGGCATTGTCTTGAATTGCCTCAACTGGGTTGGGATAGTGCTGTTGATAAAGAGCTAAATGTCCCAGTAAATCTTGCACATATTCTTTGCCGTTTTTGATACTGCCATTGAGGAAACCAATGGGGTTGTTGATTTCATGGGCAACCCCAGCTACTAGATTTCCCAGGGATGCCATTTTTTCGCTTTGTATCATTTGCAACTGGGATTGCTCAAGTTGTCGGGCGTAGGTTTGTGCCTGTTGATAAAGGCGGGCATTTTCTAGGGAAATGGCAGCTTGGATGCAGAGGAAGTTAAGAATTAGGAGGCGATCGCTGGTGAAAACACCTCTGGTAAGGCGATTTTTCAGGTATAAAATCCCAATCAGATGACCTTGATTCAGCAGTGGTAGACACAGAATACTCTTTGGTTGGCGTTGCCTGAGGTAGTCATCAATTACGGGTAAATCGGTTTTTAGTTCATCAATCACCACAGTTTCTTGATTATTTTTAACATACTGAATTAATTTGACCGGAATATTGGGATTATTGGTGAAAGGTTCGGCGGTTAGTTGTACATCATCAAGTGTGGCGATCGCCCTTACTTGCCATTCTCCGGTTTCATTGGGAAACAACAGCGCACAGCGATCGCCTCCTGAGTTGTGCAAAATAATTTGGGTGAGTTTTTGTAGTAGCTGATCCAGTTGAATGGTTCTAGAGAGGACTTGAGAAGCTTTGAGGATAGCCGCAAAATCGAGAACTTGATTAACGCCAGTACTACTAGAAGTGTGATGAGTGTCATAATGAACTGATACCGCAGGTGCAGCAATCGTCATTAGTGTGGTCAACGCATCAGTCGAAGCCATTATTTGTTGCAGAATGGGGCGCAGCAATTCAGGATAGCGGGTTTCCAAGTCGGTAACTTTGGCTTTAGCACCCCAGCGACTGTAACAATAGTAAGCTTCTTGTATATAGCCTGCGGCAAATTTATCTTTACCCCAATTGAGATAAAATTCGGCAGCTAGTTCGTTGGCAAGGGCTTCGTCTTGGATGAATCTGTTGGCTTTTGCCCCCGCAATGGCGCAATCAAAAAATTCTATCGCCTCCGCTTGTTTACCCAACCTCTGGAAACGCACTGCTTCTACCAAGTGATATTTGTGTTGATAATTCATTGGAGCAGCTTTCACGTAAACCAAGAGGTGTTTCTGGTTAGAATCAACTTTCCTTAAAACCTCCTCCTGAGATGAAGGCTGAAAATTGAAATATAATTTTAACCTAGTTAATGAATCGTAGTAGTAGTAAGCTGGTGCCGATGGCATACTAATACCAGCCTTGAGATATTGAAGTCCTCGATCTGCTATCTGAATCGCAGTTGCAAAACAACTAAATGAATAACTAAGTATTAATTTACTCAAGTAAAATAGATGCAGAGCTAGCTCATCATTTTCTTGAATTAGAGTAGATAATTTTTCATTCTCAGCATCAATAGACCCTAGACAGTCTGGATTGTCACTTAACTCAATAAAATTATGAATAGATGAACTAATAATATGCACCCAAGTCAGAAAATGTTCACTCGTTGCGAATTTCGATTGGTAAATTTCAACCTCTTCTAATAACTCTGGTAAAGGTTTGTCTCCACTCAAATATGAGTAGAACAATCTAAATGAAGTCGAAACAAGTGCGTGAACAGAATCGCCTGTTTCTATAGCAACTTGATAGGATTTATTTAATAAAAAAATTGCGTTCCGTATATCTTGTTGATTAGATTGATTAAATGCGGCAACTTTAAACATAACGATGCTTTGAACATAACTTTCATTAAATTTCTCCATTAACTGGAGTGCAAGTTGTCCAAAACGATAACCTAATTCTATTTCATTCAACACAGAGCTAACAATAATACTAAAATCTGCATATCCTGGTGCTGAGAAAAGCGAGTTCCCGTATTGCAGGGATAGATTAACCTCTTCGCAGGCAACAACTGGAAATAAAAGGGGATTAGCCTGATGAATCGAAGGGACTAAACTCGTCATGATGCGCGCTGCCGCCGTAGCAGTGGCATCCTGGGTAATGGGTAAATTGATTAAATCCTCCAGGGAGTAGTTTGATAGCTTAGTTAGTGTGTGTTGTACCTGTCGTTGGATATCTGAAAGTGTTATAGATTCTGGTAGGATAACTCCTAGCTTTTGCAGGATTTCCCGTCCAATTTTTATCGCTTGAAGCTGCTGATTTTGTACTTGATAAGCTTGAAGTTTTATTTCATAAACTTTGACTTGTTCCAACAGGTCATTTGTGTTTTTTAGAACTATTTGAATTAAGGTATCCATCTGCTTAAAATCACAGCTAAGCAATGCCACTTCTGCTGCTGATTCATATATACGAAGTGTCAAATTATAATTTTTATCCCAGCTATCCGTCGGCAGAAATTGCATTCCCTTGTCGAAATAATGTAAGGCTGCATTATATGCAGTAGAATCTTTAGCCTTATAACCTGCTTGTAAATTTAGTTGAGCATATTGATAACGTTGTTCCAACTCTGTAATCATGGAAATGCCACAATTTAACTGATGAACAATTGCAAATAAATGACTATCTTGGAAAGAGGGATTACTATTTTCTAATAGCAATTTTCCAATAGTGAGGTGTGTCACCTGTTTTTGGTCATCAAGAATCAGAGAATAAGCAGCTTGTTGGACGCGATCATGCAGAAAACGATAATTGAGGGTTTCCTGTGGGGTGTGCTGTATTGCTTGCGATTCTCCCAAATAGAATTTGTACAAATCGCTTTGTGGCAAAATCAACCCTTCCTGTAACGCTTTCCAAAGTATCGTTGCCACTTCTGTTTGAGATTGCTGCGAAACGATCGCTAGTGTGGTTAAATCGAACTGTGCGCCAATACAAGCCGCAAGTTTTAAAATCTCTTGCGTTGCTTCTGGCATTTTTTGCAATTGCTGCACCATTAATTCCAGCACATCATCGGTCAAAGCCACATCTTGCACTTGCACAATATCACACTGCCAATGTCCTGCATTCGAGTCAAAGGTAATTAACTGGTCTTGATGTAATGCCTTGAGAAACTGGGTAGCAAAGAAAGGATTACCCAGGGTTTTCTGCATTACCAGTTTTGTCAGAGGTTGTACCACGGGTGCATGAGTATGAAGGGTATCTGCAATCAGGTGATTGAGACTTGTAAAACTTAGGGGTTGCAAAGTGATGGTGTGGATTTTTGCCCCAGCTTTTTCCATACCATTGAGGGTCAACATTAATGGGTGAGCAGCAAAGACCTCATTATCCCGATACGCCCCTAATAGTAATAAACAGCCCGTTTGAGACTCAGACATTAACACCTGAATCAAATTCAGCGAAGCCGAATCTGCCCACTGTAAATCATCCACAAACATTACCAACGGGTGTGCAGGGGTGGTAAAAACTTGAATGAACCTTTGAAACAACAAATTAAACCGATTTTGGGCTGCGGTTCCTGATAATTCGCGTGTTGGGGGTTGCACCCCAATAATCCGCTCCAGTTCAGGAATCAGTTCAACAATCACTTGGGCATTTTCTCCCAATGTTGAGAGAATCTGAGTTTTCCAGTGTTGCAATTGGGTATCGCTTTCACTCAAAAGTTGCCCAACTAAGTCTCGAAAGCCTTGCACAAAGGCAGAGAAGGGAATATTGCGATTAAATTGATCAAACTTGCCTTTGATGAAGTAACCTCGTTGCTTGACAATAGGCTTATGTACTTCATTGACAACGGCTGTTTTACCAATGCCCGAAAAACCAGCCACCAGCATCATTTCTGATGACCCTTGGGCAACCCGCTCAAAAGCATCTAGCAGGGTTTGGACTTCAGTTTCCCTACCGTAGAGTTTTTCAGGAATGAGAAAGCGATCGCATAAATCCTTCTGTCCCAACTCAAATTCCGCAATTGACCCTGTTTGTTTCCATTGACTCCAACATTCATCTAAATCATGCTTGAGTCCCAAGGCACTTTGATAGCGGTCTTCGGCATTTTTGGCCATGAGTTTGGTGACAATTGCCCCCAAGGTTGGCGGCACATCGGTATTTACTAGATGGACAGGTGTGGCAATCTTAGCGATGTGACAATGCACCAATTCTAAGGGGTCGTCCGTAAGGAAGGGTAAGCGACCTGTTAGCAATTGATACAGAGTAACACCAAGGGCATAAAAATCACTGCGATAATCGATACCGCGATTCATTCTTCCCGTTTGTTCAGGGGAAAGATAAGCTAAAGTACCTTCCAGGGTGTTGGGGTTTTGGATTTCCTGGGTTTCTTTGGGCAATACCGAAGCAATGCTAAAGTCTATCAGTTTAACTTGCTGGGATTCTGGATGAATGAGGATGTTGGCAGGTTTAATGTCTTTGTGGATAACTCGATGTTGTTGTAGTTCGTGGAGAATATCTGCCAGTTGGATGGCAACTACCAAAATGTCTCCTAAGTCTAAGGGCTGTTGCTGGATATATGTTTCCAGGGAGATACCCCCCCAGTCTGCCATGACTAAGGCATAGCCATTACCAAATTGTTCTAGACTCAGGGGTGGGATAATGCCAGTAATGGGCAGATTTTTGGCGATCGCATACTGATTGCGAAACTGTACCAATTCCCCAAATGTGGCATACTCTCGTTGCAGCACCTTAATGACAACAGGTAATTTTTGACTATCTTGTATCGCTAGATACACAGCAGTACGTGAACCCCGGTAAATTTGTTCAGTGATGGTGTAGCCAGAAATTTCCGGGAATTGAGGTACTGTAGATGTCATAACCTGGAAGACTGATAATTGTTTTAGAAGATTATTACTGTTATTAAAATGCCCAAGAATATCAGTAATCTAACAATCTTGGTTCTACTATACTTTTACCCCAAAAATATCCAAACCATAAACCATAACTTGAGAAAAATGTGACTTAACTCACTACACATTTGCTCATGGCTAAATCTTGAAAAATAAAAAATAGAGTTACTTACTACTTTGAGATGTAACTAAAAGGCGATTTTTCCATTGAGCAAAAAGCTCTCCTCTTCCAAATAAACGATTATTAGCTTTACTAATCAAAAATAAAGCACCCTAGCCCCAAGTAAATCTTAAGTAGGGTGTGTTACGGCTATGAAAGGATTTGGGACGCAAAGACAAGAAAATTTAGCCGTAACGCACCGCCTCACGGATGGTGCGTTAGGCGCGAGGATATTTATTTTGTGACCAATCATCTGGGAAATCATCGCCTAACACACCCTACAGTAATTTTATTTTTTCTTTATAAATAACCTCTAATCAAAAATAAAGCACTCTAGCCCCAAGCCGGAAGAAGCCAATAGTGCGAGAGCTAAATTACTTATTAATTTAGTGAAGAGAGTTTAGTTTAACTTTATTATCTTCAATTACCGATTCCAATTTCTTAGGATTTTGTATAATCCCTAAACCATATAAAGTTTAATACTTTTAATTCAAACGGGGTCAATCTCTATTGAATAGGGATTGGCGTTTTATAAATAGCAAGTTGGCTCAACGATCAAGCTTTACTCCTGTACTTCTCTAAGTTTTCGACCAGAATATCACTTGAAATCCAATACTACGAATGTTTACACATACGCACCGTATAGACGGCTATTTCTTAAACTGAGACTTAACCTTGGGGTGAAAGGTTCTTTTGAGTCACAGACCCCAACGGTGTCGTGATTCAACTCGTCCAGTGGATTACCGAAAATATCTGAGAAACCCCATGAATTATACTCCACCATCTTCGATAAGGATCACCCTCCGCTCTGCTACCTTCACAGATTTGGAGCTGCTACGACATTGGGATGAACAACCTCATGTAGTTGACTCAGATCCTAACGATGACTGGGGCTGGGAGGTAGAACTTGACCGCGCCCCCGAATGGCGGGAGCAATTGATTGCTGAAATTGATGGTCGCCCCATCGGATTTATCGAGATCATCGATCCGCTACGTGATGATAGTCACTACTGGGGTGATGTTCCGGCGAATCTTCGCGCTATTGATATTTGGATTGGGGAAGAGACTGATTTGGGTCAAGGCTATGGAACCCAAATGATGCAGCTTGCACTTGCTCGATGTTTTGCTGACCCGCTTGTGACGGATGTTCTCGTTGATCCACTTGCCAGCAATACCCGCGTTCACCCCTTTTATGAACGTCTTGGTTTTCGATTTGTTGAGTCTCGACGATTTGGTGACGATGATTGCTTCGTCTATCGCATGAACCGAGCAGATTGGCATCTGGAAACTTAAATGTCCTTATACCAATTACTTTATGAAGTTGCGTCAAATAAACGATGTAGAGACGTTGCATGCAACGTCTCTACAGTACAAAATAAAGCACCTTCTAAAAGTTCTTTTCGGATTGACTCATCTTGAATTTTGGCGATCGCTTTGGCTTTACTTGTCTCTAGTTTTCCCTGACGTAGTACCTCTAAAAGTCAGTGGGTAAATTGAGCAGTGGCAGACGATAGCAAAAAACCCCAGCGAAACTAACCGGGGTTGATAGGAGAAGTACGAATGACGATGAGATACAGCGATACCGAAATCTAAAAGTTTTAGCTAACGCTTAAAGCTACCAAAACTAGAGTAGTGACAATTAAAGTAGCGAACACACTCTGTATAACGTATTTGCGCTGTTCCCAAATTGCGGGGTACTCAGCATAGTACATCTGGGGTTCAGTTGCATAGTTATTGAGAACGCCGTCTTCATTAATGGTGGTATACATAATCTTTTCCTGTATTTGTTACTTTATGTAAACTAATTTAACAATATTGTTACAAAATGTCAATCTAACTTGACAAAAAATAGTGGATGACTGTAATCAGAACCACTTATCTGGGGAATTTTCTTACAGGATAATGATTGAGCGAAGCAGTGGAGGCGATCGCCAGTTGCTAAGGCGAGTATTTCATCAGTTCAAACGAAAAACCCTCGCTGGGTAGCTGAGGGTGGATAACAAATTTATCACTGTGCTTATTTTGTAATTAACTTCTGCTTCTGCCTTAGCAGTGAACTTGCACCTATTACCCCTAATCCCAGCAAGCTAACAACAGAAGTGTATTCAGGTATAGGTTTTGTAACGCTCTCCACATTGACATTTGGATCTAACGCATCACCTGAGTTGAATACATAATCAAATGCTCCTTTGTCGTTGAGTACAGTTCCGCGTAAAAAAAGCGCACTCCAACGGGCAATAGTTTCAATTGCCACATTTTGCTCTAGCGTTGGTCTGATAGGCTCACGTATGAGATTATCTTCATTGGTAATGCCGTAATGATTAGCACCAGGAATGGTGATAAACGCCTTGGGAGGGTCTTGAATCCTTGCGTATGTTTCTTGAGCATTAGCGGGAGTTGCCACACCATCTAGATTACCCTGCACTAGAGCAATAGGTATGTCATCATTGTCAATTATTGGAAACCCACCACTACTTTGGCCGATCCGGAAGTTAGTACCATAAAACACCCCAGCCTTCAATTCATCAGGTCGATTAAAATCTTCCGTACATAAAACGGCAAAACAGTCACCCTGAATCGCAGCAATTCCTACTGCTCCTCCAAATGAGTGCCCAAGCAAGACTAGGGTACTGGGGTCGAGTAGATTAGCAACAGGTGATACTCCCTGAGATTTCTCACTCTGCATATAAGTTAGAACATCATTTACCTGCTGCTGTTCAGCGATCAATCCTGTAACCGCACCCATTGGACTGATTGCAGTTCTGATGTGATTAGGTACGACTACTACAAACCCATAACGCGCTACGGTATTGGCAAAGTTTGAGTAATCAGATTTATCAACAAGCGCTCCTTGCAAGAACAAAGCAATGGGCAGTGAACTCTTATCAGTATTGGAAACAACTGGGTAGTAAATATCCGTAGCATCTACACCACCATCACTTCTAGGAATCGTGGTAACGTAGTGAGCCGCGCTATCGAAAATAGGAGCAGGGTTGAATGTAGCGGCCGCAGCACTTCGCTCTACTCCTAGAGTTATCATCAATGCCCCAACTATAGCCGTTGATGATTGCTTCTTTGAGGAGAGAAAATTCATGGCTTTATACCTCGTTATATTGCCAACTCGGCATGAGTAAATCTCTTTGCTTGCCAGCCACTAAAAATCATAGTTTTCTGGGTATTCTGGGCAAAGTTTGCCAAGTCTCGTCTTGAACGAGGTTATCATCACATATTCTTTATATGAATACTAGTGTTTCAAGTAATCTTGGCTGGATTTCTGTCCCAATGATGCACCTGTAGGGTGTACACTCTAGATTTTGAGCGTGTAAGTTTTGCTCCAGAGCGATCGCTTTCTGTCTAAGCAGGTGTTTTCCCTCACAACTTCGGTAACACTGTACCCGTACCTGCGTCGTTTTTTGGTGAAGTGGCAGCTAAAAATGCCTTCTCTTCCCGTGTAATACAAAATTTGCTGGAGATTTTGGTGTTTTGCATAAATAACCCAGAGAAGAGCGATAAGTACTATAAGAGCAAACAAAAAATTAACTCTTAAGTTTTAAGAACTTATCAAACTGACGGGAAGAATCAAAGATGATTGGCAATTTCTCATGTATTAAAATTTTATGCTTTTACTATTGAGTTATCTCTATTTAATAGCACTTCTTACTCATATTAATTAACCGTGTATATGTGCAGAAATAATATTTACCTTTAATGGCTAATATGAACAGAGTTACCACAGCCTGATAAAGAAACAGGGTTAGGCTTCATAACAAAAATTTTCAGATTACACACATAATTTTATGACAGCAAGACTAATAGTTGATCCTTGGATTAGCTGCCCTCAGCCTAATCCCAAGGCCCAACTTCGCTTATTCTGTTTCCCATGTGCAGGGGGTACAACTTCAACATATAGTACCTGGACAAACAAATTACCAAAGGACGTAGAGGTTCACTTAGTTCAACTTCCTGGAAGAGGACGGCGATTGCAAGAACCCTCATATACCAATTTTTTACCTCTTGTTCAAACTTTGGCATCAAAAATTAGACCGTATCTGAATATGCCATTTGCTTTTTTTGGCCATAGCATGGGTGCAACACTTAGCTTTGAGATAGCGCGTCTACTCCGTCAAGAATATAATCTTCGCCCTGTTCATTTATTTGCTGCTTGTTGTCCTGCTCCTCAAAAACCAATACTCAAACCGTTTATTCACAAAATGCCTGAGACTGAATTCCTGGCGGAACTTTGCGATCGTTACAATGCAATTCCCAATGCAATTTTGCAGAATGAACAAATGTTGCAACTTTTCTTGCCTTGTCTGCGAGCGGATTTTACGATACTAGAAACATACATTTACAAAAGTGAAATCCCCCTAGAATGCCCAATCTCTGTATTTGGAGGTTTGCAGGATAAAGCAATTAAGGTTGATGCTTTAGAAGCTTGGCGTGAGCAGACTAGTAGTTACTTCAACCTGCAAATGTTTCCTGGAGATCATTTCTTTTTGCATAATTCACAATCACTCTTTTTGCAGTCATTATCCCAACATTTAGATTACCTTTTGGCTAGCAATAATAATTAAGTATTGTATGCAAGAAAATATATTTTGCGAAGTAGGTAAATCTATTTTAATAAAGTGTAAAAAGTAATTTTATTGCAAAAATAGCTATTTAAATTTTGCGTAGAAATTTTGCGATAACAAGATTGCTTGCATCGTATTTATACCATGCACTAAAACCACGTAATTTATCAATTATCCTCAGGTTTTATGACAGAATTGACTTCAACGAAATCAAATTCCCCTTTTTCTACTGGATTACCAGCTTTGTATAGCATAGCTTTTTTGTCTGGTATTTCTATAGGGCTATTTAATCCCTTTATCTCAACATTAATGGCGCAACATCAAGTTGATGATTTATGGATAGGAGCAAATTCTACGGTGTATTTTCTAGTCATAGCTTTGGGAACACCGTTAGTAGTCAAAGTATTACCCAAGTTAGGGCTTCGTAAAACGATGATGCTTGGCTTGACAATGATGGGTGTTAGCGCTCCTTTGTTTACCATGACTACATCAATGCCTTTGTGGTTCATGATACGTGCTGTTATGGGCATTGCTTGTTGTTTATATTTAGTCAGTGGAAACACTGCATTGAATCATTTTTGTCATGAAGGTAATCGAGCGATAGTTAACGGTTTGAATGCTCTGGCTTTTACTTTTGGATTTGGTATTGGCCCTGTAATTGGTTCTGCTTTTTATAATGTTTCACCAAAACTTTCATTTTTGTTGGGTAGTGCTTTAATTTTTAGCGGTGTAATTGTAGTTTGGATAGCTCTACCAGACAAGGCAGTTGTTTTTCAACAATCTTCACGTTCCGGAATTTTCAAAAAGCTGAAACTTCCCCTTCAGGGTGCATTTGCCTATGGTTTTGCCGAATCAACGCTAGTTTCCTTATATCCGGTTTATCTGCTACGACAAAATTATAATATAGAGCAGATTGGCTATACCTTCGCTGTATTTGTAGTTGGCGGTTTGCTCTCTACTGTTCCCGTTACTCACATAGCAGACAAATTCGGCAGACTCAAAGTTCTGTTTATGAGTGTGTTTATCGTCATATTGTCGTTTTTATCTCTTTCCTTGATTCAAAACTCTACAGCTACCCAGATATTTGCATTTATTGCTGGAGCTAGTATTAGTCCAATTTTTCCCTTAGCAATGGCATTGATTGGTGCAAAACTCTCTAGAAATGAACTATCTTCTGGCAGTGCTTTGTTCACGGCTATATATAGTTTCGGATGTACTGCTGGGCCGATCGCTTCATCTTTAGCTATCAAAGTTTTTGGTGATAGTTATATATTTAGTTTGACAATAATTATCTTTGCCATATTTTTGCTTTACCTGAGTATACCAAATAAAAATTTTCGTACCTATTTACTTAATGTGGCACGAAAAATACATTGAAGAAGTAGGTTATTGCGGGAGAGGGAGGGACTTTTTCGTCGGGGATTCTCCCGGATTTCTCACAAGTGAGAAATCCGGGATTAGTCTTGTAGAGACGGAAATAGGCAAAACAGATTCCACATAAGGACTAGAGTGTGTTTTAAAAATTCCATGCTTGGGAGCAAAACATTTTAGATCCCCCTAAATCCCCCTTAAAAAGGGGGACTTTCATTCATTCCCCCCCTTTTTCAAGGACAATCACTTTTCAAACAACCTCTTAGGGAACACCAAAAAATAAATTCCAATTTAGGGAATATTTGCATAAATCTTTTACCTACTCCAGATAAATATATAACAGTTCAATTAAAGAACAAACGATTACAAGCTTCATTCTCTCATCAATATATGAGCAAATGAATTGAAACAAATGGCTGTTCTTTTGGTTAATTCTTCTATAAAGTTCTCCAAAAAATATTCTCAAAAGTTTCAATTATGGAGAATAGCTGCTTCGTTAAAACACTGATACCAGCTAAATATCAAGTTGTATTTGCTGAAATATGATCTCAAATATTATCAGCAACAAACAAAAGTTAAGTTAATTGCAATACCTACTACAAGTTAGACACAATCCCTGTATGAAGACACTATCTCAAGCACAAAGCAAAACCTCATCTCAACAATTTTCTTTTACTGGAAATTCTTCTGCCAATGTAATTATTGGTAATCAGAAACTCACAATCAATGATGTTGCAAGGGTAGCGCGTAATGGCACCTTAGTGTCTTTAACCAATAACACTGATATTTTGCAGGGTATTCAGGCATCTTGTGATTACATTAATAATGCTGTTGAATCTGGGGAACCAATTTATGGAGTGACATCTGGTTTTGGCGGTATGGCCAATGTTGCCATATCCCGTGAACAAGCATCTGAACTCCAAACCAACTTAGTTTGGTTCCTAAAAACAGGTGCAGGTAACAAATTACCCTTGGCGGATGTGCGCGCAGCTATGCTCTTGCGTGCAAATTCTCATATGCACGGTGCATCTGGCATCAGATTAGAACTTATCAAGCGTATGGAGATTTTCCTTAACGCTGGTGTTACGCCATATGTGTATGAGTTTGGTTCAATTGGTGCCAGTGGTGATTTAGTGCCACTATCCTACATTACTGGTTCACTTATAGGCTTAGATCCCAGCTTTAAGGTTGACTTTAACGGTAAAGAAATGGATGCGCCAACAGCCTTACGTCAACTGAATTTGTCACCCTTGACATTGTTGCCGAAGGAAGGCTTGGCGATGATGAACGGCACTTCAGTCATGACGGGTATTGCGGCAAACTGCGTCTACGATACTCAAATTTTAACTGCGATCGCTATGGGCGTTCACGCTCTAGATATCCAAGCTTTAAACGGAACCAATCAATCATTCCATCCATTTATCCATAATTCCAAACCACATCCTGGTCAATTATGGGCAGCAGATCAAATGATTTCTTTGTTAGCCAATTCCCAGTTAGTTCGTGATGAGTTAGATGGTAAACACGATTATCGTGATCACGAATTGATTCAAGATCGTTACTCCCTGAGATGTCTTCCCCAGTATTTAGGACCAATCGTTGATGGAATTTCCCAGATTGCCCAACAAATTGAAATCGAAATCAACTCAGTCACCGATAACCCACTAATTGATGTTGATAACCAAGCTAGCTATCATGGAGGCAATTTCCTCGGACAGTACGTGGGTATGGGAATGGATCACTTGCGTTACTATATTGGGTTATTGGCTAAACACCTAGATGTGCAGATTGCCCTCCTCGCCTCACCAGAGTTTAGCAATGGACTACCAGCATCTTTATTAGGCAACCGAGAACGTAAAGTCAATATGGGACTTAAAGGTTTGCAGATATGCGGTAACTCAATTATGCCACTGTTGACCTTCTATGGAAATTCTATCGCCGATCGCTTTCCTACCCATGCGGAACAATTTAATCAGAACATCAACAGTCAAGGATACACTTCAGCGACTCTAGCCCGTCGTTCTGTGGATATCTTCCAGAATTATATGGCGATCGCTCTGATGTTTGGAGTCCAAGCTGTTGACCTCCGCACATATAAAAAGACTGGTCATTATGATGCACGCGCCTGTCTATCGCCTGCAACTGAGCGTTTGTATTCAGCAGTCCGCCACGTAGTTGGACAAAAGCCAACTTCAGATCGCCCATATATTTGGAATGATAATGAGCAAGGTCTGGATGAGCATATTGCCCGGATTTCTGCTGATATCGCGGCTGGTGGTGTGATTGTGCAAGCAGTTCAAGATATCTTACCGTGCTTGCATTAAGAGTCAATAGTCAATAGTCAATAGTCAGCAGTCAATTGAACTGTTGACTGTTTACTAATTTTATTGCGCTTTGCGTGTCAGTTGTTAGTTGTCAGTTGTCAGTTGTTGAAAGGATCTGGTCTAATACCCCAACCCGCACATGGCGTGGTTTTTACATATCTTTGCCACTGACTACTGACCACTGACAAAACTCTATCCCCTTGTGGGTGGAGTTTTTATCCACTTATTGCATAAATTCTCTACATCAAGGCGATAAGTACAACAAGAGCTACAACTTAAATATTGCCACAATTTTTATGAATATTTCCCAAAATGTGGAGCGTGGTTGCTGCCTTTTTCCTAACAAACCAGCGCTCATTTTTGAAGGCTTATATTTTACTTATAAACAACTGAATGAAATGGCAAATCGCTTTGCCAATGCTTTACTGGGGTTAGGGATTGAACGTGGCGATCGCATAGCATTATTATTACCAAACATTCCTGAGTTTGTGATTTCCTATCTAGGGATTCTCAAGGTTGGGGCGATCGCAGTTTCTATTAACCCAAATCTGCAAAGCGATGAACTCAAGTTTATTCTCAATGACTGTGGAGCAGTTGTACTCGTAACTACACAAACGCTGCGAGAAAAATTACCTAAAGTCGATTTACCCCACCTCAAGCACATCATAATTGCTGAGGGGCAAGCAGCTGATGCGATCGCCTTGAGTGAATTCATGGCAAATGCTTCGTCTAGCGCCCGTGCTGTGGAGATGGAACGTGATGAGCCAGCAGCGATTCTTTATACTTCTGGTACAACAGGTTTTCCTAAAGGCGCTACTTTATCTCATGGCAATGTGATTTCCAATATGCACTCCATGAAGCACTGTTGCGAAATGCGCCCTCATGATCAAATTTTATTATTTTTACCGATGTTCCACTGTTTTGGGCAGAACGCAGTTCTCAATAGTGGACTGAATACTTGTGCAACTATCGTTTTACAGCGATCGTTTGATCCAGAAACGGTACTAACAACTATCAGCGAATATAATATTACAATCTTTTTTGGTGTTCCCACTACTTTTATTCTTTTATGTGATAAAGCATCTATCCGCGATTTAGATTCAGTGCGTTACTACTTCTCTGCGGCCGCAGGTTTGCCTGTAGAAATTGCCAAACGATGGCAAGACAAGTTTGGTAAAGTCATTAACCAAGGGTATGGTCTAACAGAAACATCACCATTAGCTAGTTATAACCACGAATTGAGGTACAAACTAGGTTCTATTGGTTCACCAATTGAAAATGTCGAGATGAAGATTGTCAGCCTCGATGATGGTTGCGAAGTTGCCCCTGGTGAACTTGGTGAAATCGTGATTCGCGGTGTCAATGTCATGCTAGGTTACTGGAATCGCCCGGCTGAAACTGCCAAAGCCATGAAGAACGGATGGTTTCACACTGGTGACATTGGTCAAATAGACGAATTAGGCTACTTTTACATCGTTGACCGCCTCAAAGATATGATCAACAACGGTGGATTAAAAGTATACCCAGCCGAAGTTGAAAATGTTATTTACCAGCATCCAGGTATTGCAGAGGTAGCTGTCTACGGCGTACCAGATTCAGTACTAGGTGAACAGGTGAAAGCTAGTGTTGTCCTCAAACCAGACCAAGCGGTTACAGAGGCAGAAATCATTGCCTTCTGTTACCAGAAATTGGCTCAATATAAAGTTCCTAGTGCCGTCGAAGTTGTCTCTTCTATCCCCAAGAACCCCACAGGCAAAATACTCAAGCGGCTACTAAGACAAGAAAATTCTGCTGCACCTTCCCATAGTACTGTGGTTAGCAAAACGCAGACATCTACATCGGTAAAAGTCTCTTCCCAAACTGCCGAATTGATCGAAAACTGGATTATGGATTGGGTCGTGAGAAAATTGGCAGTAGCAGCCCAGTCAATTGACCAAAGTAAATCATTTGCAGATTATGGATTAGATTCCGTCAGGGCTGTCAAGTTAGCCCAAGAATTGAGTGAATGGTTGGGATATCCCTTAGAAGCAACTATAGTCTGGAACTTCTCCACCATCGAATCTTTAGCACGCCACCTAGCCAGTCAAAAAATTCCCCAACTGACAGAATTAGCCAAGACAAAGCCAGAGTCTCATCTGCACACAGAAAATCTGTTGGTGTCTGTAGAATTGCCGACAAACAAAGCAGAACCGACCGAATCAGCAGACTTAAAAGCACTCTCAGACGCGGAAATAGCTGAATTACTCACCAAAGAAATTGCCACAGTTAAACAAAGGAGATTAGTATGAGTCCTAATTCAGAGAACACAAATTACCGCTTATTACTAGAAAATGCCATTTTAGAATTGCGGCGGATGCGGTCTGAAGTTGATACTGTTGAGCAATTACAGAAAGAACCCATCGCTATTATTGGGATGTCTTGTCGCTTACCTGGGGGTGTCAATAACCCAGAGGATTACTGGAATTTATTACATAATGGAGTAGATGCCATTAGCAAAATTCCTGCACAAAGATGGCCAGTAGATGAGTTTTATCATCCAGACCCCGATGTATTGGGGAAAATGTACACCCAGCACGGCGGTTTTTTAAATGAGGTAGACAAGTTCGATGCTCAGTTTTTTGGCATCTCTCCCCGCGAAGCCGTCAGCCTCGACCCTCAACAGAGGCTACTTTTAGAAGTAAGCTGGGAAGCACTAGAAAATGCTGGACAAGCACCAGAAAAGTTAAATGGCAGTCCTACAGGGGTATTCGTCGGGCTATCTATGGACGACTACTCACAACTGAGCTTTTATGGCGATCGCACTCAAATTGATGCCTACAATACTTTAAGTATTCTCAGAAGTATGGCGGCTGGGCGTTTAGCTTACGTCTTGGGTCTGCAAGGCGCTACCATGCAGTTAGATACAGCTTGCTCGTCTTCCCTGTTAGGGGTGCATCTAGCTTGTCAAAGCCTCCGTTCTCAAGAATGTAATATGGCTTTAGCTGGCGGTGTCAACCTAATTCTCTCACCAGATCCTTCCATTGGTCTGTGTAAATTAAAAGCCTTATCTACCGATGGTCGCTGTAAAACTTTTGATGCCAGCGCCGATGGTTACGGACGCGGAGAAGGATGTGGCATAGTAGTACTCAAACGTTTATCCGATGCTTTAGCTGATGGCGATCCTATCCTGGCATTGATTCGGGGTTCAGCATACAACCATGATGGCTCTAGTAACGGCCTGACAGCCCCCAATGGTTCGGCTCAAGAAAAATTACTTCGCAAAGCCCTAGAAAATGCTAACGTCCAAGCCCATCAGATTCAATATGTGGAAACTCACGGGACTGGTACACCTTTGGGCGATCCCATCGAGGTGTTAGCCTTGGGAGCAGTATTAGGTGAAGGTCGCTCCCAAGATAATCCCCTAACTATCGGTTCTGTCAAAACTCAGGTTGGTCATTTGGAATCAGCCGCCGGCGTTGCTGGATTAATGAAAGTTGTATTAGCTCTCCAGCACGCACAGATACCACCACATTTACATTTTCAACAACCTAATCCCTATATTCCTTGGGAAAAACTGCCGCTTGTAGTGCCGACTCAGCCCACACAATGGCCATTAGGGGCGGATGGACGACGACTAGCTGGGGTCAGTTCCTTTGGGATGAGTGGTACAAATGTCCATCTGATTTTGGAAGCAGCACCAGAAATTAAATTAGTACAGGCAAAAACTGAGCGTCCGTTTCATCTTTTGAGTTTATCGGCGAAAACTGAATCAGCACTACAGTCACTTGTCAGCCGTTACGAGTCTTTTCTGAAAGATGATAGTAAAGCAAATCTAGCAGATATTTGTTTCAGTGCGAATACAGGGCGATCGCATTTTGACCATCGTTTGGCTGTTGTGGCTGAATCTACACAAGACTTACGTCAACAATTGGCAGCTTTTACAGCAGGTAAAACCCCAGGTGTAAGCGGACAATTACACAACAAAAAGCGCCCAAAAATTGCCTTTCTGGTTACCGGACAGGGTTCTCAATACATAGGTATGGGGCGAGAACTCTACGAAACCCAACCGACATTCCGGGAAACTTTAGATCGTTGTGATGAAATTCTCCGTCCTTATTTAGAACAACCTTTACTGTCGGTTCTCTATCCTGAATCTGGGACTAGCCCTCTCAATGAGACCGCCTACACCCAACCAGCTTTATTTGCCCTAGAGTATGCCGTCTCCCAGTTATGGAAATCTTGGGGCATAGAACCCACAGTAGTTATCGGTCATAGTTTAGGTGAATATGTTGCTGCTTGTATAGCTGGAGTCTTTAGTCTGGAAGATGGACTAAAATTGGTTGCTGCCCGCGCTCGCCTCATGCAGTCTTTACCTCAAGATGGGGCAATGGTCAACATATTCGCCTCCCAAGCGCGAGTATTGGCAGCTATTCAACCTTATGCCGATCAAGTATCAATTGCTGCCATTAACAGCCCGGAGAGTGTCGTTATTTCTGGACAGCATCAAGCAGTCGCAGCAGCGATGTCTACTCTCCAAAGCGAAGGCGTTAATAGTGTCAAGTTAAACGTTTCCCATGCCTTCCACTCTCCTTTAATGGAACCAGTGTTAGCGGAATTTGCGCGCATTGCCTCAGAAGTGAGCTTTTCATTACCTAATATCAAACTGATTTCTAATGTTACCGGCACAGTAGTTACCACAGAAATCACCAATGCGGAATATTGGGTCAAACATTTGCGCCAGTCAGTGAGATTTGCTGCTGGGATGGAAACTCTTGAGCAGCAAGGTTGCGACATTTTTCTAGAGGTCGGGCCAAAACCAGTTTTACTGGGAATGGGTCGTAAGTGTCTCCCTGAAGGCGTAGGAATTTGGCTCCCTAGTTTGCGCCCACAACAGTCAGATTGGCAACAGTTACTACAAACCTTGCAAGAATTATACTTACGTGGGGCATCAATCAACTGGTCTGGCTTTGATCAAGATTATCCCCGTCGTCGTCTAGTACTGCCAAATTATCCCTTCCAGCGCCAGCGTTACTGGGTTGAGACATCCCATCGCCAACAGACATTACCCGCCAAGACTAGCAAAACTCTCCACCCTGTACTTGGTCAACGGCTAAAATTACCATTTTCTCCAGAAATTCGCTTTGAAACCCAATTTAGCCCCAATTCACCTGCTTACCTAGAGGATCATCAATTAAACGGAGTCAGAATAGTTCCTGGTGCATCTTATATCTCGATGCTTCTATCCGCAATTAAGGAGGCTTTTCCTCATGAATCTTGCATCATTGAAGATTTGTTGTTTCAAAATACGCTGGTTTGCCCAGATGACGGCAGTACAACAGTTCAGTTGGTTTTGACACCCCAAACAACAGAAGAGACTTCCTGGCAAATTATTAGTTTTTTAGGTGGAGAAGCAGAAAACGAGGTCAACGCTTGGAAAACACATAGTACAGGAAAAGTCCGGCTGTTCTCGCCAGTACCTAACTTCGTCGATGTGGCACAAGTCAAGGCTAGATGTTCTCAAGTTTTATCGGGAACGCAGTTTTACTCTAGTTTTCAAGCAGTCGGCTACAGTTGGGGAACTTCATTTCAATGGCTAGAAAATATTTGGTATCAGGATGGAGAAGCAGTATGTCAAATGAAACTGCCCCAATTACCAGAGGAACTCGATAACTATCAACTTTATCCGGGATTAATTGATTCATGCTTGCAACTACTCAACGTTTGCTGGGATATTAATCCTGCCGAGCAAGTCCAGAATGACTATATGTACATTCCTTTTAGCATCGGTAGCTTGAGATTCTATGGTCGTCCCCATCCTGGTCATCAATTATGGTGTCATGGTCAAAAAACACCAACATCTAATAATCAGAGTTTAACTGGTGACGTACATCTGTTTGACCAAAATGGGCAGTTAATCGCCGAAATCATCGGTTTTGAAGTCAGGAAAGTCCGTCGGGCAACTCTGTTGCAAAGTCTGCAAAAAGATTTAGGTGATTGGCTGTATGAAGTAGCTTGGCAACCAAAGCCTCGTGAGGAAAATCATCAATTATCACAGACACAAGAGTTAGGAAGTTGGTTGATATTTGCTGACCAACAAGGAACGGCGGTTAAGTTAGCAAAACTACTCCAAGAACGTGGCGATCGCCCCATCTTAGTTTCTCCTGGTGCAGAATATCAAGCCAATGGCGAACATTACTACATCAACCCTTCAGAACCACAAGATTTTCAGAAGTTAATTCAAGCAAGCTTAGGTAATCATCAACCTCCCTGCCGTGGGGTAGTATATCTGTGGGGGCTGGAGGAGACACGGGAGACTTTAAATACTGACTGTGGTAATGTGCTGCATTTGGTTCAAGCCTTGGCAAAATCAACCTGGTCTAAGCCTCCCCGTTTGTGTTTAGTTACCAGAGGTACTCAGCCAGTAGAGCCAATGTCCGATGCTTTAGCCATAAATCAAGCTGCTTTGTGGGGCTTGGGACGCGTCATTGCTTTGGAACATCCAGAATTATCATGTGTGCGGTTGGATTTAGACCCAGTTGGTAATGGGAACGAAATTGAAGAATTATTAGCAGAGTTGTTGTTTCCAGACCAAGAAGACGAAGTAGCATTCCGTCAAGGAGTGCGGAAAGTCTCCCGGTTGGTGCGTCGCCAAGCTCAAACCCCCACGAATCAACTGGCAATTGGTGAAGATGGCACTTATTTGATTACAGGTGGTCTAGGGGCGCTAGGGCTGCAAGTTGCCCAGTGGATGGTAGCACAAGGAGCCAAAAACTTAATTTTAACCGGCAGGCGTGGAGTGGTTGGTGATACTCAAGTAGCTATCAATCAACTACAGCAAGCAGGGGCCAAAGTTCTAGTTGTCACAGCAGATGTGTCCAACTCGGAAGATGTGGCTCAGATGTTAGAGGCAATCAAAACTAACTATCCACCTCTACGGGGTATTTTTCACGCGGCTGGTGTTTTAGATGACGGAGTATTACTGCAACAAAATTGGAGCCGCTTTGCTAAAGTCCTAGCGCCCAAAGTGCAAGGGGCATGGAATCTGCACACATTGACCAAAGACCTACCTTTAGATTTCTTTGTCTGCTTCTCCTCGGTCGCTTCATTACTTGGTTCACCCAGCCAAGGAAACTATGCAGCCGCTAATGCCTTCATGGATGCCTTAGTTCATTATCGTCGAGGTTTGGGTTTACCTGGTTTGAGCATTAACTGGGGGCCTTGGGCAGAAGTTGGGATGGCAGCAGATTTAGATAGTCGTAGCCAAAAGCGCATAGCTGAGAGTGGTTTTGCTACCATATCCTCAGAATTGGGATTGCAACTACTGGGAGATTTATTGAGACAAGATGCCACCCAAGTTGGTGTGATGTCAGTCAATTGGGCGAAATTCCTCCAGCAATTCCCACCAGGAGGCGCAGCACCGTTAATTGCTGATTTAGCTCCCCAAACCCAGCCACAAGGCAATTCTGCACAATCGTCCAAACAACTTGAACTGCTGCGTCAATTAGAGGAAACTATTGCTAGCGCTCGCCAGAATGTTTTAATTGCTTACATTCAAAGTGAGGTTGCCCAAGTTCTCAGGTTTGAAGCATCCTATCAACCAAATCCGCAACAGGGCTTTTTCGATATGGGGATGGACTCTCTCATGTCCATCGAGTTGAAGAACCGACTAGAAACCAGCGTCGGAAATTCTCTACCTTCGACTTTGACCTTTGAATATCCCACAATTGAATCTTTAGCTGAATATCTGCTCAACAATATAATTTCCTTGAATGTAGCCGAGCCAGTTGTGGTGGAGCCGCAAATAGAGACTGAAGCGCAAACTGATTTGTTAATAGATATTCAGCAATATTCTGAAGACGAATTAGCAGCATTAGTTGACCAAGAATTAGAGGCTTTGCTTGGTGTCTGAAGTAATTAGGACTTACGCATAAAAACGAAAAATCAAGGGTATAGGGGTATAGGGATGTAAATGTTTAAAACCCTTACACCCTTACACCCCTATACCCTTACACCCAGCCTCAACAGACAACTTGCGTGGGTAACTCCTAGTAATTACTTGTGAACTTGCGTAAATCACCTGCTTAACTCCGATAAGTCTACAAAAGACATTCTTTTATTTACTTTACACAGCTAAATGAGTCTGGCTTCAGACTCAATTTCTTTGTCTATTAATTACGCAATTTCTTAAAATGAGTCACACTTCAGACATCAACCAATTATCTCCATTACAACGTTCAGTTTTAGCCTTAAAAGAAATGCGTGCCAAGTTGGACGCAGTGGAGAACGCCAAGACAGAACCAATCGCCATTATTGGGATGAACTGTCGCTTTCCTGGGGGAGCCGACTACCCTGAGAAATTCTGGGAATTACTCCACAATGGGGTAGACACTATCACTGAAGTTCCGGCTGACAGATGGGACGTAGATGAGTATTACAATGCAAATCCCAACACTCCGGGGAAAATTTACACCCGTTATGGTGGGTTTATTAAACAGGTAGATCAATTTGATCCCCATTTCTTTGGACTTTCCCCTCTAGAAGCAGCCAGCATGGACCCCCAGCATCGGCTACTGCTGGAGGTAGGCTGGGAAGCCATTGAAAACGCCGGACAATCCCCAGAGGAATTAAACGGCAGCCAGACGGGAGTCTTTATGGGACTCTTTATGGAAGATTATTCCCGCTTTAACTTATATTCTGGAGATCATCACCGCATTGATGCTTACAGCAGTTTAGGAAATGCTCGGAGTATTGCCATCGGTCGCCTAGCTTATGTCCTGGGTTTGCAAGGCCCTGTGATGCAGTTAGACACAGCTTGTTCTTCTTCGTTGCTAGCAGTTCACCTGGCTTGTCAGAGCTTGCGTTCAGGTGAGTGCAATATGGCTTTAGCGGGTGGAGTCAACTTGATTTTAGCACCGGAAGCTTCTATTGGTTTGAGTAGAATGAGGGCGCTGGCTCCAGATGGTCGTTGTAAGACCTTTGATGCGAAAGCTGATGGTTATGTACGTGGAGAAGGCTGCGGCATAGTTGTACTCAAGCGTTTATCAGATGCGATCGCTAACAATGATAATATCTTAGCTGTGGTACGAGGCTCGGCAGTTAATCACGACGGTGCTAGCAGTGGTTTGACAGTACCCAATGGGCTAGCTCAGGAGAAATTAATTAATCAGGCACTCACCAACGCTAAGGTAACACCAGAACAAATTAGTTATGTAGAAACCCACGGTACAGGAACATCTTTGGGAGATCCCATTGAAGTAAGAGCTTTAGGCTCAGTGTTGTGTCAAGGACGTTCTCCAGAGCAACCATTGCTGATTGGTTCGGTGAAAACTCAGTTGGGTCATTTAGAATCAGCTGCGGGAGTTGCCAGTTTAATGAAAGTGGTGCTGGCTCTACAAAACGCAGAGATACCTCCACATCTGCATTTACAACAGCCCAGTCCTCATATTCCTTGGGACAAACTGGCAGTTGCTGTGCCAACTAAGCCAACTCCGTGGCCGGCAGTTAACGGGAAACGCTTGGCTGGGGTTAGTTCTTTTGGTATGAGTGGCACTAATGCCCATCTAATTCTCGAAGAAGCACCAAACTTGAAATTAGAGCCGCCGAAAACTGAGCGTCCACTCCACCTGCTGAGTTTATCGGCCAAAACTGAGGCCGCACTACTAGCAATGGCTAGCCGCTATGAATCTTTTTTAACATCCCATCCAGAAACATCTTTAGCAGATATTTGTTTCACAGCTAACACCGGGCGATCGCATTTTGAACACCGTCTTGCTGTTGTCGCTGCATCTAATGCAGACTTGCAAGAACAACTAACAGCTTTTGCTAGTCAAAAGCAGACCAGTACATTAGTCAGTGGTCAAGCACAGAAGAAGCGTTCCAAAGTTGTATTCCTGTTTACAGGGCAAGGTTCTCAGTATGTGGAAATGGGACGGCAACTTTACGAAACACAGCCGACGTTCCGTAAGACTTTAGACCGATGCGACGAAATTCTGCGTCCCTATCTTCAGCAACCTTTGTTGTCAGTACTTTACCCCACATCGGATGTTGCTTCTCCGTTGAATGAAACAGCATATACTCAACCAGCACTGTTTGCTTTAGAGTACTCCCTTGCCCAACTGTGGAAATCTTGGGGAATTGTACCAGATGCAGTCATGGGTCACAGCGTGGGTGAATATGTAGCTGCTTGCGTTGCTGGAGTGTTCAGCTTGGAAGATGGGCTGAAATTAATCGCCGAGCGGGGGCGTTTAATTCAATCTCTACCCCAAAATGGCATGATGGCGGCAGTGTTCACCAATGAAGCACGGATGAACGGCATTTTAGCTGCTTACACAGGGCAAGTGGCAATTGCCGGGATTAATGGCCCAGAAAATATCGTTATTTCTGGAGCCAGAGAAGCTGTGCAAGCGGTGCTGAAAGAATTGGCAACTCAAGGAATTAACGCCCAACCATTGCAGGTTTCTCACGCTTTCCACTCCCCTTTAATGGCTAGTATCCTCGATCCCTTTGAGCAGATAGCTAGCTCAGTGCAGTTTCAAGCGCCGCGTATTCCCCTCATCTCGAATTTGACTGGACAAATACTCAAACCCCAAGAAATTCCCCATGCAACTTACTGGCGACAGCATCTTAGAGAAGGAGTAAGATTTTATGCCGGCATCAAGACGCTACATGAACAAGGGTATGAAATCTTTGTCGAAATGGGGCCGAGTACCACATTAGTAGGTATGGGTAAAAGATGCTTACCAGAAGGTACAGGCACTTGGCTAACTTCTCTGAAAAAAGGACAACCAGACTGGTCACAATTGCTTACTAGTTTAAGTGAGTTGTACGTCAGGGGTATAAAAATCAATTGGACTGCATTTGACCAAGATTATCAGCGTCGCCGCCTGGCACTACCAACCTACCCATTTCAACGCCAACGCTACTGGGTGGAAAACCTCTCTCCCAACCTCTCTCCTACGAGGAGAGAGGCTTTGAATTCTCCCCCTTCCCTACAAGGGAAGGGGACTGGGGGGTTAGGTTCTACTTCAGCTATTCCCCAAGTCCAAACTTTGCCAAGAATTCCCTTGGCTGTACCATCGAATTGGTTTCATAGTTGGCAATGGACTCCAGAGGTGTTGAGCCAATCTCAGGATATTCCTTCAGGGGCAATTTTGATCTTTAGCGATCGCCACCAAGTAGGGGACAATTTAGCAAAGCTGTTCGACTCTAAAAAGTACACGACATATTTTGTCACCCCAGGGGAGAGCTTCACCCAAGCAGCAAGACACTTCACTATTAATCCGGCATCCGTTGACGACTACGAACAACTGATCCACAAGATCAAAGCACAGGGTGTGACAGTCACCGCATCTGTGCATCTGTGGAACTATAGTTTGTGGGCAACATCCCCAGAACAACTACTAGAAAATGACAGCCTGCTCAATGAACGCGTTTACAGTCTTTTGTTTTTGACACAGGCGCTAGTCAAACATTACCCAGCCTCTCCCCTCAATTTCTTAGTGGTAACTCAAAGTGCTTATCCAATATCTCCAAATGATTCCCTACACGGTGTACATCAATCTATGGCAGGTGTACTGGCGCAGGTGGTGGCACAAGAAAATCCTCAGATTCAAGCAAAAGTCGTAGATTTTAACCAAGATGTTTATCTGCCAGAAAAATTAGCCGATATTTTGTTCCAAGAAATGAAGGCAGCCCCTACTGCTGAAGGTATCGTTGCTATCCGTCATGGTCAACGATTGAGCCGTACCCTGGAAAGAATTAATGTACCTATAGATAACAATTCTCTACCTTTGTTGGCAGGAGAAACCTGGTTGATTACTGGTGGTACTAGTGCTGTCGGGACAGAAATAGCCTTAGCTATGGTTCGACAAGTACCCATCAATTTGGTGCTAACAGGTCGCCATCCCCTCCCCCCCAAACAAGAATGGCAATCCGCTAGTCATGATGCGTCTACCCAACAACGTATCCAGGCAATTGAGCAACTAGAACAACTCGGAGCTACAGTCATGTATCAGGCTGTGGATGTGACGGATGCCTTGGGGATGAAGCAATTAATCGAGAACATCAAGTCCCGCTTTGGTAACCTGGATGGAGTTATCCATGCGGCGGGTGCAGTTGACCACAGCACATTTAAACTACTACAAAAACAACCCGACTCAGTCACCAAAGTTTTAGCCCCGAAAGTCCAGGGAACCATCATCCTCGATGCTGTTACCCGTAACGAACCCCTGAAATACTTTGTGTTGTTGTCCTCGGTTTCCGCTTCTAAAGCCGAATGGGGAACCGGTATGGGCGATTATGCCGCAGCCAATACTTTTCTTGATAGTTATGCCATCTACCGGACACAGCATGGCGGTCAAGGACGCTCCCTAGCTCTGAATTATTCCCTGTGGAGCGATCGCGGTATGGGCGCTCTTTTAGGAGCATCAACTTTATTAATGGTAAAATCCAAAGGTTTAAATCCTCTGGAACCAGAGCCGGCTGCTAATGCCTTTATTCAAGCTCTATCTTTGGATACTTCCCCTGTAATTCACATCATTGACTTAATTGCTCAAGCCACCCCAGAAATAGCTTCAAAATCCTCCACGAGCCAACCACAAGCTAAACCTCGCAATCTGCGACAGCTTGTCCGGGAAGTTTTGCTGCAACATTTACGTATTCCGGAAACACAGGTGGAAGGACACAAAACTTTCCAAGAAATGGGGCTAGATTCTGTTGGGACTGTAGAAGTTGTCCAACATTTAGGGACAACTCTGGGTGAGGAATTATTTCCAACTTTACTGTTTGAATATCAAACACCAGATGACTTGGTAGATTATTTACAAAGCAAGTACGGCTATTCTGTGAAGACTAGCACGAGCGCTCCAGAAGCTAGCCCAGAAGCCGAAAAATCAGCGCCCCCAAATGTCGCCACCCAGGAAAAATACCAAGATGTTCCTGAACAAGACATTGCTATCATCGGTATGGCTTGTAAAATACCAGGAGCCGATAACTTAGAGCAGTATTGGGATTTACTCAATGCAGGTCGCTCCGTCATTCAAGATGTGCCTCAAGACCGTTGGTTTAACCAACACTACTTTGAAGCCAAAGGAAACTCACCACAAGCAAAAATATCCAAACGAGGATGCTTTGTAGATAGTCCCTTTGACTTTGACCCGATGTTCTTTGGCATCTCTCCCAAGGAAGCTACGGCGATGGACCCCCAACAAAGGTTGTTCCTAGAGCTTTCTATGCAGGCCTTACAACAGGCAGGCTACGGCGGCAAATATCGCCCAGATAATATTGGTGTGTTTGTTGGTTGTGGACAAAATACTTACATCGAACACTTCACCAATTATCAGTATTACGAGGAATTACGTCAGCGTTTGCAAGAGAGTTCCTGGTTTGATCACCTTCCTGCTGAAGATCGTCAGCATTTGCTCAAGACACTTTCACAAGTACTGCAACCAAGTGAAATTCTCCCTGAGTCAGCAGCAGGTAACGAGGTCAACGAATTAGCGGCACGAGTTAGCCATTGCCTGAACCTCAAGGGGCCAAGTATGGCAGTTAGTACTGCTTGTTCTTCTTCCTTGGTGGCATTACATATTGCTTGCGAAAGTCTGCGTTCCGGTCAAACTGGCATGGCAATAGTCGGTGGGGTAAATTTAAACCTCAGTCCTAGCCCCTTTACTTTTTTACGTAAGGCACAGGCTCTTTCCCTGAGTGGAACCTGCTATCCCTTTGACCGCCGTGCTAATGGCATCGTTTTAGGAGAAGGTGCGGGCGTATTAATTATCAAACCTCTCAAGCAGGCTTTGGCAGATGGTGACTTGATTCATGCCGTGATTAAAGGTTCCGCAGTAAATAATGATGGTCACTCCCAGGGGATCACTGCTCCCAATCCCAAAGGTCAAGCAGAAGCTATCCGCCAAGCTTACAACAGTTGTGGCGTAGACCCCCGGACTATCTCCTACATTGAAACCCACGGTACAGGTACTCTCCTGGGTGATCCAGTAGAAGTAGAAGGGATGACAAAAGCTTTCCGTAGTTTTACTGATGAAAAGGGATTCTGTACTATTGGTTCGGTTAAATCCTCCATTGGTCATTTGCTATCTGCTTCCGGGATTGTCAGCCTGATCAAAGTGGTACTGGCCATGCAGAACGGCAAAATTCCCCAAACTGTAGGTTTTGAGGAGCCTAATCCCCATATTAATTTTGCGGACACACCTTTTGCTGTGGCGGGTAAGAGTATACCTTGGTCGCCTAATGGCAACCCATTACGTGCAGGTGTGAATGGATTTGGATTTGGTGGCACCAATTGTCACGTTATTCTTGAGGAATCCCCAGTAACAGCTAATTTACAGTCCCCGGTCACAAGTTCTGCTCCTGATTTGTTATGTCTGACTGCACGGAATCAACAAGCACTGCAAGAGGTAGCTAGACAACTACGCGAACACATCATTCATCATCCTGAACAAGAATCTTCCCAAATCTGCTTTACTCAAAATAATGCCCAGAAGGAATTACCTTACAAAGCGGCTTTAGTAGTCAATGACCGTCAACATCTGCTCAATTACTTAGACACTATCTGTTCGGCACAAACACCAGCAGATATATATACAGGTCGAGCTAACCCCCAACGCACAACACCGTTTCACTTAATATTAGATGGCACTAGTGCGATCGCTCCCGCAGAAGTAGAAACTTTAGGTAAACGTTTCCCCCAATTCCAAGTAGCTTACAATAGCGTGCGTGCCGGATTAAATGAGATGAGCGAACAGGCACATATATTTGCAGTGCAGTACGCTTGGGGACGCTTGTTGATGTCTTTGGAATTACAACCCACTAGTTTATTAGTAGAAAAAACTGGTATTCTAGCCGGAGCTACACTGCGGGGAATGTTGACATTAGAGCAGGCGATCGCTTTGCTCCTACAAATAGAAGGAGAAAAAGGTCTGATTGCCCATGATGTCTCCGCAAAAGAACAGTCAGCATCCACCTGGACTTGTCCATTAGTAACTTCACAAGGAATTTTCAGCCATTCTGACACGATTTCCACAGAGCAACTGCTAGCCCTGGTGCAAGTATCTGGACAGTTAAATGTAGATGTGTGTCAAGATGTCATCTCTAAAGAAAGTGTTTATCTACACTTAGGAGATTCATTCGCTCTCAAAGAACAATTAGCAAGTTTGGATGAACTGGGAGTCTGGATATATCTAAACAAAAGACAAGCAGTAGTGGAACGTGTGTTGACGAGTCTGGCTAGGTCTTATGTAGCTGGGGTAAGGTTTAATAGCATACCCTTATTTCCCCAAGGTCTACGTCGGGTAATGCTGCCTACTTATCCTTTCGAGCGTAAAACCTACAGAGTATCATTAGTTGATCACACTCAGGAAAATCAAGCCACCTCTATACCTGCGGCTGAATTATTACCACCACGCCCAGAGAGTAAGCATCAGTTAACAGTAGCCCAAACTCGACTCTTACCCATAGAACAACTATCTCCACTCACAGATAACCAACGCCAGTCAAGTTACGCCAAGCTGACTGAGGAATTGAAGATTGTGGACAATCGCCAACAGCCAAGACTAGTGCCAATGGAACAACTGTCCCCACTCACCGATAGTCAGCGCCAGTCAAGCTACGCCAAGCTGATTGAGGACTTAAAGATTGTGGACAATCGCCAACAGCCAAGGCATCCGGTAGCCATAACCCAAAATCGACTCTTGCCAATGGAACAATGGTCTCCACTCACTGATAGTCAACGCCAGTCAAGTTACATCAAGCTGGCTCAGGATTTGCAGAAGTTTGGTAAATCAGTCATTGGTCATTAGTCATTGGTCATTCCAGCCTCTTTACGTTTCGTAATATAGTTTGTTGAATTTCCCCTGACTTAATTAGCATGAAAAACTCTACCTCCTTGTGGGTAGAGTTTTTGTTTTAAATTATTGTTGGCGCAGCCTTAAAGTAGGCTATGAGTCAATACGGTTCAGTTAACGTTGTCAGCTTATCGATTGCAGAAGAACCAAGACTTGGGGGATTATCCCCCAAACCCCCGATTGGGGGACGGTTGCGTCCCCCAAGCCCCCTCCAAAAAATAGATCTGTTTTATGTGTAGCAGTTAATTTAACGTGAGTTCGACGGAACCTAACCCCAACCCCTTCCCTTGTAGGGAAGGGGCTGAAAATCTATAACTGAGTACCAAATAATCAGGGTTTTAAGCCTCTCCCCGCGTCGGGGAGCCAGCGCCGTGGGCGGGTTTCCCGACTTGAGGCGACTGGCGTGAGAGGTTTGGAGAGGGGTTCTTCCGAATTTATCGAACTCACGTTAATTTATTTTCTTAACTGAACCGTATTGGGCTATGAGTGAATTTTGAATTGGTATTATTGCTCCTAAATTTTTGCATAAATAGCCCAGAACAAGGCGATAAGTAACATAACAAGAGCAAAGATTAATTTTTCTCGTAATTCTTATCCATTCAAATTTATTTTTGTATGAATAACTAGACTGCAAAACAATACTTACTTAATTAGGTAAGACGTTGGATATTTTTTTGCGAACATTATTTTTTTTTAGAGGATGCAATGAGTACTAAGAGCTTAGAATTGCCAATTTTCTCCCTAGTAGCCAAGATTACTGGACATGATGCAGAAGAATTAGAACGGGATATGTTTTTGGAGGGTAACTTAGGTTTAGATTCTATCAAAATGATGGAATTGTTGAATGGATTAGTTGCACTAATTCCCCAAGAAATGCAACCCCAATTCATGGAAACATTGCCTTTGCAAAATTTGATGCAATTACAAACTTTGGGCGATGTGGTGCAAATAGCTGATAATTGCTTAATTTCCCAGATAGATAATTCTGATTCTTCACCATCTGCAAGTATTATTAATCAAGAGGAGCAGAAAACAGAGAAAGTTGAGATTCTTTCAGGACAGTATTTTCATTTACTTGGTCATTGGGTAGTAAACTCAATTAGCTTATTTTCTACTCTCCGTTTACGAGGTGATTTTGATTCAAACGTTGCTTGGCAGTCATGGAAAGACTTACTACATCGTCATCCTATGCTGCGATCGCGCTTTATCATTCCTCCCGATACTACCAGATTCAAGGATTACGAAATGGTAGTGATGGAAAATCCTACTCCTCCTGATATACCCGTTACTGATATCAGGCATCTTCATAGTGAGGCTCAAGAACAACTAATTAATGATGAATTGCATCGTTGCCTCAATTATGAATGGCAAATGACAGAGTGGCCACTCCATCGATTTTTTGTTTTTCGGCTGGAAGATTCAGTCTATCAACTGGTGTTAGCCAACGAGCATCTCATTTCTGATGCCCTGGGATGTCATGTCATCTTACGCGAATTTATGGAAATTTACCGCGCCCATGTCTGCGGTGAACAACCTAATTTACAGCCACCTACAACTGTCCAAGACTATAACGAATTGGTGCAATCAATTAATGCTTGGCAAGACCCGGAAGAAGACAAAGCACTGGTTGAGTATGTAAATCGGCGGGGCAAAGATTCTTACTTATGGAATCCTACAGGCAATACCATCACATCCCTGTGTCCAAAATTCCATAACCGCAGATTTTCATTAGGAAAGGTTATCACTAATCAACTAATTGCCCAAACTCGTGAATGGCGATTACCACTGAACTCTTTACTAGTGGGTGCGTTTGTGCGAGCTGTTGCCAAGTTTGAGCAGTCTAAAAACGAACCAATTATGGTTCAAGTTCCCACCAGTGGGAGAGTTTATCCCGGTATAGATGCTTCGGATGTGGTGGGTAGTTTTGCTCAGAATTTGTCCATTAGCCTAGACTTACCAGCACCGAGTGAAGATTGGCAACGACTGTTAAACCGCGTTCATCAGGAAATCCAACAAGGGTTGGTTAACGGTTATGACCGCGCCCAAACTCGTCAAATGGCGATCGCTTTCCGAGACAATATTGTTTTAGAAGATGGCAAAATCCCTGAGAGGATGTTACCTATGTATCGCCGCATACTGAAATCAAATTTATACTGTCCATTCACAGGACAAACAAATATTAAAAACAAAGGTAGTGGTAAATATGTAGTGAAGCTAGATAATTTCTAACTCAAATTATTCTTT
>NZ_CAWUDJ010000053.1:0-36228 GCF_963920875.1 Anabaena sp. CCY 9910 | reverse complement strand
AATGCTACTTCTGTCTATATTTACCATCTGTCGCATTCTTTTTTCAAATTGGTATAAAAAATCAACAGCAAACCCTAAGAAAATATTACTTGTAGACTCCAACGTTAGCAATAAAATCTCTGCGTGCCTCAGCGCTAACCGCAGCGTCACTCTGCGTTAAAAAAGCTAAAATTTGACCGAGTCTTCAAAAAAGTACTGCACCAATAAAAAAACCCCCAGAGGGGGGGCTAAATTCTATGTTGTCCGCGTGGAGTGAACAACTAAATAATTAATACTTACAGTAAGTACAGTAATCCGAACAGAATAATCCAGATTACATCTACAAAGTGCCAGTATATTTCCGCAGCTTCAATACCAAAGTGTTTTTCACTACTGTAGTGACCTTGAGTGCGCGATCGCCACAACACAGCTACAATTGCCAAAACGCCGATAGTTACGTGCAGTCCGTGAAAGCCAGTCAACACGTAAAACGCGCTAGCAAACAAATTAGTGGTCAACCCAAATTCTAAATGGGTATATTCATAAACTTGCCCGACCAAGAAAATCGCACCCATTGCGGCAGTTATTGCCAACCAAGTACGCATACCCTTAGTATCATTCTTCTTAATAGCAGTGTCAGCATTGTGCATAACAAAGCTGCTAGCAATTAGATTGACAGTATTGACACCAGGAAGTAAAAGTTCTAACTCTGGTGTACCTGCTGGCGGCCATACAGGTAAAGTTGAACGGAAAGCCAGATAAGCTCCGAACAAACCTAAAAATATCATTCCTTCAGCAACCAGGAAGACAAATAACCCAAATAGCCGATGATCAGGATGTTCTTCGTGATGACCAACCACCTCGGCTGTGTGGTGATGATTTAGTTCCGTTTTCGCTGGGTCAATAGTTTGACTTTGCATGAATCTTAAAAATTGGGAATTAGGGATTGGGGATTGGGGACTGGGGATTGGGGAATGGGGAGTAGTAGGGAGTAGGGAGTAAAAATAATTACTAAATAATAAATTCCCCCCGCTCCCTGCCCCCTGCTCCTCCGCTTCTTCTAGCCTCTACGACTCAATTGTTGGATATGGCTCATCAGGCTCAGCTCTGAGAACTGAGTTGGGGCCAGCCGATAGAACTGGATTAGGGTCGGATAAGGGTACACCTTCGCTAGCCTTTTCCAAACCGTAGTCATAAGGCCCTGTAGCTAGTACTGGAAGTTTGTCAAAATTCTCAATGGCTGGTGGCGAGGTAGTCATCCACTCTAAGGTAAGAGCGCGCCAAGGATTGTTACCCGCTTTCTCGCCGTATAACCAACTCCAAATTGCATTGAAAATGAAGGGGAACGTGGAAACTGCAAGGATGTAAGAACCGTAAGTGCAGATTTCGTTTAATAAGGTAAATTTGGGGTCATATTGGGCAATCCGGCGGTTCATACCCATCAAACCCAGCTTGTGCATGGGTAGGAAGGTCATATTTAAACCGACAATAGTTAAGGCAAAGTGAACCTTACCCCAAAATTCGTTGATCATACGTCCCGTCATTTTCGGGAACCAATGATAAATGGCGGCGAAAATACCCAACACACTACCACCAAACAAAACGTAGTGGAGGTGAGCCACCACAAAATAAGTATCGTGGACGTGAATATCAAAAGGCACGGCTGCCAACATGACACCGCTAATACCACCAATCACAAAAGTACCGACAAAGCCGGCGGCAAACAACATGGCACTGTTGAACTGGATTTTGCCGCCCCACATTGTCGCCAACCAGCTGAAAATTTTGATCCCTGTAGGTACTGCAATGATCATCGTAGTGATCATGAAGAACATCCGCAACCAACCAGGGATACCACTGGTAAACATATGGTGCGCCCAGACGATTAGCCCTAAGAAACTGATGGCTAAGGAAGAATAGGCGATCGCTTTATAACCGAAAATTGGTTTACGCGAATGCACCGGGATAATCTCAGAAATTGCCCCAAAAAAGGGCAAAATCATGATGTATACCGCCGGGTGGGAGTAAAACCAGAACATATGCTGGTATACCACCGGATCACCGCCGCCTGTAGGGTTGAAAAATGTAGTACCGGCGATGAGGTCAAAAGCCAGCAGAATCAACCCGGCTGCGAGTACTGGCGTTGACAGTAAAACCAATGCTGAAGTGGCGAACATCGCCCAACAGAACAAAGGCATTTGATGGAAGCCCATACTAGGGATACGCATCTTCAGAAGGGTGACGAGGAAATTAATCGCCCCCAAAATTGAAGATGTACCCAACAGCAGGATACTAATAATCCATATACCTTCGCCTACTTGTCCTGTTACCAAGCTCAAGGGAGGGTAGGAAGTCCAACCGGCATCGGGTGCATCACCCACAACCAAACTGGCAATCAGCAACAATCCTGCCGGAGGAATCATCCAAAATGCCACAGCATTCAATCTGGGGAATGCCATATCTCTGGCCCCAATCATCAGGGGAATCAGATAGTTAGCAAACCCTGCACCTGCCGGCACAATCCACAAGAAAATCATGATTGTGGCGTGCAGTGTAAATAGACTGTTGTAGACTTCTGGGCTGACAAAATCTACTTCAGGGGTGCGTAGTTCTGTCCGCACCAAGTCAGCCATTACGCCGCCAATGCAGTAAAAAATGAAGGAAGTGACTAGGTATTGTAGCCCAATCACCTTATGGTCGGTATTAAAACCAAAGTAATCTCGCCAATGTCTTTCCCCTGGTTCTTCAATACGAGCCGGGATATTGGCAGTTTCTTGCAACTGAGCTTGTGTCATGGTTAAGAGTCAATAGTCAATGGTCAATAGTCAATGGTCAATAGTCAATGTTCATAAGCTATAGCTTTGGAGTATGTACTAGTAGTCAATAGTCGTTTGTTATAACTATGGACTGTGGACTGTGGACTATGGACTTTTGACTACTTGTGAATGTGATGTAACATCTCTGGTTGAATTCCCATTTCCTTAGTATAAGGAGCGAGAAATTCATCTGGGGTTAAGTCTGTAGGGTTGACCGCAACAGCTTGATTGAGCGTGTCACTGTTAGCCGCTAGCTGTTCTTGTGTCCATTTTTTAAATGCTTCTTCCGGTTCGACTACTACCTGCGTCCGCATTGCGCCGTGGTAGGGGCCGCACAGTTCAGCGCAGATGAGAGTATAGTCACCTGCTGTTTTCGGTGTGAAACGCATCTCGGTTTGTCTACCGGGGATCGCATCTTGTTTCAAGCGAAATTCGGGAACCCAAAAGGCATGAATGACATCGTTGGCTGTCATATTGATTTGCACTTCGCGCCCAATGGGAACGTGTAACTCACCAGTGGTAATACCTGATTCAGGATAGGTGAAAATCCAAGCGTATTGTAACCCGGTGACATTGACTACTAATTCTGGTGGTTTTCCAGCTTTCTCTGGACTGGAGCCAATGCTGGGAGACACAATACCTAAACCAGGAGCATCCTGTTTTTGGGGGATTTGGTCGGCGTTGCGGACTGCTGCTGTGGCTGGGTCTTGCATCGCCTCATCAGATTTCTCTTGGTTGAGGTTAGGAGTATCATTGAGCGTGGCGGCGATCGCCGCCCCAGGCATTGTCATAGAACTCTGAGTTATTGGGGCTTGATGACCCGCGTGGGGATCAAAACCACCGATGTCATTATAAACTTCAAAGCTATAGACAGAAATACCGATAACTATAATTGCGGGGATCGCTGTCCAAAGTATTTCTAATGGTACATTACCTTCAACTGGCGGGCCGTCTTCATGATCACCAGCGCGCCGACGATATTTCACAACACAGTAAACTAATACACCTTCAACAATTAAAAATATACCTGCGGAAACGGTCATCATTGTATTAAAAAGACCATCCACTAAATCCGCTTCATCGGAGGCGGCAACTGGCATTAGTCCATGATTTTGACCGTACCAAAGGCTTGCCAGGGTTAGCCCGATGCCTATTAGTAATGTCCAGATTGAACTTGGAATTTTCACGGCTCACTTAATTGAATTGATTACGTTATCTCGAAGCATCTCACTTACTAAGGTAATCTAGGCTATTAAATATTGAGCCTAATGGTCTGAAATCTTTATTAATTTTTTCGACTACATTAATAATCTTGAGTAAAAGAGATTTATTACATACGACTAAGAGTAGATGCCAAAAATTAGAAAAATTTAAGGAAAATTTAGCAATTGAAAATTCATGAACATTAATCAATTTCTGAGAACTTAAAAAATACCTAAAGCTTCAGGCTAGTAAGCCCTGGAGTAGTTCAAAGTAATAAGTAAAAGCTCATCAATAAACCCGGTTATATACGCTAGGGTGGAGATGGGTAGGTAATGAAAATAGAAAATTTTAAACAGCTCACCAAGGGCGGGCAGAAGGTATCGTTCATGAACGAATTTGTCCTAGAACAACAAAATGAAACGGCAGCAGAGCAACAAAAGCCCAAGGATATGATTCGTCGCTTGGTGTGGAAAATGTCTATAGCCACCTTGATTTTGATGGCAATAGGCTCTGCCACCCGTGTGATGAATGCTGGCCTAGCTTGCCCAGATTGGCCTCTCTGCTATGGCGAATTAGTCCCAGCCAAGCAAATGAATCTCCAAGTGTTCTTGGAGTGGTTCCACCGACTAGATGCGAGTTTGATCGGCCTGAGCGCGATCGCTCTGTTTGGTTTATCCTGGTGGCATCGCCGTGCTTTACCCTCCTGGCTACCCTGGGCATCAACTTTCGCCCTCTTTTTAATCGTTTTTCAAGGCATTCTGGGAGGACTAACAGTCACCGAATTATTGCGGTTTGATATCGTCACCGCTCATATGGGAACCGCGCTGTTGTTTTTCACTAGCCTACTAATCATCGGCATAGCCCTCATCCCCTATCAGGGTACAGGCAACGTTGGTAAACTGCCTTGGTTGGGCTTAATAGCCACGATTTTAGTTTACGCACAGAGTCTCTTAGGTGCTTTAGTCGGCTCTCGTTGGGCTTTACACCAATGCTTTGGTGGTTCTCAACTTTGCAATGTGATGTACAGCCATATTTTTGGTTTAGTTCCGCCAACAGTAGCAACCCTAGTCGTGGTTTTGATTTCCTGGCGGACACCAGCGTTACATCCTGCTTTGCGACGATTAGCTAATATGGCAGGAGGATTGTTAATTTTACAAATCCTCTTGGGATTTGCCACCTTCCGCCTACACCTCCAAGTCGAACCTCTAACAGTCTCTCACCAAGCGATAGGAGCTACTCTGCTCGGTACTTTAGTAGCTTTTACCGTCCTAGCACTACGCGACTGGGCTACGGTTGGTTTAACAGCAACTGCCACAAATACCCAAATGAGATGAGGAATTGGGGATTGGGGACTGGGGATTGGGAAGTAAGAAATTCTTACTCATCCTTCCCATGCCTTCATTGATAAATTAGCCCTAGCCCAATCTCCTCACGCAACACCATATCAACTGGGGCTGCAATTAAGTTGTTGAAAATAAGGAATTAAACTCAAAATGATTGAGACTAATGTCTCTCGTCGCCACCACGAAAGTTTTATCCAGGTAATTCAAAGCTATTACCAACTAACTAAACCCCGCATTATTCCCTTGTTGTTGATTACTACAGCCGGGAGTATGTGGATTGCGGCACAGGGACAGGTAGACCCTGTGTTATTGTTAGTCACTATGGCTGGTGGTACGTTGGCAGCTGCTAGCGCCCAGACAATTAACTGCATTTATGACCGGGATATTGACTATGACATGGAACGGACGCGTCATCGTCCCATGCCATCGGGTAAAGTACAGGTGCGTGATGCGCTAATTTTTGCGATCGCTCTCGCCGTACTTTCTTTTACTCTACTAACAGTATTCGCCAATCTTCTAGCCGCTTCATTAGCATTATCCGGTATTATTTTTTACGTTTTAATCTATACTCATTGGTTAAAACGTCATAGCACCCAAAATATTGTTATCGGTGGCGCGGCTGGGGCAATCCCTGCCTTGGTTGGTTGGGCAGCTGTCACAGGCACATTAAGCTGGAGTGCATGGTTAATTTTTGCCATCGTCTTTTTGTGGACACCCCCCCACTTCTGGGCGCTGGCTTTGATGATTCGTGACGACTATGCCAAAGTCGGTATCCCCATGCTCCCCGTAGTTGAAGGCAATGCCGCAACAGTCAAGCAAATTTGGTATTACACCCTAATTACAGTCGTCGCTACCCTCTTGCTAGTTTATCCTCTCCACTCTAGTGGTATTGTTTATGCAGCGATCGCTATATCTCTAGGAGCAGTATTTATCCGCAAATCCTGGCGCTTGCTGCATAATCCAGAGGATCGCCCTACAGCTAGAGAATTGTTCCTCTACTCCATTTCCTATATGATGCTGTTGTGTCTGGGAATGGTAGTTGATAGCCTTCCCCTCACTCATCATCTAATCAACGCTGTTATCAATCAGTTGCATCTCATTAGCTAAAACATGGATCATGAAGCGATCGCGCTGGTACTATATTGTGGCGCGATCGTATTTTCAAAAACTCAAAAATCTCATAATTTTTCCGACCCACAAAGGTGTCTGTGTGGTTCAAAACAAGATTAAAGATATACTGTCACACACTAACCACAAAATTAACGTTGTTCCTAAAACACATATAATTCCTGTTACCCCAGCTAGGGGTTTTTTATTTTTCCCAGTCCACCATTCGGAGACTTTACCTGTGTAAGTAACTAATTGGGCTGTATCTATAGTAGCGATCGCCCAGACTAAAGCCGAATGTAATCCCCACGCTATACCCAAATTACCGCGATCGCTTATCCTCGCCAACACCAACATCATTCCCATTAACCACAGCCCCGGTAGTTGGGGTAAAGTTTCCCGTTGCTCCCAAACTAAGTGTAAAACAGCAAAAATCAGGCTAGAAATTATCCCTGCGACCCATACAGAATAGTCTCTTTCTAATTCTGTTAAGAGGAAACCACGAAAAACTAATTCTTCTATACCTCCCACCAATAACGCTATCAATAAAATAGGTAATGAAATAGATGCTAGTTGCTTGATATTTGATTCTTCAAAATAGCACCAACCCAACCACAATTGACAGGTAAACAAAATAACTATACTTAAAACTCCTAAGCCAAAGCCTAGTGCTAAGGAACTCAATAGGGCAAAATTACCGACAATCCCATAATTTGCAAAAGAGCTATTATTTAACCAAATCACGCCCCAAAGCACCAGAGGCGCTAATAAGTAGAGCGATATCATTAATGGTAATTTCTGCTCTGGTTGTAACGGTTTTATCGGTTGCCAATTAAGTAATTTCAATGACACTGCTGCAATTGGTAACCAGCACACCAGCCACGCGATAAAAAACGCCATCACAACAGTTATTGCCGGGGCATCTTTTATAAATGCCAGCAGATTGTTGATGAATGGCGTAAAGATAATTGTCGAAGTCAACACAAAAATCACGGTAGACTATTTGCAGAATAAATTCTTTGCTTATGAATCAAGCCTCTACTAAGAGTAGTCACTTCTGCAAGTAATAAATCGTATTTTTGCGTTAGATAAAATTATTTAATCAGTGATAAGCTATTACGCTTTTAAATCACATAGTCACTTGTATAGTTTGTTGACAGTTGACGGTTAACTGTCAACAGCCAACACGAAAGTATGTGCAAGTTAAATGCCTGACAGCTTACCAAGTTGTTATGGTATTGGGGACACGTTAAAAGTCATCACTTTAACTTATCCCCCCTCAGAGAATTTACTCTTCATCATCCAAATCTTCATCAGATTCGTCGATATCTAAATCTGGGGAGAGCTTTTTATCGCTTTCACCGAGTTGAATCAAGTGAATGTGCTTGTATCCCAATCTAATTTCAAATTCATCACCTGGTTTTAACCCCATTGCTTTGGTGTAAGTAGCACCAATGACAATTTGACCATTTTGATGAACGCTAACTCGGTATGTCGGTTCACGACCACGACCATCTTTTGGTGCTTCTGGGCTAAGAGGAATACCTCTAGCCGATAGCAAAGCATCATAGAAATCTGTGAGATTAACCCGGACTTGGTTATTCTTAGTAACGGTATAGTAACCGCACTGTTTAGCTCTTTCTCGTCGTGGTAGTGTAGAAAGTTCTTTTACCTTAGCTAGCAGTGCTTTTCCAGTTAAAGGCGCGGTTGCAGTTTCAGTCATTACGCTCAAAATTTCCTTACTCTCTCCAAACTGATGAATTATGTTGTCTCATGCCAGTATTTGACTTTTTAGCATCTGCATAAAGTTACTGGAGACTTTAAAAATCAAGGGTGAATTCCTGCTGATATTAGCCTCAAATACCTCTATTGTGTTTAAGCACAACAGATTAGGAGGTCATGAGTTTCACAGGCACTAATTTCAGTGATTTTACGGCACTTTTAACCATGATTCGCCATTGGAAATGCAGTTTTTTTCTCTTTTGGCACTACTGTAGTGGTGTAAATTTGCGCCACTTTAACAAATTGTGCAGGTTCTACTACAAACTAGTCGTAGACCAAAGAAATTGCAGGTTCTCCACTTTTAGTGCTTGCCTTTGTTGCTTTTGAGTTGTAAGGTTTTCCCTATGTTTCCTCTTCAGCTTCAGACAGCATGGTATTTGAATATGGTCTGGACATACACCCTTTTTTGCTGTGTCCTGCTTGTAGAGACGAGAAATTTCATGTCTCCACATTACGAAGAAACCAAGCAGTAGTAGCAGCAGTTATACAGCTGTTGATTCTGGTTTTGTGACTTCGTAATTTTATATTAAATACTAGCATGGACTAATAATAGCAAAATAGTTGTTTATTTTTAAATCTAACTTGCAGATAAATTTTTAGCTAAAAGCCCAAGCTAATGAAAATAGAAAGCAGGGACGATTTTCTTTCTGCTTTATAAGCTAGAGTGATGATTGCACTATGGCTCTTATAAAAATTAATCTAAATTTAGATGAGTAGTTTTGACGAGTGAGTTATATCCTGAGATTCACTTGATTGAGATGAGACTAAAAGCCAAGAGAATGAAAGTCCTAGTTTATTCTCACCAGACAAAAATTATTGTGTTTTCTGTACGTCTGTCTATGGGAAGAATAAATCTCTCCACATCTATCTAGCATTTTCTTGCCACTACTAGATGTATATTCTCAGCCCTAACGCGTATATACAAACGAAAAATGAACTTTTAGTGAGGATTATGAAAGTCGGTAGTAACCAGTAGGGAGTAAGCAAAAATTTTTCTGCTTTGTTGTACAAGCTAATCAAAATAGGGATCTATAGGATTTACACTTGATTTTTGAAGTTTACGCGGTGTGGGCAATGCCCACAGTAGCATGGTTTTGGTAGACATCGCCCACCCTACGATACTTAAATCTTTTCACCAATCAAATCAGCTTCCTATTGGTGGAAAAGGAGTTAGAGGTTAGGGTCTAGGGAAGAGGGATTTTGCTCCTTAGTTATCTACTCAGTTCATGAATGATTAAGTTAAAAATACTGGATGATGCCTACTAGTGCTTAGTAAAAGTCCCTCAATCGGGTAAGGAAACTTTAACTATTCTCGTGTACATACTTTATTATGGCTATTTTAAGTTAAGATTTTTTCATTTATCGCTCTTGCATATCTTGACATCAAGAATTATCAAGAATCATTAAAGTCTTAACTTTGGATATTTTATGGATAAAGCAGTCCCGATGAAAAAAATTCACAGTCATAGATGAAAGAGATTTTTCCTCTACACCCATATACCCTTACACCCCTACACCCTCTTTCAAGCTAGATGAAGCTGAAGCTCATTTGCTGTGAAACGGCCTGAGGATTTGAAAAAGTCAGCAAATTCAATTAGGGGCATATAATTAACTTTTTTGCATTCAAACCGCGACCACCTCACAAATCTCATCTATGGCGTTGCTGCAATTAAAATTTTAATGGTTATGCTGGAACTAGAATCAGTCGCTCGTTGACTGACTAGCTCTTAACACTAGGCTATTTTTGCAAACACCAGCCCCGACCCAAAATTTTCGAGGTTGGTGAGATAATTTTAAGACTTTGGTTGGTAGCAATGGAAGTTCTATTTAAAATCATTCGTCAACAACAAAATTCTGCTCCTATTTTGCAGAATTACCTTATGGAGACAGACCCCGGTAATACTATCTTAGATTGTCTTAATCGTATTAAGTGGGAGCAAGACGGAACACTAGCATTTCGTAAAAATTGCCGCAATACTATTTGTGGTAGCTGTGCCATGCGAATTAATGGCCGTTCGGCTCTAGCTTGTAAGGAAAATGTAGGTAGTGAACTAGCTAGATTACAAAAAATATCATCTTCAGTTAATCAAGCAAGTAGCATTCCAGAAATTACGATCGCGCCTTTAGGCAATATGCCTGTTATTAAGGATTTGGTCGTAGATATGAATAGTTTCTGGAATAATTTAGAAGCAGTAACACCATATGTAAGTACAGCAGCCAGACAAGTACCAGAACGGGAATTTTTACAAACACCAGATGAGCGATCGCGTCTCGATCAAACTGGTAATTGTATTATGTGCGGTGCTTGCTACTCAGAATGCAACGCTCGTGAAGTAAACCCCGATTTCGTTGGGCCCCACGCCTTAGCTAAAGCCTACCGCATGGTTGCAGACTCCCGCGATAGCGACACAGCCGAACGCTTAGAAAACTACAACGAAGGCACTAAAGGCGTTTGGGGTTGTACTCGTTGTCTTTACTGCGATTCAGTTTGCCCAATGGAAGTAGCGCCATTAGAGCAAATTACCAAAATCAAGCAAGAAATACTCAGCCAAAAACAAGCCAGCGATAGCCGCTCAATTCGCCACCGCAAAGTATTAGTAGAGCTAGTCAAAGAAGGCGGTTGGATTGACGAACGACAATTTGGCTTACAAGTCGTCGGTAACTATTTAAAAGACCTCAAAGGATTACTCAGCCTCGCTCCCCTGGGTTTACGAATGATTGCCAAAGGTAAATTCCCCCTGTCCTTTGAAGCATCTGAAGGGACAGCCCAAGTGCGATCGCTCATCGAATCGATACAAAAGGAGTAATCAATTCAAAATACCCTACGGGAAGCTAAAGCTACAAAATTCAAAATTCAAAAATTTCTCCCCTACACCCCTACACCCTTACACCCTTACCCCCTTACACCCTTACACCCCTACCCCCCTACACCCTTAAAAACCAAGGGAGTAGGGATTTTTTTTCACCACTCACAACTCCCTCATTTCATCGGGGATCTTGAGGCACATTCACGGGTTGCCCAGAACGGTTATAGACTAAAACATCCCACTGGCCATTATTGCTAGACTCAAAAGCGATCGCATTCCCATCAGCGCTAATGGTGGGGTTGCGGACTTCTGCTTGTAAATTATTTGTCAAATTTCGTGATTGTCGTGTTTCTCTGTCATAAATGAAAATAGCTGATCGTCCTTGGCGACTAGCAGCAAATACTACATAACGACCATCTGCCGAAGCACTGGGATGAGAGGCGATCGTATCTAAGGCATTTAACCCAGGCAAATCTACCAAATTTTGAGTCAGCGTATCAAACATATATACATCTTGGCTACCCCGGCGATCGCTTGTAAACACAATATATCGCCCCGAAATTTGAGGATTAAGTTCTGAAGCAAGACTATTAATACTCCTTCCCCCCGGATCGAAAGGGTAACTTACCAACCGAGGATAGCCAAAGCATCCACCCAATAAGGTTGTACAAGCAAATATAAAAATACGTTTAATCATTCGCCACGCGTATTATTTTCCTATCGCTTGTCTTTAGTCTAAACTCCAGTGTTAACAATTCAAAATTCAAGACATTCTCAGACTTTCGTTATTGATGGATTAATTTTTGCCTGAATAATTGGTAGTTCAACCACAAACTCTGTACCTTTACCAAGTTCTGATTGGCAGTAAATCTTACCTTTGTGTTTATCTGTAATAATCTGATAGCTGATCGAAAGTCCCAGTCCAGTGCCTTTACCGACCATCTTAGTAGTAAAAAACGGATCGAACAATCTGGGGATTATCTGCTCATCAATGCCGAGTCCATTATCGGTAATCCGAATACTCATCCAGTTTTTATTGAGTAGAGATGTATAAATGCGGATTTCGCTGGGATGTGCGGCAATTACTTCAGGAGATAGCTTTGCTTCCCGTTCTTCTAAGGCATCAATGGCATTAGACAGCAAATTCATAAATACCTGGTTTAATTGACCGGGATAGCACTCTATAAGAGGTAAATCATCATAGTCCTTGGTCACATGAATGGCGTGGCTATCAGCTGAGGGCTTTAAGCGATGTTGTAAAATCATCAAAGTGCTGTCGATACATTCATGAATATTTGCTGTTTTGAAGTCAGCTTCGTCTAGGCGTGAGAAGCTACGTAAAGAGGTGACAATTTCCTGAATGCGCTGAGTACCTACCTGCATTGACTGGAATAAGTTAGGTAAGTCCTCAAATAAAAACTCGATTTCGGCTTGCTGGAAAAACTCTTGTATTTCCGGGGCTGCATTGGGGTGATAGTGCTGATAAAGTTTCACATAACGCAGCAACTCTTGGGTATATTGATGGGCGTGTTCTAAATTGCCGTGAATAAAATTAATCGGGTTATTAATCTCGTGGGCAACTCCTGCTACCAACTGCCCCAAACTAGCCATTTTTTCAGCGTGGATAATTTGCATTTGGGCAGTGCGGAGTTCTTTTAGTGTTTGGGCAAGTTGATTTGCTTCTGCACGAGTCTCACCAAGCAAGCTCGATTGTTGGAACAAGTTAGCTTGATGTAGTGCCACACTGAGTTGAGCTGCTATTTGAGTGACAAATTCCAATTCATCTTCTTCCCAATGACGTGGATGAGTGCATTGGTGAATACATAATAATCCCCACAGATTATCACCTTCCATCAATGGCACAATAATCTGAGCTTTGACTTGGAATTGCTCAATCACGTCCAGATGGGGTACCTTAGAGCCAACACTGTTGACATCGGAAATTACTTGTACTTGCCCTTGGCGATATTGAGGTGCATAATGGTCGCCGAAGCAATAGTCCTGAACCTTTACAGCTAGGGCAGAATCAAACTTGGGTAACACATCTTCAGCAATAAATTCACCACTACAAAAACCCTGATCAGAATCAAAGCGAAAGATGCCGACTCGATCTGCTTGCAGCGATCGCCTCACTTCCTGCACAGTATTTTTCAAAATTGCCTCTAAATCCAAAGATTCTCGGATTTTGACGACCAAATCAAATAAAATCCGGCGCTGTTCAGCCGATTTTTGCAGTTCATCAGCACGGGTTTGAATTTGGCTCATCATTTGAGAACTTTGCAACGCTACTCCCAGTTGACTAGCTACTTGTCCCAAAAATTCCACCTCTACAACATCCCACTGGCGCGGTGCAGAATGTTGATAGGCCGCCAGCAGTCCCCACAGATTCCGTCCTACAAAAATTGGGGTTAAAGCGTAAGCTCGAATCCTAAACTGCTCCAAAATATCTAAGTGACAGCGTGAGTGTCCAGCTTGGTAAATGTCGTTGACTGCAAAATTTTCGTTGTTGCGATAGCGTCCCCCTTTGGTTTCTTGGAGGTGGGTGTCCTCCCAAACCAGATTTTTGCCAAAGGGGTTAATGCTGTCCCATTGCGCCTCCACCATACCGAAATTACTGACGAATTCACCACTCCAGTCAGGATTAAAGCGGTAAACTCCTACCCGCTCAATTCGCAGCATTTTACATACTTCTTGACAAGTAGTTTTCAAGATTAAATTAATATCTAGGGAAGAGCGAATTTTTCCCACTACTTCTGTGAGGGCGCGTTGCCGAGCGATCGCATTTTGCAGAGCATCGGCCTGTTGTTTCGATTGGGCTAAATTCTCCGCTTGCTGAATTGCCACCCCTAATTGCGCGCCCACCTGTCCAAGAAACTCCACTTCATAATTTGCCCATTGTCGCGGGCCAGTGTGTTGATAAGCTGCTACGAGTCCCCACAGTTTTTTACCGATGAAAATCGGTGCTAAAGCATAGGCATGAATCTTGAATTGCTCAAGAATGTCGATATGACAACGTGTATGTCCAGCTTGGTAGATATCATTGACCGCAAAAGTTTCGTTATTGCGATAGCGTCCACCTTTGGTTTCTTGGAGGTAGGTATCATCCCAAACCAGATTTTTGCCAAAGGGGCTGATTCTGTGCCACTGTGTTTCTACCATCCCAAATTGACTGACAAATTCACCGCTCCAATCTTCATTAAAGCGATAAACTGCTGCCCGTTCTAGCTTCAGAAGTTTGCACAATTCTTGGCAAGCTGTGTCTAAAATAATTTCCGTATTGATAGATGAGCGAATATTGCCTACAACTTCCATCAAAGCTCGTTGCCTGGCAATAGCATCTTGCAGTTCTACTGTACGTTGTTTGGCTTCCTTGATGATTTCTTCCTGCTGCATTGCTACACCGAGATAGCTAGCGGCTTGGGCTATAAATTCCACCTCGTTCTGATGCCATTGTCGAGGCGCAGAGTGCTGATAGGCCGCTAGTAGACCCCACAGTTTTGCACCAACGAAAATCGGAGCGATCGCATATGCTCGAATCTGAAATTGTTCTAACACCTCAATATGACAACGAGAGTGTCCTGCATCGTAAATATCAGCCGTAGCAAACGGCTCATTTTTGCGATATCGCCCCCCTTGAGTTTCTTGCAAATGGGAATCTTGCCACACCAAGTCCTGTCCAAAAGCAGTGAGTTTATCCCAAGGTGGTTCTGCAAAGCCAAAACAATTGATAAAACTACCGCTCCAATCACTGTTGAAGCGGTAAATAGCTAATCGCTCAATCTCCAATTGTCCACAAATATCTTGACAAGAAGTCCGGCACAAAGATTCTATGTTTACCGATGAGCGAATTTTAGCCAGAATTCTCACCAATATTTTCTGATACTGTGCTGTCAGGCGTAGCTGGTTGTGACAATCTGGCAAATCTGAAGGGTTGGGCGGCTCATAAGAGTTTCTTATCATAGATATTGAGAAAAATGAAACACCTAGTTTCATCTTTCCCAAATTTAATTTTCAGATCACAGCTTGAAAATTCAGGGAATAATAAAACTTCAATGATTCAATTTTGAGCCAGGATCAGGATTATCAGTTTCTTTCGCCTTTGCTCTCCCTCTTATGATGGCTGATTCACTGTTGCTCCATTCGGAATATCTAACTCAATATTCGGCCCCCTGTCTAAGACTTCGATATCCCATTGTCCACGGGCGGCAGTTTCAAAGACAACATAACGTCCATCTGGACTAATACCCGGATTTCTTACCCAACCTCGATAGGTGGGGGTAATGATTTGCGATTGTTGAATGGCGCGATCGTAAAGAGCTACAACAGGTCTACCTTGGTCACTAGTCATGTAAACGATGTACCGTCCGGTGTAGCTCAAACTGGGACTTTCGGTAATTGTCTCCGGTCGGTTTAATCCTGGTGTCCGAATAAAACTTTGTTGTTGTAAATCATATACAAGTAACTGATGAACACCATTCCTATTAGAAATAAATGCTAAAAAACGACCATTACCACTTAAGGCTGGTTGTTCTTCTGTGTAGCGACTATTGAGGGAAGTAGGCCCAAGGGGGATATCACCAGAACCACAAGAGCCAAGCAAACTCGCCAAGCCAAAAACTAGGCTCCAATGAATTGGTCTTTGGAGCCAGAACTGAGAAGTAAATTTTTTCACCTCAAATCTTTACTGGTTTCCGTCGCCTATAAGCTTACATCCATCCAGAGTGCTTTAGATATCATCAAAATTTGTCGAGTTCTCTGAATCTTCATCTGACTGATCTATCGGTTTGTACGGTACGTAATCAGTTGGGATAGCTTCATCATCTTGAGGTTCTCTACGGGAAGAACTTGTATCCGCCGGTGGACGACGCTTTCTCGGTCTGGGTTGCACATCCTCATCTACTTCTGGGCGGGGATTATTATTGCCCCGGCGAGAAGGTCTTCTCACTTCACTACTAGAACTTTCCCAATCATCAACTTGCCTAGAAGCAGAACCCCAATCTTCTTGTTCATAGCTTTCTGACGTTCTAGTTGTTGGGCGATTGGTAGGACGGCGGCGTGGTTTATCCGTTGGTTCCTGTCTATCAGTGGTGTTACGGCGTTCCTTGCGGGGTGGTTGTTCCTCATAATAGTTATCACGAGAGGAACGGTCTTCTCTACTGGGACGAATTCTGGCACGTACTGGACGTTCTTCCTCTTCCTCATCTTCATAAGGTAAAGGAGCATAATCGTCTTCTACCTCAGCCTCATATTTCCGTCGGTTGTAAGAATAATTTTTGCTGACTGGTCGTTCATCATCCACAATCGGGGTGTTACGTTTCGCTTGTTGAGTAGCTATACTCCGCAGACGAATACTTTCAACCGCAAAAAATACAGTTGTACCGACTAAAAGCAGCTGACCAAATTGCAAAATCGGGTCTAACCGCCATCCTTGGAAAATAAGAATGAAACCGCACAATAAGCCCACTGCTGCAAAAAATATATCCTGATCTCTTGACAGTTCCGGACGCACAGTGCGGAGAAAATACAGCGCTGCCCCAGCCACAGCCAGGAAAATTCCTAGAATACTGGCTGAGTTCGTTCCAAAATTCACCTGAGCCAGAACACTGGCTGAGTTCAGCCCAAAATTTAGCATTGTTCTTTTCCCAATATCAAATCTATGTTAGCGAGTCACACTTAAAATCACTACTCTAAACAATCACAATATAATATTTAAGCTTCAAAGCATCTGACCCAGAAGCTCTGAAGCTATTTACTGCGCTACGCGTGTCAGTTGTTACTTGTCAGTTGCTAATTACTTTTGATTCTGCTTTAAAACCTTCCTTGTTGGCGCTCTTAAAACATTTTTGACCACTGATTACAGATCACTGACAAAATCTTTATCTCTTTGTGAGTGGAGATTTTTAACCAAAGCTAAAAAAGCTTGGGTCTGCCAGCCTAGTATACCTTGCTTCCAATAGCAGGGGTTTTCGCCTGCGGTGGAATGGGGACTGCTGACAGACAAACAGTTGTGAGAGTCTAAACAACTCCCCAAATACTATGAGCGCTGGATTTTATCTTTTTGGCTGATGAAAATCAAACCAACAGTAGCAGGGATAACGACAATTAAAGTACCCCAAGCCAAACTCCAAAGAAAATTTGATAAAGAAGGCGTCATGGATCTAAACCTTTTTTTACACTCTTCATCATAATTCTAATGGTGTATTACTTCCTTGAGAAGCCTATAGTTAATAGTCGGTTGTCAGTTGTCAGTTGTCATTAGTTACTTCTCCTGCCTCCTGCCTCTTGCCTAATTGCTTTTGATGCACAGTCATTAAGTGGCCGCATTTAGTTAGAATTGGAGAGAAAATGCTTTACAAAGCTTAAAATTTTCAGCTTTTGGTTGCAGTTTTTTGTAAATTCACAAAATAGTAGCTTAGACCGATGACTGGTGTTAACCTGAGCGTTTGGATTCTTGGCCCTGTGTTGGGAGTGATGACATTTCTGTTTATTTTCCGTATCATTCTGACCTGGTATCCGCAAGTCGATCTGAACCGTTTGCCCTTCAACTTAATTGCCTGGCCCACTGAACCATTTCTCATACCCTTGCGAAAAATCATCCCACCTATCGGCGGTGTTGATATCACCCCCATTGTATGTGTTGGTATTTTTAGCCTGCTGCGAGAAGTTCTTCTAGGCCAGCAAGGATTACTGACGATGTTGGCGCGGATGAGTTAGGGCATTGGTAATTGGTGATTGAAACCCCATTACCCATTACCCGTTACCCTATTTATTCATCTCCTGCACAAAACTAGTAGACACGTTACCTTGCAAAAATTGGGGATTTTCCATAATTCTTTGATGAAACCCAATTGTTGTAGGTAATCCGGTGATGGCGCATTCTCTGAGGGCGCGTTTCATGCGGTTAATAGCAGTAGCGCGATCAGGTCCCCAAACGATCAACTTACCAATTAGGGAATCGTAGTAGGGCGGAATTTGGTAATCGGTGTAAACGTGGGAGTCAATCCGCACACCAGGGCCACCAGGGGGAAGATAACCGCTAATGCGTCCGGGGGCTGGGCGGAAATCGTGGTCTGGGTCTTCGGCATTGATGCGACATTCGATCGCATGACCGCGTAAAACTACTTGGTCTTGAGTTAGTCTAAGTCTTTCCCCTTGGGCAATTCTGATTTGCTCAACTAATAAATCCACTCCAGTAACCATCTCAGTTACGGGATGTTCTACCTGAATCCGGGTGTTCATTTCCATAAAGTAAAACTGACCGGATCTATCTAGAAGAAACTCGATAGTACCTGCCCCAGTGTAATTAATAAACTGAGCCGCTTTCACCGCAGCTTGTCCCATTTTCTCCCGTAGGTCTGAGTCCAGGGCTGGACTGGGGGCTTCTTCTAGTAACTTTTGGTTACGGCGCTGAATTGAGCAATCCCGCTCACCCAAGTGAATGACATTGCCGTAACTATCAGCCAAAATTTGAAATTCAATGTGGCGCGGACGTTCAATAAATTTTTCAATATAAACGCCAGCATTACCAAAGGCTGCACCTGCTTCACCTTGGGCTGCTAAGAAAAGTTTGACAAATTCATCTGGCGATCGCACCAGTCGCATACCCCGGCCGCCACCACCAGCCGTGGCTTTGATCATCACTGGGTAGCCGATATCTTTCGCCAGTTCTAATCCTTCCTGCTCTGTCTCTACCAAACCTTCACTACCCGGTACTGTGGGTACACCAGCTTTTTGCATGGTTTCCTTGGCGGTGGATTTGTCCCCCATCAAGCGGATAGCTTCTGGGGTGGGGCCGATAAACGCAATGTGATGGTCGGCACAGATTTCCGCAAATTTGGCATTTTCAGATAAAAAGCCATACCCAGGATGAATAGCACTGGCATTGCGCGTTAAAGCCGCAGCAATAATATTGGGAATATTCAAATAACTTTTAGCGCTAGCAGGTTCGCCAATACAAACCGCTTCGTCAGCAAGTTGGACATGAAGAGCATTCCGGTCAACAGTCGAGTGAACTGCGATCGTCGCAATCCCCATTTCCTCACAGGCGCGGAGAATGCGAAGCGCTATTTCTCCCCGATTGGCAATTAATATTTTGTCAAACTTCATTTTCTAGTTTTCGATATCAGTATCAGTACCAGTAGATAGAAATTGTCTCCCATCCAAGTTGCTTTTAGCGCTTAGGCGTAGCCCGCCTTAGGCATCGCTTCATCTCAAATTATGACAGGAGATACCCCAGGCTCATCTTTAAATAAATTGCAGGAAACTAACTTACCAACAAGATTTTTCATAGAGGTGGGGTGTGAGGGTTTAAGGGTGTAAGGGAAGAAAACCCCCATACCCCCTTTAATATCACTTGTGGCGATACTACATTTCTGTTAGTCTCGTATCCTCCTTCGGGAAATTTGTATATTTAGCAGAATAAATTTTCCATAAAGTTTGGCAAATATAGTTTTACCTTGTTTTATGCAATTTTTTTGTGCTAGTATATCTTCTTGTACAACCCGTGCGGATGTGGCGGAATTGGTATACGCGCACGCTTGAGGTGCGTGTGGCTTTGCCTTGCGAGTTCGAGTCTCGCCATCCGCATTTTTTAGTGACTATAGTCAATCTTAGAAAGGTCAGTGGTCAAAAGTGATAAATTTTTGACTATTGACCTTTCTAATTATTGGCTGGAGGAGAGGCAGGGAAAAATTATTGAAAACCGACAACTGCACGGGCGGGTTTACAGATATCTTCGCTCTTGGGTGATTATCTTCATAAACCCGTCCCTACTAACAACGGACAACGGACAACGGACAACGGATAACTGACAACTGACAACTAACAACTAATTAATTTTTTGTGCTTTTATATAAATAGGTGAACTTTTGTAAAGAACATTGACTGCCACTTTTACTCCAAGCAACAACTCAACATTGCCAGCCGGATGGCATCGCCTCACTCCAATTTGGCAAGGTGGGGAAGAAGTAATTAAACATAGTTTGCCTCACACTCAGCTGGCTCCAGCGTGGCAACTACTACTTTTAGGTGATGGTTCGCCTACAAGGCATTTAGAGTTACTGACTGGTGAGCCGACAGAAGTCGATGTCATTGATATGTCATTGATTGGCATGGATTTGGATAATGCGCCAGATTTAATCCAATCTGTTCCTGCGCCAAGATTGCGGCGACAGGTATGGCTACGTACAGCCTCTGGCCAACGACTCGCCTATGCAACCTCATGGTGGGAAGCCAGTCATGTAGACGAGTATTTACAAAACCGTTCATTACCGATTTGGGCAAGTCTAGCTCGTCTTCGCACGGAGTTGTATCGAGATGTGCGGGGTATTTATTATGGAAATTCAGAGGCCTTGCAATCAGGTTTTGGAGTGGATGGCCCTTTTTGGGGTCGCCATTACCTGTTTTGGCATCACGGTCAACCTTTAACCTTAATTTATGAAGTTTTCTCTCCGTATCTAACAAAATACCTGGGGCCGATGCAACTAAGTTCTATAAATGGCAAAGTATAAAAGCTTTGACATTACTGGGGAATTTGTAGTTATTAAATTTAAAAATTAATTAAAATTCAATACAATATATAATTTGCATCTGGTTATAGACATTAAATGTCAAACAATATACTGATTGCTTGTGGCTTTTGGTTGTTAGTTCTATTCTAAAGAGTGCCTAAAAAAACCAATTTTTCACTAGGAGCTTCACTAACATATAAGAACATTTGAGGATAATTTTTGGAAAATTTTATACAAAGATGTTACTCTAATTGACTGTGCTGAAAATATAGAAAATGTTGATTTTACTTCTGTTGATTAGAACTGAGTATTTTGTTGATACCGTGCTGTAGTAGTGAAGTTGTAACCTGGGCTAGTAGCTAATTTGCAAGTGAGAGGTGTAGGGTATAATGACCGATGCAGAAAAGGATAAGCTAAAGTGCTTTTAGAGCTTATAAAACCATAAAAGCAGGATGCTTGGTGTGATTAATTTATTTCATTTTGAATTACTTATAAGCCTCTAATTTCATTTATGGGAGATTTGTTAATTTCGTATTTTGCGGAAAGTTTGGGCGGATGTTTCCACCAATAGTTTAGGCCTCACCATAGGTGATCAGAACTTTCCCAGACGAACTTTGAATTCGGAGCAAAGCGACGTGACACTGCCTATTTTGTCTGTTCCCATGAAGAAAAGAAACAAACCATCTTTAGTGCTGACACTTTCCGCAGCCGGGTTATTAGTTGGTGGTGGTGCAGCCGGATACTGGTTATTTAGCCAGGGAGAAGCATTTTCGAGAAATTTGTTAGTAGGGGCCAATATTATTCCGCAAGATGCCTTATTTGCGGTTTCTCTGAGTACAGACCCTCAACAATGGCAGAAATTGCAGAAATTTGGCACAAAGGAAAGCCAAGCTATAGTTAATCAAAATTTATTACAATTACGCGATCGCTTTCTGACTAATCAAGGTTACAACTTCGAGCAAGATATTCAACCTTGGGTAGGGGAAGAAGTGACCTTAGCAATTTTAGCTCCTGAAGTAAATAAATCAGCAATTAAACCAGTATCGACCAATACAGAGGTAACAAATAACCAACAGTCGATGGTTATGGTTTTACCAGTAAGAAATCTACAAAAAGCCAAAAGTATTTTCGCTCAACCAAAAAACCCCAATCAAGCCCAGTGGAAAGATAGCACCTATCAAGGGATTACTATCAAACAAAGTGAGGGATCAAGGGGGGAAAACTTCTCCGCAGCTTTAATAGACGAGCGTTTTCTTGTCATTACCGACAATATTAAAGTCACAGAAAAAGCAATTGACGCGTATAAAAATAAGACAACCTTAGCAACAACAGGCGGTTTTGCAGAAAACTTCCCGAAAGTAGCTAGTTATCAGCCTTTGGCTCAGTTTTATGTAAATGTCCCCAACGTTGCAAAAATAGCCGCCATTGCTCCTAATCGTCGCTTACCAGCACAAGTTTTAGCACAACTGCAAAATAACCAAGGTTTAGCCGGTACTGTAACTTTAGAGCCAGAAGGGATACGCATCAAAGGAGTTTCATGGCTCAATCCTCGTAGTCAGCGTGTATTGGCAGTAACAAACAAAGCTGGCAATATGCAAAATCGTGTACCAGCAGAAACCATTATGATGCTGTCTGGGGGAGATTTACAACGCTTATGGAGTGACTACGTTTTAACATCTCAAGGTAATCCTCTTGCGCCAGTGACACCAGAACAACTGCGGAGTGGAGTTAAATCACTAACGAATCTCGACTTAGAAAGAGATTTACTCAAGTGGATGAGAGGAGAGTTCGCTGTATCCTTAATTCAAGGTACTCCTAAGCCAGGTTCACAGGAAGATTTTCGCGCGGCTTTGGTGTTAATGATCCAAGCAAATGATACTTCCGATGGTCAAAGCCGACGCAAACTAGCTGAAACATCCATTAAACAGCTAGATGAGGTGATGAAAAATCAATACCAATTCCAAATTCAACCCGCAACCGTAGCAGGTAAACCCATCACTAATTGGATTAGCCCCTATGGAACTCTCACGGCTACCCACGGTTGGTTGGATGGAAACGTTTTCTTCCTATCAATAGGCGCTCCCATTACCGATAAAATTGTTCCCAAACCCAATAACACCCTGGCCAACAGTTTGGCATTTCAACAAACAGTACCAGTAGAACCTAATCCCACCAACGGTCAGTTTTACTTGGATGTGGAACAGACAGCAAAAAACTTTCCCCTACCAAGGCTGATACCTAAGCAACAAACACTGTTAGCTGCGACGCGTTCCATCGGTGTGACAACTGCTGTTAGTGATAATCGCAGCACCCGCTACGACATTTTTCTCACACTCAAAAAAGCTGATAACTCTGCTGCTTTACCTTTGCGGGGTTACTAGATATCTGACTTCTTGAAACAGTCGGGTATCTGACCACGCAAGTAGGTTTTCTAAAAATTTCTAATTTTGAATTTTGAACTCCCTAGAGCAGATAGGATCAGAAAAGTCAGGATAAATGATTTTCAAAAATCCACTGCGGAGAACATTTTATGAATCTGGTTTCACTCCAGAACTGGTTGGATAACGCGTCCTTTGCCGTCTTATTCCTTACAATGCTGCTTTATTGGATAGGTGCAGCGTTTCCTGGTTTACCAGCGATTAATGCTTTAGGAACAGCTGGGATGGCGATCGCTAATTTGTCCATAGCAACCCTGCTGGGCGCACGCTGGATCGAAGCTGGTTATTTCCCTTTAAGTAATTTGTATGAATCGCTGTTTTTCCTGTCTTGGGGAATTACAACTGTTCATCTGATTGCTGAAAATTCTAGCCGCAGTCGTTTAGTAGGTGTGTTTACTACCCCTGTGGCTATGGGAATTGTGGCTTTTGCTACCTTAACACTGCCATCAGATATGCAGGTATCAGAACCCTTAGTACCAGCACTAAAGTCAAATTGGCTGATGATGCACGTCAGCGTCATGATGTTGAGTTATTCGGCGTTGATGGTGGGTTCATTATTGGCGATCGCTTTCTTGGTGATCACTCGTGGTAACAATATACAGTTACAAGGCAGTTCGGTCGGTAACGGTGGCTATCGTACCAACGGCTATCGCTTGATGAAAGCTGGTGAACTAGTTTCTCAACCAGCAACACCAGCAGTAGAAAATAATGGTTTTTCTCGTTTGGAAAGCCAAAACAATGGCAACAGCAACACAGCCGTATTAAACTTAGCTACTGCCCCTCAAGCAACAACCTTAACACCTGCCGAAACCCTCTCACCCCAACGCCTCAGCCTAGCCGAAACCCTAGATAACATCAGCTATCGCATCATTGGTTTAGGATTTCCCCTGCTGACAATTGGGATTATTGCCGGTGCAGTTTGGGCTAACGAAGCCTGGGGTTCCTATTGGAGTTGGGATCCTAAAGAAACTTGGGCATTAATTACTTGGTTAGTATTCGCTGCCTATCTCCACGCCAGAATTACCCGTGGTTGGCAAGGTCGTCGCCCAGCAATTTTAGCTGCTAGTGGCTTTGTTGTTGTCTGGATTTGTTACCTTGGTGTCAATCTTTTGGGCAAAGGTTTACATTCCTACGGGTGGTTTTTTTAAACAACTAGGACTTACGCATCCAGATTTTCTGTTGAGACTGGGTGTAAGGGTATAGGGGTGTAAGGGTGTAAGGGTTCAAACATTTATTTTGAATTTTGAATTTTGAATTAATTCATACCCCTATACCCTTCTCCAAACCCTTGATATTTCGTTTTCATGCGTAAGTCCTAACAACTTGCCTGTTGTTCTCCTCTTGATTCTTGGAGAGGGGAATCATACAATTCTTAAATAACTGAGTATAAATATTTATAAGATGATACGCACTTGAACCAAATATTCTTGCGTCAGGGCTGTCCATAGTCAAGAGTCCAGAGTCACAGGCTAGCTTGGACTTTGGACTTTTGACAACCTGAGTGCGAAATATACAATTTAAATGCGTAACAGCTTATTAGTTGTCACTAAGTCTACAAAATCATAATTTATTGCGGATAAAGCATTATATCTGTGGAAAAAAACTATAGATTTAGCCACAGGAGTTTCTTATGGGAGACGGATTTGAGAGACTAAACCATGATGAAGTAGTATCTATAGAACCGGATACATTTAATAAATTAGATATTGCTAAAACTTTTAAAGTTCGTGATTTGATTACAGCGATTAAAGAATATATTGGAGCAGATGGCACACCTGAAGCAAATTTATATACTTTAGGTATAAATTGTGAAGTATTAAAATTTACGGCTCAAGGATGGAAAAAAGGCAAAGTGAGACTGGCTTTAGAATTTTCTCCTGATGAACCCGAATCACCACTAGAAGAAATTAGCGAAAAATTAACACAGTTCGACATTCTATGATGTTGTAATATTGGCACTTCCATGACAACACCAAAATGGTATGGACTAAGCTTCATGCAAGGATACATCGTACTATCCGATCGCGTCACTTATTTGAGCGCAATCAAAGGCTATTAGTCGCAGTCTCCGGTGGACAAGATTCTCTGTGTTTAATTAAATTATTGTTAGATTTACAACCGAAATGGGGATGGGAGTTAGGTATTGCCCATTGTGATCATCGTTGGCGTGTTGACTCTCAAGCTAATGCTGATCATGTCAAAAATTTATCTGAAACTTGGGGTGTGTCTTTTTATTTAGAAACAGCCAGTAAATCTATAAATAGTGAAGCTACAGCTCGTGAGTGGCGGTATGAAACTTTAAGTGCGATCGCTCAAGCACACAATTACGAGTATATAGTCACAGGTCACACAGCCAGCGATCGCGCTGAAACTTTACTTTACAATTTAATGCGTGGTACCGGTGCGGATGGCTTACAAGCTTTAACTTGGCAGCGTCCACTAACAGGAAATATTTTGTTAGTACGTCCATTATTGGAAATTACTCGCAAACAAACAGAGCAATTTTGTCAAGAGTTTCAGCTACCAATCTGGGAAGATTCCACCAATCACGACTTAAAATATGCCCGTAATCGCATCCGCCAAGAATTAATTCCCTACTTACAAGCCAATTTTAATCCCCAAGCCGAATTAGCCATAGCCCAAACCGCCGAACTACTACAAGCAGATGTTGAGTATCTAGAACGCACCGCCCAGCAGTTGAAAGAAAAGGCGATGGAATGGGAAGTAGGGGAAGAATTTTTATCTCCCTCATCTCCTTCATTCCTTATGTTACGGCTTAACCGTCAGGTATTGCAAAAAGCACCATTAGCGCTGCAACGCCGGGTGATGCGGCAGGTATTACAAGAAATACTTGCCGATGCGCCTAATTTTGAACATATCGAGAAATTAACAGCTTTAATCACAGCACCCAACCGTTCGCAAACAGATCCTTTCCCTGGTGGTGCGATCGCTCAAGTCCAAGACAATTGGATATTATTCAGAAATGGGGAAAGGCGCAACAATTAATTCTGCCTCCTGCCTTGAAAGAGGGTGTAGGGGTGTAAGGGTATGGGGGTACAGGGGAGAAATTTTTGAATTTTGAATTTTGAATTTTGAATTTTGAATTGATTCATGATGCCAACAACTCAGGCTGAGAGATAAAACTACTGATAGTCTGACGAATCTCGGTAATAGTTTGGAGTTGATAATCACCTGTTTCTTGGATTTGCGCCAAAGATTCTCCAATTCCTTGTAGTTTGTGCCTTAACTCATCTACACAATCCTGGATGGGTTGTAGAGCTTCTTGATAGAGATTTATCCGACCCCAGCATTCAGCAGTTGCTGTTTTTAATGATAATAAATCAGATTCTATCGTTTTCAGTTCCTGCTGCTTTTCTTGGAGGTCATGAGTTTGATTGTCAATCATCCCTTGGTCTAGCTCAATAGCAGAACGCATTTGTTCAATTTCTCGTTCTAGTTGTTGTAATTCCTGGGATTGTTTTTGCCTTTGAGTTTCGATTTGTTGCAGAATTGGGGAAAAATCAACGCTGTTATCGTCTTCTGTGGTGGGAACAGGTTGTCCTTGTCGCCGTAGTAGTACGTTTTGGTGTTGCTGAATCAACTTTTGCCTGGCTAACAAATTACGTCTTTGTCCAACCAAAGTTTGATTTAGCATCTGATACAAGTCTCTTTCATCTGACAACTCAAGTTGCAAATTAGCTAAATCCTGACCAGATGCTTGGTTAATTTTTTGTTGCAGTTCTTCTATGGTTTGTTGTTTATATGTCAGTTCTTGTTCTTGGTCATGAACAAAGCTAGAATCTATTCCCAATTTATCTATTAAATCTTGAACTATCTTTTGTAGTTCATCTAAGGGCATATTCTCCAGAGCTTGCACATCTAATTTCTGGCTGGGAACCGCATTACCAGACGAAGCAGCCAAAAAATTAATCTGTTGATATAAAGTATCTTGAGATTGTAACTGCTCTCTGACAAAGCGAATATGTTCTTCTTTGGCTATAAGTGAGTTTGTATTAACTTTTAATTGAGCAGTTTGCTGTTGTAAAGAATCCTGTGCTTGTTTGCATGAGTTTTGGCGATCGCTATATGTTTGCGCCAATTTATCCGCTTCTTCTTGCTTTTGATGAACTAACGTTTTTTGTTCTTCCAGATTTTGCCAGTGAGGATTGAGAGTAGCTTGCTGTTTTTCGATTAATTCCACAGCCACACGCAGGTGTTCCCTGACAGTTTCTGTGGGCGCAATGCGACTAGACAAGCGATCGAGCAACTCACTCATCGCCTGACTTTGAGTTGCATCCAATACATTCCCCTCTTGCAGGCGTTCCTCTAAACGGCGCTGCTCACCCCGCAAATGCTCCCAAGCACCTTCCAATTCTTGGCGATTGCGTTCAACTTCAGCTTGTAATTGCTCAATTTGTTCACGGGATGTGTCCACCTCCTGTTTTTGTGCTTCCAGGCGTTGGAACTCATCTTCCATTTCATGTAATTGTTCCAGTCGCACTTCCATATCCATTTCTCGGCGATTTAGCTCCTGTGCCTGAAATGTCAGCGACTCTTTCCACTGGTCTATTTCGTCTTCCTTAAGCTTATATTTTTCCAACTGTCGGGAAAAATTCTGCAAAATATTGACAAGCGGCCTACCAGCCTCCTGAATCCTTTGCACTTGTCGATTTGGTGTGAGTTCTACCAAAACCAGTGCGCCATCGTTTAACTTGCTGGCTTCCTCTGCTGCAATTACCTCTTCCGACACAGTACTCCAATTCTGGTCGGTTCGCTGACAAGCTAGCAGTTTTAATTCGGTTTTGGAACTACCACTCAGTAAGCCACCTTTCTGCTTTTGTACTTCTGCTAAATACAGCACACCGTTCTTCCTCTTGTGTACTTGATGCCAATGTTTTGAGATATACCTTATATAATTCTGCTAAATTGTCTTAATTTCACCTAAATTGAGGAGAATCAGACGAACAAAACTATTTATAGGAGCGAAATATAGCGTTTCGATATTGAGAACAGCGAATTGATTGTTGTCTCTAATATTTTGTACTGATGGCAGTTATGATGACTTCCGTGTTATCACTAACTTTATCTCAATTCTATTAAGAAAATTTACAGTTTATAAGTAAATGTATTACCTGATTAAGACTGGTTGTGAAAGAAACATATAGGGAATGGAGAGTAGCAGGAAGGGAGCAGGGGGAAAAGAAGAATACTAATAGTGCATGACAACTGACAACTGACAACTGACTATTGACTCTGGACTAAACTAAATGCAGGGAAGTTTACATGAAATCGATATTCGCAGTATCCTGCAATTGATTGAATTGGGACAGCGAACTGGGCAACTTTTAATTGAAGCACCTAGCTTGTACAAGCCTCATCAAAATGCTAAAGAAGATGCAGAAGAGCCAGATTATTCTAGGAATTACCAACAACAATATTGGCTAATATTTTTTTTGAATGGGCAAATAATTTATTGTCAAGAAGGAGATATTAATTTTTCGCGGATTGACGGCTATTTGCGTTATTATCGCGTAGAAATGGGTCTAGACGAACAATATCTGACCAGCTTAGGTAAACTAAATTCCTCAGAATATGAATATCTTTGGCTGTTATTAGAGCGGAATATTATTAATTCTCAAATAGCTGAAAATATTATCTACCGTTTGGTTGGTGAGACATTATTTGACTTGTTGAGTTTACACCAAGGTAGGTTTATGTTTTGTCAGGATACAGCGATCGCTCCCCGATTAAGCACCTGGGAGATTTCGCCATTAGTCACTCAAGTCACCCAACAATTACAACAATGGCACGAGCTATATCCCTATATTCAGTCACCAGAACAATTGCCAATCTTAGCTGACAGAGTTCATTTAAACTCATCACTCCCAGAAGCCACAATGAATAAACTTCAGCAATGGGCTGATGGAAAAACTACCTTACGTCAACTAGCACGTTATCTCAACCGAGATATTTTGACAGTCGCCAAGGTTATCTATCCATATGTACAACAAGGTTGGTTAAAACTAACCCATCCAGAACCAAATAATTGTCCGATCAACATCCACACACCAGGAAACCAAAAGAAAGCGAAAATCCTCTGTATTGACGATACAAAAAGTATTTGTAAAACTGTAGAGTCTATTCTGCAAACACGAGGATATGAAGCGACGGGCTACACTATACCGGAAGTAATCGTGTTAACCAATCCCCTAGAAGCTTTAGGTCTAATTTTTCAACTCCGACCAAATTTAGTTTTCTGTGACATTTCTTCCCCCGAACTAAATGGTTATGAGATTTGTGCCATGCTGCGTCAATCTCAAGTATTTCGGTATATACCGATGATTATGTTGAGTAGTAAAGATAAATTTATAGATCAAATCAGAGCTAGGATGGCCGGGGCAACAGATTACCTCATAAAACCTTTTAATGATGATGAATTACTCATGCTTGTAGAAAAATACTTAAAATCCTCGCCCACCAAGGGATGGGAATTTGGTAATGGGTAATGGGTAATAGGTAATAGGCCTATTACCCATTCGTAATTATCTATTACCAAAGTGGCGGGACACCTTTCCTCTCATCTCTATACCCTATTTAGACTTGTTGATTCCGTAAAATATGGGGTAAAAGATGTTATCACAGAATCAACCTACTCCGAGACAAAGTATTATCAAGACAATTAACCAAACAATAGAATTAATTTATACAGTAATTTTTGTGGGGAGATCAGGGAATGTTCCAAACAGGAACGTCTACATCAGGAGGTAGATAGCCATTTATGAGTACAGTTCTGATTGTGGAAGACAGTCTTGCACAGAGGGAGATGATTACAGACCTCCTGAAAGCCAGTGGCTTAACAGTTACCCATGCAACTGACGGATTAGAAGCATTAGAGGCAATCAAAGAAGAACCTCCCGATCTCGTAGTCCTAGATATTGTCATGCCCAAAATGAATGGCTACGAAGTTTGCCGTCGATTAAAGTCAGATCCCAAAACCCAAAATGTCCCGGTAGTGATGTGTTCTTCTAAAGGAGAAGAATTTGACCGCTACTGGGGGATGAAACAGGGTGCGGATGCTTACATAGCAAAACCGTTTCAACCAACCGAATTGGTGGGAACAGTCAAACAACTACTGCGAGGATAAGGATGAAAACAATATGGTCAGCAAACCGGACTTTTTAAACGGCGGTGGTCAAGACCATTTCCGCCCAGAATTACAAGTAGAAAGTCCTGAAGGTGAGTTACATCTACGGTTTTATATTCCCTCGCATCAGGAGTTTGCACTACCCGCAACTGGTATTAGAGAGGTGATGGAACTAAGTCCCGATAGAATCACCCCGATTCCTAATGCTTCTCCTTTACTTTTGGGTACTCTAAATTTACGAGGTCGAGTAATTTGGGTGGCAGACTTGGGTCAATTTCTAGGGGAAGCAACTCCCTTAAACACAGACAGAGCAGAAATTCCGGTGATTGCAGTTCAGGAGCAAGACACAACTGTGGGTTTAGCTGTGGATGCGATCGGCGGTATGGACTGGCTAGATGTACAAAATCTCATGCCACCTACAAGCATACCGGATACTATGGCTCCATTTTTGCGGGGAGAGTGGTTATTAGAGCCTAAAAACAACCAATCTCTAAGACTACTCGACCAAATGGCAATTTTGCGGAGTGCGAGGTGGGCAGGATGAAATTGGGAGGGGAGCAAATGGCAGCAAGTATAGAAGAATACCTCGAAAAGTATCAGCAGGCTTGTACAGCCTACGCGGAACAAAAATATGAAGTTGCCGCCAGTTTAGTTGATCAGGTTGTGCAGAATGTACCAGACGACCCTAATTCTCATTTGTTGCGGGGTCACATCTACTATGTTTTGCAGCAGTACGATGTGGCAACAGCAGAATACGAACAGGTCATACAGTTAACCGATGACTTTGAACTTATTGGATTTGCTCAAAGTGGTCTGGAAAATATTAGCCAATATCAACAATCAAAATCAATCGCTGAGCAGTCAGCGAATCTTCAAAACAACGAATCCATAGATTTGGGCGTATTTACCTTTAAAGAATCAGCAGAATTAGAATTAGAAGATTTGGGGTCTATTGAAGATTTTGACAGCAATAACTTCGATTTAAATGCTTTAGAAACACAACAATCATTGGTAACCACAGAGGATTTATCTTTAGATAATCCTTTTGAAACACCTACAGATAGTATTTCTTTTAATAAAAACCCAGAATCTATAGAATCTATACCAGCTTTTAGTGATGATCCTTTTGCGTTGAACCTTGAGCAAGAAGAAGAGCAAAAGACAAACTCGTATCAAGAACAAGCGGAACTAGAGTTACCGATGTTCTGGCAGGAAGATAGCCTGGAAGAGCCGCAGACTGATAATTTATTGGAGATTGGTACAGAAGAGCCAACCGATAACCCAGATTCTGTCGTCGGCCATCACCAAAGTAATATCGATTCACCTTTTGCCGAATTCGACACAACAAACAGTTTTATTGGGCAAGCTTCTGTAGCTGAATTCTTAATAGAAAATAGTCAAGAAGATACTACAGATGAATTAGACATAAATAAAAGCAAGCCAGAACCAGAAAATTCTTCACCAAATAAAGAAGAACTTGTGAATGGCTTCATACCCCTAGAGAATTTGCCTGATGATAGTCTAGATGATATTGCTCATCCAGAATCAAATAACTGGTTACAGGAAATAGCTTCTCAAGAGGAAATATTAGAGTCACCCGCGTCTGTTAATAGTGGTTTTACTATGAAATCACCATCTCCAGATATCCTCAAAGAGGAGATGAATAACTTTGACGTTGATGAGAGTTTTGATTTTGAAGCATTTGAATCAGCTTTCGGAACAGAAAGTATAACCAATGATGAAGATACCAGCATTATCTTCAATAAAGAAAACTCTAAAAGTAATATCGAATTTTTAGACGACTTTGATGAATTTGATGATTTAGGTAATATTCCTGGGTTTGATCTGGCAGAAGCAGATTCCAGCTTTAGTGATGTGATGCTTTCCAGTTCTACAGAGATTAATAGTATCCCTAGAGGTAAAGCGGCAGAAACTGCAAACAATGCTACAGAACGCGATGAGGAGCTATTTAGCATTACTGGTTCCCAAGAAGCAGTACCAATTTTTAGTCAAACAGATGTCCCCAAGGTAGAAGCTAATGTCAATGTCGAGCAAGGTTGGTTAGCACCATTAGAAAACGCTTCTCTAGACACAAAACCTTGGTTGGTGGGTGGGGTTGTGGGTGTCTTCTCCGCCTTGGTTGTGGCAACAGTTAGTTTTACCGCTACTAACATTGCTCCTCCCCAACAACGGGAATCGTTGCGGTACACAAGTTGGGCGATGTCTTTAGCAGCAGGGATGACGGGTTTTGCCACAGCCGCATTTATGGGGAGTGTGACTATCAAACAAGTCCGCCGCACCACCAAGGATTTGCAAGCGCAATTTGATGCTGTCCGTCAAGGTAGCTTAAATGTGCAAGCTACAGTCTATTCCAACGATGAACTAGGACAGTTATCGGCTGGCTTCAACGAAATGGCGCGGGTAATTTTCACCACCACCAATGAAGCCCAACGCAAAGCTGATGAACAAGAAGAAGCCAAAGAAAATCTACAACGCCAAGTAATTCGCCTCCTAGATGATGTGGAAGGCGCAGCCAGAGGGGATTTGACGGTACAAGCGGAAGTAACAGCCGACGTACTTGGAGCAGTCGCCGATGCCTTTAACCTAACGATTCAAAACCTACGGGACATTGTACAACAGGTAAAAGTGGCGGCTAAGGAAGTAACGAAAGGTGCAACCAATTCGGAAACTTTTGCTAGAGCCTTATCGAGTGATGCTTTGCGCCAAGCCGAAGAATTGGGAGTCACCTTAAATTCTGTACAGGTGATGACTGACTCTATTCAACGTGTGGCGGAAGCAGCGCGAGAAGCCGAGAAAGTGGCGCGTGATGCTAGTACCATCGCTCTCAAGGGTGGGGAAGCAGTAGAAAACACAGTGGCGGGGATTTTGGAAATTCGGGAAACTGTCGCGGAAACTACCCGGAAGGTAAAACGCTTGGCAGAATCTTCCCAAGAAATTTCTAAGATTGTCGCTTTGATTTCGCAAATCGCTTCCAGAACCAACTTACTAGCACTCAACGCCAGCATTGAAGCAGCACGGGCGGGAGAAGCCGGACGGGGGTTTGCAATTGTGGCAGATGAAGTCCGCCAATTAGCGGATAAATCAGCCAAATCCTTAAAGGAAATCGAACAAATTGTGATGCAAATCCAGAGCGAAACAGGCTCAGTAATGACTGCAATGGAAGAAGGCACACAACAGGTAATTAAAGGCACAAAACTAGCGGAAGAAGCCAAGCGATCGCTCGAAAATATTATTCAAGTAGCGAATCGCATCGATATTTTGGTGCGCTCAATTACCAGCGATACCGTAGAACAAACGGAAACATCCCGTGCTGTGGCTCAGGTAATGCAATCGGTGGAACTGACGGCTCAAGAAACTTCTCAAGAAGCACAAAGAGTTTCCGGCGCACTGCAAAATCTGGTTGGTGTGTCCCGTGATTTGATTTCTTCCGTGGAACGTTTCCGTGTAGAAACAATGGAAACAAGGTAATTAGTCACTAGTCCAAAGTCCAAAGTCCAAAGTTTACTTAATTGACTAATGACTAATGACTAATGACTGTTGACTGTTGACTGTTGACTATTGACTATTGGCTAAAAAACTATGCTGCCGGAACAACAACAGAGGATTTTAGGTTACTTTATTGAAGAGGCGAGAGACCACCTGAATACAATCGAACAGGGGTTGCTCAATCTTGAGAGTACCTTAAACGACCCGGAAATGATCAACGAAGTTTTCCGGGCGGCTCACTCCATTAAAGGAGGAGCAGCAATGCTTGGTTTAACTAGCATTCAGCACACTTCCCATCGTTTAGAAGATTGTTTCAAAATTCTTAAAGACAATCCGATTCAGGTTGACCAAAAACTAGAGTCCTTATTTCTTGGGGTTTCTGATACCCTGAAGGCGCTATTAGAACAGTTAAGCGGGCCGTTCGGTTTATCGGAAGAAGTTGCTAATACTTTGATGTCGGAAACTGAGCCAGTTTTCCAATGGCTACATGAACATTTGGAACAACTGGTACAAAAGGGTGGCACGGCTGAAATTGGTGATCATGCAATAAGTAAGCCAAACACAGCAGATAGTGTGGGTACACTCACAGAAATATTCTTTCGCCAAGATGTTGCAATTCCAGCAGAAGCAACCCCTAAAACTTCTCCAGTTTTACCAACCTATTCTCCCGTTGTTACTACAGATAGCGATCAGTGGAGCGAGTTTCAAGCCCAGGTTTTACAAACTCTCAGGGAGATGTTGCAACTATTTAAGCAACCAGCAACACCAGCATCTCGGCAGAATTTACAAGACTGCTGCAATCAGTTAGTCAAACTGGGAAAAACATGGAATTTGCCTAACTGGTGTAATCTATGCAAAGCCGCAGCTAATGCGATCGCTAATCAAGAAAATACTTATCTGACTTTAGCCAAAATTGTCATTACGGAAATTAAACAGGCTCAAGAATTAGTTCTGCGAAGTAGGGAATCTGAGATTACAATTAGTCACCGACTGGAAGCACTATGGGGTTTTCCAGAAATGTCCTTGTTAGAAGTAGCACAAAATTTACTTGGTGATGTTCCCACTGTTGTTAGTCAATCATTCATAACACCAATAAACTCCACATCTGAACCGACAATTACTAATATCGAAATTAGTGCGCCTTTAATTGAGTCACCAACAGACAGTGTAACTAGTTTCACTGAAATCTCTGACCAACTTTCTCCTCAAAGTGCCATAGCAGAAAGCATTGCGAACACGGATATTGCATTTGATCATGAAGACCAAACAACCTATACTACTAATAAAATTCATACCCACGGGCCAGAAGTAGGATTAGCTGAGTTAAATACTCTTGCTGACTTGTTTGAAGGTGAGACACCAGAACTCGATGAAACATGGCAACAAGAAGAAATTATTGATATTAATAATGCTAGTAATTTAGGTGTGGATGTCAGCGAAAGTACTGATGAAGCAATTGATAGTGATCTTGCTGATTTTCTATCACTGGAAGAAGATAAAGAAGAGTCCGAGAAAACTATAAATAATACAGAAGATTTAAGCTTACTGTTTGGAGAAAACTTCTTAGAGAAAAATAATTTAGAATCACTTGATTTATTTAAAGCTCCTGTTACTGCTGGTGAAATAATACAAGAAGCTAGAGATAATGATAATCAGTTGCCAGATTTCGATGATGTCATAGATGATTTGTTGGCATTAAAAATAGATAATGAAATCCAGAATAGCAATGAATTAGAGCAGACAAACACCTCAAGCGATTTTGATGATTTATTTTCAGATACAGAAACTAATTTACCCACTAATTCTGAGTTACAGCTAATAGCATTACCAGAAGATTTATCGCTAAATAGCCTATTCAATGATCCAGAGGAAAATAAGCAATTATTAACCGAAGAGTCAGAAATTAGTGATTTATTGGATTTACCACCAGTAGATAATTTAGGGAACCTATGGAACTCGGTAACTGAAGTAGAACCGGAGCAAATATTAGAATCTGTAATAGAAGAAGATATAGCCCAAGCTTTAGATGAAAGTCTGTTTGAAGCTGCGGCTTCTGGAGACATTTTCGTTGAAAACCGACAATTTACATCACCTTTAAATGAAAATTTAGATCCAGATGATCTAAATATCACTTTCTTACAGGATGAACAGCAGTTAGATTTGCTATTCGCATCAGATACAGGTGATGATTTATTTGGGGAATTAACTATAAATACGCATGATACTCATAGGATTGATGTTATTAGTGATGATATCCAATTCTTAAGAGAAATTAGTCAAGTTTCCCCACCTGAGATTCATGATTTTTCACAGCAACCAGAAGTTTTAGATTTTACCCCTGAATTTACTACGCAAATTCAAGAACTATCTGCTATTGATGATTTATCAGCATTAACTAGCGATTTAACAGATATCGCTTTTACAGAAACAAATGATTCTTCCAGTTTAGAAACTGTTGCGGGAACTAGTGGACTGGATTTGGATGATGATTTATCAGCATTAACTAGTGATTTAACAGATATCACTTTTGCAGAAACGAATGATTCTTCCAGTTTAGAAACAGTTGCCGAAACTAGTGGACTGAGTTTAGATG
>NZ_CAWUDJ010000052.1:0-36322 GCF_963920875.1 Anabaena sp. CCY 9910 | reverse complement strand
GTGCCTCTCAAACCTTTATCTGGCTAAGTTTAGAGGCGTTTGTCGCCCCTTGAAGGTTTAACATCTTTCATCATCGCTTCTTCCGTAAAAATAAAAACAGTGCCAGGGCTGCACATACCCAAAACCCCAACAAGAAGCCGAAATGATTTTGACTAGGTTGCTCTATACCTTCAAACTCTCTCACCTGTTGGGTAAATACTTGAAAACTGCCACGGGCTATAGAGTCCATCTGTTGGGCATCCCCGGTTAACTTGTAAGAACTAGCAGCCAGCATCGCAGTACGAGTCACACCAATAGCCAACTTTTGACGATTGGTAATTTTGGGAATGAGACTATTTTCAAAACGCAAGTAGCAGAGGGTGGCAGCTACTGAAGCACCCACTGGTAAGCCAGCTACTACTGCCGGGAACAGTCCTACACAGCCTGCCAGATACAGCGATTGAGTTGAGATCAGTTGAAAACCAGCTAAAACTGCACCTTGGGCAATGCCACGAAAGATAGTGATAGAACTGTCAGTGGAGGCGATCGCCTGTTGTATGTGTTGAGAGTCGTATTCATCCCCGGTTAAAGATGTAGACGAATCATCAACAATCTCAGCATTGAAATAAATAGGCGTTTTCTCATTTTTGGTCAGCATTGGCCAAACCCTGTAAAGATTTATTCCCAAGGATGAACCTTGGGAATTTACTTGTTAGTCAATCAACCGTCTAAAAAAACCTTTGACACCGCGCATCGCGTTAGAACCGTGTCTGTGAATGTCCTTGAGAGTTTCTTTGGCTCGGTCTGCGGGTGAAAGTCCTTGCTGCTTGTCCTTTACCTGCTGCCAAACCTGAGATTGTGCCTTTGTTGCATCAATCTCAATCACTCTAAGGGCGGCGCGGTGCGATTCATTAAGCAGGTTGAGCGTCCGTCCATGCCGGAACTGTTCTTGGGCTAATTGATTGTCAGATGCAATAACTTTTTGCTGTAGTCCATAGCCCAAACGCGCATCGCTGGCTCTGACCTTTGACCAACCATCAGCCATTTTGTTGATGCTTGTACCTGCGGCGGTGAGAAATTGGGTTTCTTCAGCCATGACTGCCTCAGTTGCTTGTAACCCTTGGTTTAGGTTGCCGAATACAGCTTTGGCATTTTGGGCGCGTTGAGTTTGTTTGATTCGGAAATCTGCTACCTCTGCGGCGGCTGTCTCATTGCCGTCGAGTGCTTGAAATATAGTTTCTTGGCTGATGTTGGTTAAAGACTGTAAAGCAGCATAGGTGACAGGTGCATCCAGCTTGAGTTTTACGGTTCGGTTCATGGTTTACACTCCAAATTCATAGCAGTGCCATAGAGATACAAAGAATACCGTTCGTAGTCGTTGGCACGGAGAAAATGAGTGTGGAGAGGGCAAGCCAGAGGAGAAGCGATCTCTAGTGCTTCGCCACGCAAACTTTGCGTGGTGGCAAGCAGAGGGGCAGAGGTGCGGAGGGGCAGGGGGGAAACTTGTACAAATCTCTCCTCTGCTCCCACTAGCGAACCTGCCGACCACAAGACAGCATTTTTTGGTTGGCGAACTACTAGTTGTGTGTAGCCATCCCAAGACGGATCATCAATCTCAATCTTTGATGTGAGTTCAGGCAAATATCTACAAAAGCCGTTTGCTTCGTCACTAAGACAAATATAATTAATGACTACTTCTATGGTTCCCATGCTCCTAACTCCTTAAGTCTGTTAAAAATGTCACCAGCCTGCTGTTTAGTCCCACCATCAGCAATATCAGAGAGTGCTGTCTCATCTCCTTGGGCAAGTCTCCAAATAGTTTCGTCCGGTAGTTCTCCCCCAAAATTGCCTAAGAATTGTCCGTGAGTAAGAGGGTTTGGCGTTGAGTCGATGGTTTCAAATTGGTCATAAATTCCTCCAGATTGCAGGTATGGCAGTGCTTCTTGAATAATCTGCTGCTGCTGGTGAGTTCTGCCTAAGTCTGGTAAGAATGGACCATCGTTAGCCACAATAAATGCTGCTGACTGAGCTAATTCCTCTGGGCATCCGTTGTTAGTTAGCGCGTTCAAGGTTACAGAAAAGATGTTGTCGCTCATCTTGCTAAGATCCTTTATATTGATACCTGATGCTATTAGCAGGCGATTCGCATTACTGATTGCCGTTAGTGGGTGCGATCGCCTTTAATTTCACATTCCGATTTCAAACTATTGAAAAACTGATTCACATCACCCAACGTGACATCACAATCAAATTCCAAAGCTTGGTATTGTGGGTGTTGATGAATTTGTGAGAGCAATTCTTGGACTTGTACAACTAATTGAGGTAGTGATTGCCGACTCATATTCACCTCAAAATAAAGACAATTGCTGTGATTGTTGATTAGCTACACAACTATTTACAGATAAGCCTTCTACTGCATAACAACGAGTAGTTAAAGCCTTGTGATTCAGCTTGATATCTCCTTTCTTCTTCTCTCCAGCAAGAGGACGGAATGTATACTGTGGTGCTTTGAGCGTACCTGTTTTTTCTATGTATCGGTACAAAGTTCTATCTATTTGATAAACGCCAGACTCAATCAGTGATGCTGGGTCATCAATGCAAGTGAGATTTTGCATTAGCTTTCACTCCCACCTTTTAAAGAACGAACAAGAGTATCACCATAGTTAACTAACAGGATGGTGAATAGTTGTGAATATGTATTGATTCCTGTTTGCTCAATAATTTCTTTGGCTTTAGGTATGTGCTTCTCGTCCAAGACTACACGGGTCTGATTCATAACTTAAGACTCCTAACTAATAGCTGACCTTTCGGTTTTTCGGTCGTTTGTTCTGGTTGAGATATTTGTGGCGTTAATGCAAGATTTTCTGTTTCAATTTTTTGAATCTGAGGCAAAACATTCATCGTATTGCCTGCTAAATATTCACTAATCAAGAGATTTGTGGCAGAAGTGACGCTAATTCCTCTCTCGGTTGCATATTGAGACACCCAAGCTTGATGGCGTTCATCTAGTCTGACTTTGGGGTTAATTGTCCCAGTTTGGGGCAAGAATGACAGATTTAGATGCCATCGATGTTTGATTGCATCCAACAGCAGATTTACAGTGTCAGTCAGTTTGGAATAGTTAAGTGAAAGACGGACTCCTTCAACTTTGCTGGCGACTTGAGCCGCTAAACGTACTTGCATTTCACATAGCCAACAGTGCTTGAATATTTGACAATTGCGGATTGGCAGGAATGTAAAAGCCTTGCTTAGAACTCAGCTTTTGACGGACTAAATTAGCACATCCACCAATCAGCATCACGTTGGTAATGTCAGCGAGATAGTCATTTGCAGCTGTAGAAATGCTATCCATCAGGTTGTTAAACCAGTTTTCCAACAACCCTGGAAAGACTGAGCTAAAGTCATACTTACGCCCGTAGATGAAAGAAGCATCAGCAATGGCATCCATCATCTTCGCCACTTTAAAAGCAACGTTATCGCGCTTGGCGAAACTCTGCATTAAATCGCTATTGATAATGTCGTTAGCCAGAGAAACACCACCTACTTTCGGAATTGAACGCCGAGTGAGAACGTCCAAGGATGGAGTGATGACGACATAATTTGTTGTCCCGCCGCCGATATCAATAGCGAGTGTGTCGCCATCGGTATCAAGCTTGCCATTCCGGTAAGCATTAACTACAGCCACATCAGTCTCAAGGAAGAATTCAACGTTTTTAATTCGGTGTCTGTAGTTTGTGCCGTTGACAGTGATTTGATGGTCAGCAACTAGAGTTCGTCTGATAGTGTCTTCATGCCATTGAGAATGTTCTGGAACAAGAAACCGGACAATACCATCGAAATCTTGCCGTAATCCAGCTAGAGTAAACGGTTTAAAGAATTCTGGCAGGTCTTTACCCCTTTCTGCTGCCGTTTGTGAATTTTTCTGCTTTGTGGCGCGATCTCCAAGCACTAAAACCTTATCATCAAGTTTGACAGAAGGCGAACTATCCGTGTCCAGATCCCTGGCACTGGTGTAAGTCACATCTTGGAAGACTGAGCGCATCACGCGAGGTTTTTCACCTTTGAGAGCGGTGATACTGCTGTAGTTACCGATATCTGCACAGTAAATATTGATCACTTGCAATCTCCTAATAAAACTAGTAGCAGCCGTTTTAGGCTGTTGCTAACCGTTTTAGGTAATTATTTAGGCTGTAATATTTTGTTTGTTGACAAAAAGTGAAATTTTTAGTGATATGAAACCCACAAGGATAAATTAATAGAATGTTCTAGAGGTAAAACTTGAGTAAAAAAGAAAATGAACCAGTAGAGTTAAGGCTTTGTGTATCTAAAGATGTGAAAAATAAATTTAAGGGTGTTTGTGCTATGCAAGGACTAACTATGAGCGAAGTAATAGCTCAATTTATGCAAAATTACGTTAACCAGCAGCACAACAATAATCTTTGATCACTCTCGATATCCTTTAAAAGTTATTAAAAGTCATTGTTGGCTGTTGCTAAATTTTTCAAGTCTCTATATCGGTTGTGATTGCTTCGTTTACTTATTAATACAGATACTTACAGAGGTGTATTTCCTCAAAAGTACCTATCACGTCCTAGTTTTTATGGTTTCGTTATGAAATGTTCCTTTAACGTCTATTAGGAGTATAGCTAGTTAACTGACTAACTAGCAAGCTATTTAAGTATTTAAACATCTTATCTGTTTAATGATAAAATATCGATCAGCTTATACATTAGTTAACTAGCTGACTAGCTGCTATATTGAAGTGAAAGAGTTTGGTAAATGAAATTGATCTGTAAACTCAAAAATTTAATGGAAAAAGAAGGGATTAGCCAATTAGCACTCTCTCAAGCTACAGGACTAGCACCTGGTACGGTTGGAAAGCTGTATAGAAATCAAGTCAATAGGATAGACGAGAAAACAATTAAAGAAATTTGTAAATACTTTCGCCTGAAGACTGTTTCAGATTTATTTGAAATCGAATGGGAGGAAGGAGACTAGGTTAAGAAACCACAGCGTCCTGATTTACCAAACAAACCACCCATACCTTCATTTGCATTTTTGAGGACTACTCCCAATGACACCTGTAGCCACCCAAATCCCAATCACTGCAATCATTCCTATACTGACTGCTATCGGCGATCGCCAATGGCAGCAGTTTAAAGACTTAGAAGCAGATTTTGTGACTCAGCATGGAGTGGAAGTCTGGGAAGAAGTGTTTAATTTCCGCGTCTTACCTGCACTAGACAAGGATTCTAATCGTTGGTTGCTAGTTCATTGGTGTGGAGAAGGTATTAACTGGGTTAAAGATGTGGCTTAGTGAGCAGTGATCACCTACGGTTTGCGGAACGCGATCTCTGACTATTAAGTTTGTCAACAACAGCAAAGTTGACTCAATGCCCTCAAAAGACGTAGCTACAAGGAATAGGTTAATTGCGGTATGACTACAACAATCCCAAAACTACTTAGCATTTTAGGAGGGCTATTTAAAAAAGCGACCACTCCAAATAAGGAGCGATCGCTGTTTATATGCAATTGTTTAAATTTCCGTTTGGGTGTTTGTAAGTCTATAAGACAAGACAGACAAATCTGTTTTTATACAGTCGAACCGCTTTTCGTGTTACTCTAGCGAGAGTAAGTCTGCACGTAAAAGCAGTCAGTCATTACAAAGGAGGCAGTAACGACCAAAACAGCATATTTAGATAATCAGAATAGATGTGAGTCGTTGTAGAACAGTTTCGGTGGAATAAAGACTTGGCCGTCAAAACACCAAAATGCTCTAGACAAACGAGGACTCACCACTCGTAACCTACCTGTTGCCAATATTAGCACACAGGCGGGACACTTTATGCTTTTTTTTGGACAAATAGTAAAAAAAGCATCTACCGCTACAATTAATCCCCACTCTGAGTTAAAGCGGAGTATTGGCAAAAGATATTTAGCCAAAAGTAATTGAGGGATGATTTTCCGGCTAGATGCCTCGAAAATGAGGATAACGTCGTGAATAATAGATTTTTTCAATCAAGAACTGGAATTATTACCCTAAAAAGGACACAGAGGGCTGATTTCTGCTTTATTTACTATGCACAAGTTAGCGCCAAGGCTTACATCAGTCGCTCTTAAAGTTGTGTCAAGTAAGTAAAGAAAAGAAATCGGCTAGCTGCCCACATGCCAGACATATGTTTAGCGGTTAACAACTAACCGTCAAGATTTTATTTTTAAAAGCAATTTCAATGTAGCAATGTCTGGGTCATAAAGGCAAAATTAGTGCAACCTGATTCAGGTGCATCAACCCTCTAAAATTGACCATAAGAGTATCAGGCTAAGAATTTCAGCCATTTTCACCAGAAAAATTAATTTTTGAGCGAATGCGAAATTTTTGGTTTGTAGCAGTTGGTGACATTTGATATTAGCACCGCTAATGGAAGCTCTAAATGAGGGGATAGGGTGTAACAAGCAAGAAGGGCTGAAAGTATTAAATCAGTGAACAGTTATCACAGTTTCAGTCGGAGATTTGAACCCGACAGAAACAAGTCATTTTTAGAAATGGGGGACTCTAACTCCCAACGGAAAAATTAACTGATAACTGATAACTGATAACTGATACAAAGATACACCCCAAACCTCAAAAGTGTGGGTAGCTCCGATGAACCAATCATCATCGGAGAGAGAAAAATGGCAAAAGCCAAAACAAACAAAGCATTACAACCTGTATTAGAGCCATTAGAGCCATTAGGACAAAGGTTTATAAAATACTTCCATCACGGCTGGGGATTCATTTACGCCCCCACCCCAAAAAGTGGTGAACGCCCACAGTGGCAAACAGAAAACCGCTACCCGATACAGCCGCGCAACCTGTGGCAACAATACATAAACCCAGATGTCATGCTGGGACTGCGATTTGCCAAAGAAACGAACTACCTAGTAATAGACCTAGACAGCAAAAGCCAGCTACACCCATCAAACAGCCGAATAAAATACCAGGAACTACTAGCAAGCCTAGAAGAAATCGGCTTATGCAGACCGATACCGATACAATCAAGCGATAGTGGGGGACTGCACATATATTATTTCTTGGAAGAAAAACAACATTCATACACCCTAGCCTGTGCAATCAAGCAGACGTTAGAAGCAGCAGGATTCAAAATCAAAGGAGGAGAGTTAGAAATATTCCCCAACTGCAAAGTGTACAGCAAAGGCAACCCCAGTAACTTTAACGCCCATCGCTTACCCTTACAGACAGGCTCATACATACTAGATGATTGCCTAGAGCCGTGGTCAGACGACATAGAAGACTTCCTCAACGCCGCCGACTGGTCAGCGTCCGGGCAAGACTACGAAGCATTAGCCCAAGCACTAGTCGAAGCCAGTAATAAGAAAATTATAAAATTCCCGTACCGTCAGCGCAGTGCAGCAGAGCAATGGAAGCAAGACCTAGAACAACGCATATCTGAAGGATGGACAGGACAAGGACAGACAAACGAACTCCTCAAAGACATAGCGTGTTACGGCATAGTATTTCGCCAATTAAGCGGACAGACATTAGTAGATCATATAGTGATAACAGCCTGTCAATCCCCAGGATATGTAAACTGGTGTCGTCACCAACAAGAAATAGAACAAAGAGCCAGAGAATGGGCAAGGTGCTGTGAAGGATTCTATACCCCCTATGCAGGCATACCGCAAAGAGCAAACAGTTATAAAGAACAATTTGGCAAAGTAGATGAGAACAAAGTCATCAACCTGCACCCCAACGAACAACGGCAGCAAGAGACAATAGAGCGGATTCGTGCGATAGTCGCACAGCTAAAAGAAACGTTAACATTTCCAGAACGGACAAGCGATCGCGCGTTAGCAATAATAGCAGTATCAAAAGCCGAGTATGGCAAAGGAGTAAGCCAAACCACCCTACACAAAGCCATTTACCTACCCCTATGGCATCCCGACCACGAAGAAAGAACCGAAACAAAACAGCGTGTAAATGATTGTCCAGAGAGCAATACAGCGAATTTAATCACCCAAAAATACCCAGAAATACCAGACCCGTGGTTAGAAAAGTCAGATGCTGAAATTCAGACAGAACAAGAGATACAAGAGCAGATAGGGCAAATTTACACACCCCCCCAATATATGAAGGTTTTGTACAGAAGAACAGCTAAAGCGTTGCCACCAGCAACGCCAATAGCTGTTCTTCCTGAAGATCAAGAAAATTTTTTCAGCTGTAGTTCTAGCTCTAACGATATTTCTAATTCTTCAGATACCATTTCTGATTTTTCAGAGATTTCAAATCTTACCAATCATAAGCAAAACCAATGGGAGTTTTCCGGCGGCGAACTGATTGATGAAAATAAGCCAAACTTATCAAACGAAGAAGCGATCGCTGGTTTAGGCAATGCCGACGTATTAACAACCGCCAATAGCGATGTTGATAGCGTCTGTGAAAACACTTTACAGGGGGAAGATACTCCAGAAGACCAACCCTCTGTACCAGTTTCTATATCAACAACCACACAGCCGAACCTCGAAAGTGAAAATTCAGTATCGATTGCTGTAGAAGCGGATGAGCCATCTGAACAACCAACCTTTAGCCCAGAGGATTACCGTCAGGCAATCAGACTGAAACTTCAGGCTACTGCTCAAGCACGTCATTGGGTGAAATTATACTGCACCATAGAAAACTTATCTTTAATGCCCCAGGAGCGAATCAAGCTAGAACATCTGGCCATACGCCTGCTGATGCTAGAATCGCCATCGCAGATTTTACAACAGGAAGCACAGCAATGGCTCTCCAGTAACCCCTGTGACTTCGAGATAGCAGAGCGGTTAAAACAAAGCAAGTCGTGGAGATGATAAGTAACCGAAGAGGCGGAGGGGCAGGGAGCAGGGAGCAGGGGGAGTAATCCCTGCTCTCCTGCTTCTTTTGTTCTATTCGCCTTTGGAAGTACAGCAGATTTCACAAACTTTAACGAAATAGAACTCAGGAGTCAGGAGCCAGAATGAGCGCATGAATTCTGTGCGATTGGTGGATAAACAAACGGTGGAACACCGCACGAAATTGAAAATTTGGTGATCTTCCCTTCTCCTGTCAAAGACGCTACGCGAACAATTCCTGGTGGGTATGAATTCCCCACTTTCTTGTTCTGAGTTCTGAATTCTGGCGGATGTATTCTTCTTCAAAGTTTGTATAGAGAATAGTCAATGAAAGAACGCTCAACCATATTCTTCCGCGTGGGTATGAAAGCAGAAACTAATAAAGCCAATCGTACCCTTTTTAGAAAAGTGAGGGGACAAATTTGTTTGGACAGTCACAACAGTAGAACTATTAGTTGGGAATTGTGACTAAAATTAGCTTTTTTGAGATTTTCGTCCCAAAAAAGATATTTATGTCCTGAAAGTGGGAAATTTGACATCAAAGACTGTATTTTAATTGCAGAGTTCGCATAAAAGATGTTAAAAAGATAATATTAGTCCTAATAAAAGGGCTGTAACAAAAGTATATGAACCAGCTTAAAGTAAGATTTATTTGTGTAGGAATAAAAAATAAAGAGCGGTTTTTACATAATTGAAGTAACTTGTCAAGAGTTGTGAGTAATTACATCGTGATTTAAAGCAGTTTGAGTAGTAAATAAATATATAGGAAATTAAATTAATATTGCTAAAAATGTTTTGTTATAGTTAGTTGTAATAGAGTTTTTTTATTGTTCCTTTGCAGAATAATTTAGGTAAGTTGGTAAGAAAAGTTTATTTCTAGTAGTTGGAATTTGTAAAAGCAAAGGACAGTTAAGCAAATTCACCACTCCTCTTCCTTATGGAAAGAAAAATTTTCCCTTGGACTTTGGCTACGCTCAAAGCATCTACATCAGCAGTAGAGCGAGCAGATGATAGAGTAAGAAAAAATCAAGCTCAAAAAAGCTTATCAAAATCGTTTTTTCAAGTACGTTGGCAATTAGTTTCAGTCGGAACTACGCTTTTAATAGGATTGCAAACTAGAGCAGCTAGAGCAGATTCAATATTTAGCAACGCTCAAAAAGCAATGACCTGTGTGATTACTAGCGCCTCATCTGGTGGAACTATTAATAATGCAGTGTTGACTAGCTTGCCAATGATTCTGTTTACATCATTGACTATCGTTTTGTTTGGCTACTTCTGCTTCTCCGTTTATCAAGGAGTGGCTTCTTACGGTAGAGGAGAGGAAGTCAGTAACGTTATACAGCAGCCAATTTTCACTTTTATATCAGTGATATTGATTGTAGTATTCCAGTCATTGCTGTTTGGTGGTAACGCAGGCTGTACTAGGAGTTAAAGAATTGAGGATTCAGAACTAGCAAACATTAAATTTGGTGAGGGACTTAAACCCGGTTATCAAAACAGAATACATCCGTGACTGAGTCAGAATTCAGTTTGGGAATTTTGTATGACTGGTGGATGAATAAGTGGGTTTAAGTTCCTTACTCAATCCCTGATTTAGCGGCCTACTATTCGGGAAAACCCAAGGCGAATACTTAGTGGAGGATTTAGACCCACCACTGATTAATTCTGATTCTTGAATGCTGAATTCTTCAAAAATTAGTCCTTGATATAACTCATCCATAATCCTCTTTTTGATAAGGGGATATGGATACTGACGTGCATGAATTTTCTCAATAAATGCTGAAGCTCTATGAGAGAAGAAATCAGAAAAGTCAATCAGAGCTTAGGTGAAAGTCCAAAGTTTGGCCCATTTACAGGCAGACAGTTTGTAATTTTTGCAGGTATATTCTGTATAGTATTCGGACTGCTGTGCTTAATAATCGGGTTGGATATTTTTTGGGGTCTAGGCTTTGCATTTTGGTCTAGTTTCTCAGTAGCATTACTATCAGGAGATCAACCATACATTTACTGGTCTAAAGTTTATCCAATTGTGCCAAGATGGACGAGAGGGTATGCAACTTACACATCACCACAACTTAAGAAAAAAGTAGGTGCTAGAAAAGTAAAACTAACACGTTCATCAAAACCAAAAACTCTCAATCCGTTTGAGGATTGGTTAGATTTGACAACCATAGTCAGACTAAAAAAAGATGCTTACACAGTTGGAGCTTACCTGCTGAGTAAAAAGAATCTGACTGATAGTAATAATACCCTGCAATTAATTTTTGGATTCTCATGCACAGGGATTCATCCCCTGTTCAACTCAGAACAAGAAATAGAAGCGGTAGCTAGAGTTTTTGAAAATGGTTGTAAAGAAATCCCGCCAGGAGAAAAAATTACATTTAGATGGAGTTCCTTCTGTGACGATAGTGATGCTGAAGAGTATTTGATGCAGCGTATCAACAATTCATCCTCGTTAGAATGCGAATTTCTAGATTGGGGAAGACTAGCCAGGACACAAAAACTAACAAACCAGAGAGCGCGTAAGGACATCAAACTAAACATTTACTGGTCATTTACAGTAACCTCAGAAGCCCTAGAAACCTCAGACCCAGTAGACAAGTTTTTGGCGAAATTAGCCAACTTCGTACAAAGGAGGTTTACAGACTCAGGAGTGAATCAACTAACCAAAAAGCGATTCACTCAGATTTTAACCAAGGCATTGGAAGCCTCATTAAGATACCAACAGATTCTCACAGAAATGGGGTTAAATCCCCAACCCAAAACAGATAAAGACTTATGGCAAGAGCTTTGTAAAAACATCGGAGCAAAAACAGTAATCGCTCCCCATACCCTGGTATTTGATGAACAAGGTGTCAGAGAAGAAATCGACGAAAAAGCAGTATTTGATAAACCAATCGAAATTATCAACCAGCCACACTTAAGCTCAATCATCTTGAATAACGGAGTACCTTTTGCCGATAAACGCTGGGTATGTTTACCAACAGGAGAAAACAAGAAATTTGTGGGAGTAATGGTACTGACCCGCAAACCAGAAATCTTTGCCTCAACCAAACATCAAATTCGTTTCCTGTGGGATTTATTCTCACGCAACAATATTTTTGACGTAGAGATAATCACAGAATTCTCCCCGGCGGACAGAGGAATAACCCGTGCTGCCCAGCAAATGATTACCAAACGTTCCAGAGCATTGGACTTAAATGTGCAGCAGAAAAAATCAATAGATGTTTCTGCCCAAATCAATGTTGAGCGTTCCGTCGAAGCCCAAAGACAACTGTACACAGGAGATGTACCACTAAACTTGAGTTTGGTAGTCTTAGTTTACCGCGACACACCAGAAGAAATAGATGATGCCTGCCGATTAATTTCTGGTTATATATCACAACCCACAGAACTAACCCGTGAATCTGAATATGCGTGGCTAATCTGGTTGCAGACTTTGTTAATCAGGCTAGAACCAATACTGCTACGTCCATATAATCGGCGGCTAACATTTTTCGCCAGTGAAATCTTAGGACTGACAAATATAGTACAGAACAGTCCCGCAGACGAGCAAGGATTTGAGTTAATCGCCGATGAGAGTGATTCACCCCTTCATCTTGACTTATCAAAAACCAAAAATATCTTGATTTTGGGGACAACAGGCTCAGGAAAATCAGTTTTGGTATCATCCATCATCGGCGAGTGCCAAGCTCAAGACATGAGCGTCTTAATGATTGACCTGCCAAATGATGACGGGACAGGTACATTTGGAGACTACACACCTTATCACAACGGCTTTTACTTTGATATTTCCAAAGAATCCAATAATTTAGTGCAACCGTTGGACTTATCAAAAATCCCCCCAGATGAATGGGAAGATAGACTGCAAGCCCACAGAAATGATGTAAACTTGATTGTTCTTCAGTTAGTGTTGGGTTCTCAAACCTTTGATGGATTCCTATCCCAGACCATTGAGTCTTTAATACCACTAGGAACAAAAGCCTTTTATGATCATGCCGATATTCAACGGCGCTTTGCTAAAGCAAAGAAAGATGGGTTAGGTTCTGCGGCTTGGGACGATACACCAACACTCGCAGACATGGAACGCTTTTTTAGCAAAGAGCATATCAGCCTGGGCTATGAAGATGAAAACGTTGACAGAGCGCTGAACTACATTCGTCTACGCTTTCAGTATTGGAGAAATAGCAGCATCGGCAATGCCATCTGTCGTCCCTCCACCTTTGATACTGATGCCAAGCTCATCACTTTTGCACTGACCAACTTACAATCAAGCAAAGATGCCGAAGTGTTTGGGATGTCTGCATATATCGCCGCCTCCCGCCAATCCCTATCAGCACCCAATAGCGTTTTCTTCATGGATGAAGCCAGTGTATTGTTGAGGTTCGCGGCGTTATCGAGGTTAGTAGGGCGTAAATGTGCCACTGCCCGTAAAGGAGGCTGTCGAGTGATGCTGGCAGCACAAGATATTCTTTCCATCGCTAATTCAGAAGCAGGGGAGCAGATTTTACAAAATATGCCCTGCCGCTTAATTGGGCGGATAGTTCCTGGGGCAGCTAAAAGCTTTACCGAGCATTTAGGAATCCCAAAAGACATTATTGATAAAAATGAAAGTTTTCGTCCCAATATTAAACAGCTATACACACTGTGGTTGTTAGATTACAACAACAAGTATGTACGCTGCCGTTACTATCCTTCCTATGCAATGTTGGCGTTAGTTGCTAATAGCAGAGAAGAGCAAGCAGCCCGTGACAGATTTAAAAGGAAGTACCCAGACAAATTCAAATGGGTAGCCGAATTTGCTAACTACTATGTGGAATGTATTCAGCAAGGTAAGCCTCTATGAAAAAGTTGGAAATTGCTACGGGATTGGGACAATATAAAGTCTTGCTGGCGATTTTAGGAGTTGTAGGAGCAGGACTGTCATTTGAAATGTGGAAATGGAATCAACAGCAGCATGAAAAGTATATTGCTGAAAAGCAGAAGGCTTGTCAACAGTCCTTAGATATTGCTAATCAATATGTAGAAAACAATCGAATATTAAGAAATATTTATTATGCAGCCATAGCACAGGATACTTTCAAAGCGAAGATGAATCAACCAGGGATTAATACAGATTTTCAGGCTGATAAGCATTACATTTTGATGTATTCCAAATCAGCTTCTTTAATACCAGAACAGCCACGATACGAGGGAAGTTTATTTAGAAGATTGTCTAAGTTAACTGATAAACGTCCTCCTGAACCGTTAATGGTAACTGGTAAAAAACTGTTAGGAAATAAAGCAGAAGTAATATCTGCTTGCTCTCCTGTAACTTTCACAGTCTCATTGGAGAATTTATATGAAATTGCCCAGCCAATTGACATTACACCTTATCAGCCGCCATTTAGCAGTTTTTACTAGTTTAGTAGTTCTGTTTATTTTATTTTCCGCCTTACCTGCTCATGCAGGGTCTTCTTTTTTAGATCAACTTCAGCAAGTTATTGTTAGTTTACAGACATACATTGAACAACAAAAACAAGAATTTAGCCAGCAGTGGAAAGAATTAAACGGTGATTTAAGCGATGCTATCAGTTCTACAGTAGGAGATTTAGGAATACCAGATCCCTTAAAAGCAGGTAAAAAAATTAAGGTAATTATTCAACAGCAGGATACTGATTTAGTTGAAACTGACTCTCAAACTCAAGGCGAAAATGCTCAAAGAAACTGGCATCAATTTTATAGTTATGGTCTTTCTCAATCAGTTCTAGGTAGAGAAGGACAAAAGACTCAGGCACAAGAAGCCGAAATGAGTAATGAAGCATTAGGAACATCATCTAATAATGCTGATGCAGTACAAAATGATGTCATTACTCAAGACATCTTAAAAAAGATGGCAGTACAGAATTTGCAAACAACCATTATTACTAAATCGATTCACAGCGAATCACAAAAACAGACTAGAGCCTTATCAGCAGCCAATATCAATTTGAGTGACATTTCCAGTAGGTTAGATGAGCAAGCTAGAAAAGAACAAGCTAATAGTAATTCAAGTGCCAAACAAATTATAGGTACGGCTGCTTTCGCTGATGCTTTTTGGGAACAGAACAATGCTAAATAATTTAACTAATTTCTTGTATTTACTAGCAGTGACCGGAGATACCAATGCAGAAGATATAGTAGATGGTGCTATTAACGGCTCTCGCATGGTTGTATCTTCATTTAATCAAGATTGGCAAGATTTAGCTAGTGGAAATAGTGAAGTTTTCAAAGCAGTAGTAGCTGTATCTGCTTTATGTGGAGTTGTATTTGTTTCCTTCTGGTCGTTAAGTTGGTACTCTAGGTTAACTCAGGAAGGATTTAGTAATGAAGTTATAAACGAGATGGTCTATCCATTATTAGTCTGTTTAATGTTGACAGTTAATAATGGGCAGTTACTAGCGAGTACATCTCTAATGTTTCGTAATGTAGCAGTTGGTTTAAATGACAAAGTATTAAGTATTACGCGAAATGGCATTACTTTAAGAGATGCTATTCGTACCGCCAATATGGATCAGGCATTTGCACTTTCAGCCCAAGCACAAATGCAGGAGTGTGTACAGAAACCTACAGAAGCAAAAGATGAACAAGGGAACATAATAAATCCACAAGATATTTGTAAAGAAGAGAAAATCAAGCAAATCAAAAAAAATGCCCAAGAGTATAAAGAAAAATATGGATTACCATCCTATTCAAATAGTTGGAATCCATTAGATATAGCTGGGCAGACTATTAATTCAATGGTGCAAGCCTTGTCATGGATTATATTTAGTGGTTTACAAGCAGCCTTTCAATATGTGGTGCAAGTAGCATTCCTACTAAATGCCTACATCGCCCCTATCTTTCTAGTATTGTCACTTTTTCCCTTTGGAGCTAAACCAATCTATGCTTGGGTTTCAGGATGGTTATCATTGACTTTAGTATTAATGTCATACTCCATTGTTTGTGGAATTGCTGCCAGCGCAATAGTGAATGCTAGTAATAATAATCCCTTGTTCTTACAGCTAGTACAAGCAATTTTATCTCCAATTCTGGCATTAGCAATTGGTTCTGGAGGAGGGATGGCGGCTTTTTCCTGTTTCTCTAGTAGTGGCAGGTTAGTCTCAGGGAGGGTATTTAGATGAGATTACTAGATAAAAGGGAAATAAATTTTGCCCCTTTACTATCAATAGGACAGACCATAGTTTTAATATTTGTTTTTTTAATCAGCATAGCTAATTCAGGTAGATTAGGTAAAATTGCCAGTAGTAAGCCAACTCTAGTCGAACTGCAAGATGGAACATCTATTAGAGCGATTCCAATCGGAGAGAAAGAGCGTACTGACAAAGCAATTATGGATTTTGTGGGTCGGACAATGATGAATTTGATGAGTTGGAATGCTTTACCAAAATCATCAGATGAAAATCTAGATCCAAGAAATCTAAAGCTTGATACTGGTGTACAGATAGCTGATAAAAAACTAACTACAAATACCTGGGGTGCAGGGTTTGCATTATCAGAAGATTTTCGCGCTAGTTTTTTAAGAGAAATAGCCGGATTGACACCATCTGATGTATTTACTGGTGATACACAATCAGCCTTATTAGTGCGTTATTTGACACCTCCTGAAAAAATATCAGAAGGGAAATGGCGAGTAGATATGGTAGCTAACTTGGTTGTCTTTAAAGGAAAAGACCAATCAGGTCAGGCAATTGGTTTTAACAAAACAGTTTTCGTCAGAGCAATTGATACCCCACCATTACCAAATAATCCTTCAGAACAACTGTTAGCTGCTTACAATGCGCGAAAAGCGGGAATGGAAGTGTACCGTATTCAAGATTTAGATTTAAGGTAAGAATGAATTCAGGAGTCAGAATTCAGGAGTCAGAATAAATGAGACAACCTGCAAAAACATTTCAAGATTTGATAGTTTGGCAGAAAGCTCATCAGTTCGTTTTATCAGTTTATAGATTTACAGGTGAATTTCCTAAATCAGAAATGTATGGACTAACTTCTCAATTTAGAAGAGCAGCAGTATCCATTCCCGCGAATATAGCTGAAGGATTTAAAAAAAAAGGAGTAGCAGACAAAGCAAGATTTATGAACATTGCACAAGGTTCTTTAGAAGAATGCCGATACTACTTAATACTTTCGCGTGACCTGGAATATGGCGATACTTCACAGTTAATGTTCCAGATTGAAGAAGTCAGTAGGCTATTAACTAGCTATACGAATTCTATTCTGAATTCTGACTTCTGAATACTGAATTCTTAGAGGTGCTTTATGTCGAATCAAGTTGCAGAGCAGCCTAACTCTAAAGCTACTACCAGCAATGGTAATCGTAGCCAAGAATTTGCACAGATGAATGGCGCAGAGATGAAAGCTGATTCAACAACATCGGCAGAATCAACAGTCAATGCACCACAAAGTGAGCCAGAGGAAGTTGTTACTACTCGTCCAGTAGCTGGACATCCTTTATTAAAAGGACTAACAATCTCCGGTGGAGTTTTACTGTTAGTTCTCAGTTTTGCAACGATGATTGGCACACTAACAGGAGCTTTAAATTCATCCAGCAATAATCAAAGTGAACAAAACACAAAAACTACTCCAGAGGTTAAACCAGACAACGAAGAAAATGAGAAAGGAGAGCTAAAAACAGCGATCGCTATCACTTCTCAAAAAGGCGAATTACAAGCCATTAGTAAAAAAGATCATGGGGATGTATCACCTACACCATCACCAACAACCATCCCTACAACTACTGCCGTTACTGTGAGAACTCAGCCAATACCAAGGCAATCAACAACTTACCAAGTGCCACCGCCCCCTGCTCCCGTAACTAGACCAAGTAGAAGCTATCAAGCCGCTTATACACCTAGACAGCCGTTCTCTCCTGCCCCTATCTCTGTACCCCCTGCCTCTCAGCCGAAACCTGTAACCGTCAGACCTAATGTTAGCAGTTCCCAGCCATTACCTTTGGTGAGAACCACCCCCAAAGACCCGATGCAGGAATGGTTAGCAGCAGCGAATGTAGGAAATTACTCCTCTAGCGACTCTAGTAATGGTGAATCAAACTATGAACAACCAGATTTAAAAAATGCCCAAGTAGAGGGAGGTACAGGAGTTAGACCAGTCAGTGCTTCTTACCCAAATCCAGATTCGTCTCAACCACCAATTAATTATGATGGCAAACGGGTACTAGTGGGAACTCGTGCCGCCGGAGTGATGGAAACTCCCATTGCTTGGGTAGGTAGTAGCGTCAGTAATCAGCAGGAAGGGCAGACTTCTTTAATTAGGCTCTCCCAACCCTTGAAAGCATTTGATGGAGAGGAAGTTTTACCCAAAGGTGCTTATATTGTTGCTGTTGTTAACCCAACGAATTCAGAAATAGCCCAAATGACGGCGATAGCTGCACTGGTTAATAGTGGTGGCACAACACAAGAAAGACAATTGCCAGCAAATTCTATTTTGGTATTAGGTCAGAACGGGAATTTACTAAAAGCTAAATCGCGTAAAGGTGGTAATAATTTAGGCTCTTCACTCATGGCATCCTTACTATCTGGTTTATCTAAGGTAGCGGAAATTCAAAATCGAGCTAATTCAGAGACAACAATTAGTTCATTAGGTACGACCACTACCACTACAAATAACGGTGAAAAAGATTTAGTAGCTGGTTTTGCTCAAGGTAGTATCAATGAAATTTTAGACAGGATGAAAAACTCAAACGAGCGGCAAATACAAGGGCTACATCAGCAACAACAAGTTTTTGTAATTGAAGCAGGACAGCAAGTACAAGTTTTTGTAAATCATTCTATTTCGATATGAAAAGTTTAGCTATTTTACTGGCAACTACGTTAGTTATCGGTGGTAATATTGGCATATCTTCAGCATTACCACCAGCCAGAAATGTGTATTCACAGGATGCTCAAGGAAGCAATAGTAGAGGAATTGATTTAAAAGTATGGAGTGGTTATGGATTAACCATTAACTTCATCCCTACAGGTGAAACAATCAAACAAGTCTGGCTAGGAGATCCATCACGTTTTGCCCTAACTTCAAATGGCGGCTTATGTCAACGTGGGGTATCAAATGATGAGAATTGCGGGACTGGAGGAGCTACAGTTTTATTTTTGAGGCAGATAAAACCGATTAGTTTCCCATCTTTAACTTCTAGTCAAGATGGCAGTACAGTAATTACAGTAATTACTGCTAGTGCTGAAGGTCAAAAACACTATCAATTCAAGTTAACACCGGCTGGAGGTAAACCAGAATACACAGCCCTAATTATTAAACCGGACTCTGACAGACCCAGGACTCTGTTAGTAGAAAAACCACCTGTAACTGCAATTAGTTCTCGACCAGTGCCAAGTTCTGGGAGTAGGAGCGGAGGGGCAGGGGAGCAGAGGGGCAGGGGAGTAGGGGAAGCAGGGGGAGTCCGGGAGCGGAAGAGTAGGGGAGGTGAACAAGTGGTCAACAATAACTTTCTTAATGCCCCAGACTCAAGAGTTTCGACAGCTGCAAAAATTAATCCTCATCAAAATTTATCACGGCGAACTACTAATAAACCTGTAGAAGGAACCCCTGAAAGCAAAGTAAATCTATCAGCAACCAATTCTCTACAAGTAGGTACGGCATTAAAAAGAAATGATGCTAATGCTGTGGCTTATGGATTAGGGGTAGCTGTTAGTAACGGTGTAGTTAAACCTAAGTCTGGAGAATGGCGTAAAGCACAAGATACTATCCGCTTACTCAGAAGGGGTAAAGCGAGAGACGAAGCTATTAAATTATCAGGTATTCCCCAAGAACTCTTCAATAAATTAATCCAATGGGGGCAAAACTAATGATTTTGAAGAAAGCTATTTTATCAATAGTATCTACGTCTTTACTTGCTGTGTCATTGTTAGAATTGCCAAGGGCAGCAGTGGCAGAAATTCCCACAGTTACTTACACATCAGGTAAATATCAACTAAAATCTCCCGATTGGTCGAAAATAAGCTGGAGTAGCTTAAATCCAGTTCAGGAGCCAGGATATATCAATATAACTCCAGATATTGCTAGTAAATTAGGCTATAACCCCTCCCGTTCTTGGTCAGCCGGACAGGATATTGATTCTGTAATTATGTTAGGGGATGTGGATGAAGCCTTTGCACAAAGTCAATTCACATTACAAATGATAGCTTCAAGAAGTGCCAACCAAAATAATCAATTGACATTAGAAGATTTTGGATTGATGAAGTGGCAAACTATAGGGTCTTTAGTCAAAGCGATTCCTAGCCTAAGAAATATTAATGTTAGGAGAATTAAACCGATTCAGGACTTACTGCAAAAAGCCGGAATTTATACAGGCGGGACACTTTCACAAGCCTTAAATTACAACACTAAAGTAAGTAAACTTTCATTAAGTCAATTAGATTTGAGCAAATATGCGTTAACCTCAATCCCCAAATTGACGGAAACAAGAATCAGTAAATTTCAAAACTGGCAGCAAAGTTTTATTAATCAAGTGCCACTTTTAAATAAAGTCCCCTTTGACAAAATGCCTCAGACAATTAACTCTGGGCTTGATGTAGTAGGTATAGCCTCTGTGGTTCTAGGAAAATCGGAGCGTGGGGATTCAAGGGCAAGAGAGAATTACTTTGTGTCTGGTAAAGTCACTCGTTCTGATAAAACTGTTGTTGTCGCCTGTGGAGTAGGTCAAGAGTGTCCTTATTTGGAATTGGGGGATGTCGCCGGACAGCAAGGCAACCTCTACGGTAAGCGTTGGGCTTCTGGCTCCTCACAACAAGTAGACGGTGGTTTTGGCATATTGCAACGTGTCAACGGAGGTAAAGAACCTACAGGAAGGCTAGTTTATGGTTCAGGTTTCAAAGTTGTGCTTACGAGTGTAAATGAATCCACAGGTACAGCTAATTTCGGGCTATTCTTTCGGATCTGCATGAACTTCTTCTTAGGTGGAAAATCCTGCACTCCCTACTTTATTGGGCCAGTCCCTTGGGTTCCAGTTCAAGAGAATGATTTAGTCATTCTCGGTAGGGGGTAGCGATGCCTGAAACATCTACACTGAAGACAGCCCCTCCCGCGCATAATGTCATTCCCCAAAACTTCTATGATGCCTTCTTCTCCCCGATGGGCTTGGGATTACTTGTAAGTGTTGGAGCGTTGGTGTTAGCCAAAACAATGGAAGGGCGAGGAGCAACAAACAAACTAGCACGGGCGCGATGGGCAGGAGGTAGGGAGAAAACAGCAGCTCGTAAGCTGGCCTGTAAACAGATTACTGAACACAGACATAACAGAGTAGCTTTATATATCGGTACACCCAGAGGTACTAAATTCCAAGTTGTTGGCAACAAACGCATTACCAACATTCCAGAAGATAAAAACAGGCTTTATTTGCCAGATGTGCAGCGTGGCATTTTAGTTTCAGGAAGTGGGGGATCTGGTAAAACCTTCTCTCTGATTAATCCTCTGATACGTTCCGCCATCGACCAGGGGCTACCAATAATCATCTACGATTATAAATATTGTCATCAAGAGTCAGAAAAAGCAGAAGCCAAAGGACAAGCACCCAAGCTGGCAGGGTATGCAGTAGAGCGTGGTTATGAAGTAACAATACTGTCTCCAGGCTTTCCAGAGTCAGGGGTAGCAAATCCCCTTGATTTTCTCCGCAGTCCGACTGATGCAGAGATGGCACGTCAGTTAGCGATCGTCCTGAACCGTAATTTTAAGCTAACAAGTGGCGACTCTTCCGATAGCGGATTTTTTGCTAATGCAGGAGATCAGCTGGCACAAGCTATTTTTATGCTGGCACGCAGTACAAGCTTCCCCGACATTATGATGTGCCATCAACTTCTCAGTTTACCCAGGCTGATTGACCGCATTCAGCAAGCAGACTTAAATCCTTGGGTGAAAGTTGCCTTTGACCAATTCTTATCCGTAGCTGGTAGCCCAGAAACAGCCTCCAGCATTGTTGGTACAACAAGCGGTTTGTTCACTCGCTTTATGACTCCATCAACCTTGTCTGCGTTCTGTGGAACAACAAATATCCCCTTGGACTTGAAAGGACGGAAGATGGTCATCTTCGGCATGGACAAAGAAAAACGGGATGTCATAGCCCCACTTTTAGTTTCCATTTTGCATATTTTAGTAAGTCGAAATGTTGCTAAAAAAAGAACTGAACCTCTAGTTTTAGCATTGGATGAATTACCTACTTTATACCTTCCTGCTTTAGTAGATTGGCTAAATCAGAACCGCGAAGATGGCTTAGTTTCTATCTTGGGTTTCCAGAACATTTCACAGCTTGAAAAAGCATATTCAGAGGAAGTTGCTAACGCTATTTTTGGTGGTTGTGCAACAAAAGCCTTTTTTAATCCGCAAGATGATGTAGCTGGGCAAAGGTTTAGTAACTTCTTAGGAGATGAACAAATTAAGCATAAAGAGCGTTCTCGTACCTCTGGCGGGAAAGGAGGAGCCAGCACATCCTTATCTGAACAAAACAGCACTAGGAACCTATTTGAAATTAATCAGTTTAACTCGTTACCAGAAGGTAGAGCCATAATTGTTAGCCCTGGATTTAGAGGAGGCAGAGAGGTAGGGCTACCGCTATTAGAACAAATTCAGATTCCCCAAGCTGATAGAAATTCTGAAGTAGAGAGCGTAAAGGAATGGTACAAATTACAGCAAAAATTCATAACTCAATCAACATTGAGAGAGCCATCTGGTGAAGAATTAGAAATCAGAAGATTAGAAGCCGAAAGGTTATTGCCTTTAGTAGAAGAAAAGGCGGAAGCTGAAAAGATTATGCAGAATGAAATTTAGGAGGAGAAGATGAATAAGTTTTCCGATTATGAATTAGGTCTTTTAGCTAAACTACCGTTAGATATTGCGGCCTTAGCTAATGAACATCGAATTGATATCATGAACGCGGCTGAATTTTGGGATGAACCGCCATTTCCAGACAACTATATCCCAGAAATGATTGAAATCTATTACGGCAATACCCCCAGTCCTCATGTGTTTATTGTCAATGGAGAATTAGAGGACTATAGGCTAGATGATTTAGACCTTAATACAAAGTCTATTGCTGTGCAGATTGATGACCAATGGGCTTATATCCAAGTTGAAGGTCAAGAAATCCTCAATCGGTTGGGTGGTGTAATTTTACCAAATTTAGTGATTGAACCATCTGTATTGTTAAATTCTGTTTTACAGGTAGAAAATCATGGATGACATTAAAGCCGAGAGTAAACAGATACAGCAAGATTATTTAGAAATCCTCAATGATATCTTGCAGAAAGTTATGGACAAAGGACAATTTCAAGGAGCAGATGCCAATAAGGATATATCAATTTTTGTAGGTAGAGAACTTCAGTATAAAGGAAAGCCTCATGGGGAAGTATCGATAAATCTGGTCAATTCAGATTTAGTAGAGCAGTTGCAAAAGGCTATCAATTCTCCCCAAGAACTGAAAGGTTCTGTCCGAATTATGATTGGTAAGGACAAGGCTTTTCATGTCAAAGACGGAAAAGTCATAACAGATAAGCTGGAATTAGCTACTAAGACGGCTCAAAACTTAACTACTAGCCAAACTAAGAATGTCGCTAAATCTCCTCAGAAATCACCAGCTACTATCAAAGATTTGCAAAGTCAAGTTGATACTTTACAGCGACAGGTTGAATCACAACAGAAAGTAATTGATAATTTCAGTAATCAACAACAGAAATCTCCAGAAGAGATTAACTCGCTATTAACTGAATTTAACAACCTCAAGGCTGCTTTTGATACACAACAGAGAACAATTGAGCAGTTACAGAAAGGTTTAACGGCAGTCAATAATCGTAATACTCCCCATGTACAGAACCAATCTTTGAAAGACTGGATAGGTAAACTCGAAACTAATGTCAAAAAATCTGCCCAAGGCTTGTATGAACAAGTTAAATATAATTTAACTCCAAAAATAGAGGAAATTAAGACACAAATTCAGTCAGCATTGACTCCAAAGATTGATAAAATTAAGGCTCAACTAGAAAATCAGATTGAGTCTTTAAAAACTGAAATGCAATCTCAAATGGAGGCGATGAAGAATGACTTAAAAACACAAGCCGATGTTGTCAAAACTGGTATTAGTGAAGTTAAGGGGCTTGTACAGAGTGAAATTCAACAGGGTGTAGAACGTCATCAAGGCGCTTTAGGTGCTGTTAGTAGCAAAATTTCTGAAGAAGTAAATACAGTTCACAAGCAAGTAACTCAAGCTGTTGGAGATATAAATTCTGCACTCAATCATACTGTTAAGCAGAACTATGAAAAGGTAACAAATAGTGTGATGGAGGCTAAAGGGAAAGCCATTGCTAAAAGTGTTGACTCCATGCTGCGTCTTTTTGGTCAAACAAATGCAGATGGTTCAATGACTTATGAAAGTAAAAGTTTTAACTTTCATAAACAGGGTAATAATCTTTCGATTACAACTAAAGATGGTAGACCTGTCATGGTAGAAGGTGACTTAACAACTGCTGCAACAGAAAGCGATGTTGAATCTCTCAACAAAATAGAAACTGTTGTTCATAATTATTTGAAACCCCAAGCACCGACTCATTCACAATCATCAAAACTCAGACGCTAACTTTATCTTCTAAAACCTCGTCTCGGTTGTGGAGACGGTTGACGGGAAATAGTCAATTTAGCTTTAACTTCTCGTTCTCTTTGTTTTTGTGTCTCCTTAATGGTTGTTAAACGCTCTTGTAATTGAGGAGTTTTGAGTAAATTATAAATGGTACTCATCTCTATAGTTTTTGGTTCTCTCTTCCAGATTTCATGCTTTTGAGCCTGGATTTCCCATTGTGATACATCTGATTCTAATTGCTGTTTCTGAGTAAATAATTCTTTGATAGTGCCGATAGTCTCTAATTGCTGATTTAGCATTAACTCATACTTATTACTCAACTGATGAAGCGGAATAAGCTCCATCGTTCTGATAGCTTTTTCTTGTTGGGAGTGTTTTATCCACAAGCTATCAAGTTGTTGTTGTAACTGGCTAATTTGACTTTCAATAGTTTGCCTATCAATTGGTGACTGCACTTGTGCTACTGTCTCTGAAAAATATTCCTTAACAGCTTGTTCTAAATACAGTAGCTCTTGGTCAGTCAGTCCATCAATTACTTTCTTAAATGCTGATTGAGTCAGTTCACCAGAAAAACGCTCTTGAAGTCGTTGTTTTCGTTCAAAGTCGCTCAATTTTTTGGGCGGGGCTGGTGGGGTATGTCGTTGTTGATTATTGTTATCTCGCCATGCTTTGAGGGTTGATGCTTCGGAATATACCTTCTCGTATGCCAGTGGCCCGTGAGACACAATCAAATCATCAACCCCCTTATCCGGCCCTGGCAAAGTTACCACTTTGATCTTAGCCCCCTGTTCTTCCAGTAGCCTACCAGTGCGTGAGATAGCAATCTCTATGTTCTGCTTCGTTTCGGGTCGCGTCTCGTAATCAAAGCAGAAGGTACACTCGCGCCCTGGTGTGGCGAAAACAGCTAACTCGTCCATGAGTCTAGCTTTCACCTTTTCCCCTAGCTCATCCTTACTGCGATAACCAGCATAAATTCCGGGTAGTCCAATTGCAGCATGACCTTGGCTTAACAGACTGGCTGCTTTCTTAGCTCCCTCCGTGATCGTGGCTGGGAGGTTATGTTTCCAAACACAATACCAAAATCCACTAAGGCGATCGCTGTCGCTTGGCTGTACCCCATGTTTTTCATAGATACGGTCTGCTACCTCATCCGGTACATCAAGCAAGAAAATACTAAGTTCAGTTTTGGGTGGATGCTCATATTTAATGAACTTGCCGGGTTTATCAGCTTTTTCTCTAGGATTATTGGGTTTGTAGCATCCCCACAATGTTCTATCAGGTTTATCCCCAGGCTGTAAGTTAGCAAAAGACTTGGGATTAACGCCAGCATCACACCACCAGCCGCCATCTTCAATATGAGTATACTTACTCATGATTCCCGACGATAACCTACCTGTATTCGTGCGTGGCAGATGCTCACTGTACATGAGGTATTCCCAAGCCTCATGCTCCCAATCTCTGGTTTGGTGCAGACTTTTAAAGTTACAGGCAGCAATTAGAGGGTGAATGGCACTACCAAATACCAGTTCTTGCCAGTGTTGGGAGTCTAGCTGTTCAGGCACTTCAGCCATTTTATCTGGAGTCCAAAATGCTACCTTTGGCTGTGCTGCTTTATGGACTGGTTTCTTAGTAACAGGTTTGGGAGTGAAAGTAGGTAGAGGGGCAGAGGTGCTGGGGGGCAGAGGGGAGGAATTGGGCAGAGGGGCAGAGGTGCTGGGGGGCAGAGGGGAAGAATTAGTATAAGATTTCTCCTCTGCTCCTGCGCTCCTCTGCTCCTCTGCTCCCCTGCTCCCCTGCTCCTGCGCTCCTGCGCTCCTGCGCTCCTGCGCTCCTGGGCTTCGCGGTTCCTTCGCTACAATCGCAGTAGATGTAACCTTTTCTTTCTCTAGTTTTGACTGGCGTTGCTTCTCTAATTCTTTCTGCCGTAGTAGCGCCAGCGCATTTTCCTTAGCCCTACTTGACTGCGCCAAGGCTAGTAAATCGTCTTTATTTTCCGTATATAGTTTTAATTCATACCTAGCACGGCTAACCGCAACATAAAAGCTTTCTTGCCCAATAGTGTAATCCGCCCCTATCAGCACTCGGTCTGCCGTTTTGCCCTGGCTGCTGTACGTAGTGCTGACTGTTGCATAATCCAGGTGTTGGGCTTGTTGTAGGTTGATAAATTCAGTTTGACCACTATCTAAATACTCGATTTGAGCGTTAAAACCAGCAATGGTTTTAACTACAAACTCCTGACCGTTGCGTCGTCCTAATTGACGATCGTTTTTTGTCCAGCGTAGGCGATCGCCCTCGGCAATTTCAATATTTTGACGGTGGTAAACCGCTTTCCTAAATCCCGTGTCTACCTGAAAGTCTTTACTATCACTACCTTTGAGGGTTAGTTGGTCATTATCCTTACCCACCACTTCATATAACTGGCCTTTCTCCAACCCCCGGCGTTTGGAACTGCGAGTGGGCATGACCATATCACCCAGTTCAAAGTTATGGGTGTAGCGCATTTGTACTGAAGTTAAGTCTTTGGCTTGCAGTTGGGTGATGGTGGTCGCAGTACCTAAACTGCCTTCAGATTTCAAATGCTCCCGAATCGCTTGTGTGATTGCCAAACGCTCAAAATTGGTTCCAGCTAATACGAGGGTTTGCGCTCTTTGTTCGGGTGTGGCTGTTATGTAGTCACTGGCGATCGCCGCAATTTTGGATTGTGCTGTTACACTCTGGATGCAACCGTTTTCATCCAAACGGTTAAATCCTTCCTCAATTTGACCATCAGCAATCAAGTCTACTGCCAATTTCAGCTTCGGCGCACGTTGCCTATTAGATTCGTTTAGGTAGCTGGTTTTGATCCCCGCCTGTTGCAGAGACTTGAACGGGTTGCCAGCTTCTACTGCTGATAACTGTTTTGTATCTCCCACTAACAAAACTCTGGCTTGCTCAAGGGCAGCCCGTTCTAAAAGAGCAAGGGCATCTTTAGCACTCAGTAACCCTGCTTCATCCACCACCCAAATTTGATTGGGTTCAATCTCTAGGGGTGGTTCAGACACCAGTAATCTAGCAACAGTCTGGGCTTGAACATCTAACTCTTGACTCAAGACTTTAGCGGCCATCGAACTGGGGGCAAAGCCTTTGATGGTGTAGCCTGATGTGGTGGCAATTTCCTTCAATTCCTTGAGAGCGAAAGTTTTACCAGCACCCGCTACCCCCTGCCATGCTGTAAATTGGTCTGTTGTGGTTGCTGTGGTCAGTACCGCTCGACGCTGATCCGCGTTCAAAGCAGTTGTTTGGAGATGGTTTTCAACTACTTCCGGGTGTGCGAGTGAGCTAACTTTACCTTGTCCAGACTGCATCAATTTAATGGTTGCTAATTCCCGGTTGACTGCTGCCAAGGTTGTAAAGTCGCGCTTTTGAGAAGATAGGCTGAGTAATTCAGGATTGGTTTGCACTAGCGGCTCAATTTGGCTGACATCCGTAGCTAAACCTTGATTAAGAATGAATTTCTCCAAATCTTCCTGGGTGAAAGCTACATTTCTTTCTGAACAGTGAGCGATCGCCTCCTCTAAATTCTCATAACTGACTAACCGGGGTTGTTGCAAAGGTTGCGCTTCTTGCAGTTGTACAAACTTGACACCCAGTGCTGCTGCTTCCTCTCGCCACTTGGCTTTCAATTCCGTAGGGTTGATTTTCTGCTTGATGTTACGGGTGGCAGTCCAAGCCGCTTCTCGCTCTGCCCAAGTTGCGTTTTCCCCTGCGGCGTTGAGTATCTGTTGCCGTCGTTTAGAAAACTCTCTTAAATCCTCATCTCGAAAGCCTTTAATCTCAAACTGCCCGTGTTCTAAAGCTTTTACCTCGTAACCTAGTTTTTGTACCTCAAGAGCTAGGTGGTTCTGGTACACCATGCCCAGAAATTTCTTATTTTTGAAAATTTCATCATTGAAAAGACTGTACCACTGACCAGTTTCAAGCTGCGTCATATTCATGACCAAAGCATGGGTGTGGAGATGCGGGTCTAGTTCCCTGGTTTCAATGTGGTCAAACTCGGCGATGACTAGGTTATTAGTTGGGAGAAGTTCTTGCCCTTTCTCGGTTGTGGCTCTGGTGTAGCTATAACGTTCTTCAATCAGTTTAATGGTTTTTTGCACTGCTAACTGATGGGCAGTAATCAGCCGTTCATCTTTACCTACCAACGCTTGCAAACTAACACTCTTCGGTGCAGAGAAAGTAAAGTCTGTTGCTGCTCGTCGTTGTGAAGAGTCTAACTTTCTGGCACAGAGGTTTTGGCTGCCATCAGGCGATCGCCCATTGACGATGTTAGAAAATGTCTCTTGATGATCAACTGCTCCTGATAATCCAAGTTTTTTAGCTCCCTTACCAGACCAGCGCGAAGTACCTTCTTGGTAATAGCCTTCCATGAAGTAATGTACTGCTTGCTGTGGTTCTGAGTTTTTGCCTGTTAACACCCCTCACTCCTTTCAAAAAAAGTTAGGTTTAATGGTTGAAACAGTTCAGGAACTTGGTGAGGACTGTTGATGATAAATTCAAGTTTTATATCTGCATAATTGTTGAGTTCGCTTACTAACTTATAGAAGTGTTTATGATCAACACACCACACTTTGAATGATGTGTAATAGTTAGGCTTTAGCTCATAAAAGAATTTTTCATTGTTTGGTAATTCTTGAAAGACTCTTACTCCTTGAGCATGGTATTTACAAAAATTAAAACCTAGCCAACTGACTGTTTTAAAATCAGCTACCCGAATCACTACCTCAGAAGAATATTGTTTTTTAGCAGGGGGTTGACTACTCCAGTAATAGCTATTCTCCCAGAAGCACATCGACATCATTTGATGCGCTTGGGTCTTCAAAAGCGAAGCATTTACTTGATGTAGTATTTTGTAATTCAAAACTTTATATTAGTTAATACAGAATTTTTCTGCCCAACTAAATTTTAAAACAACTGCTTTTTTCTGGCAAAAAAATTTTGCGTACTGTGCGAGGATTCAAATTTTTAAAACTTACATGGTTTGCACATCAATCTGACATGAATTTGCCATAGTTTTACCAAGGATTTCACATAACTTTCATGTTAAGAAACTTAGAGTTCCCATGAAAATGACATGATTTTCACATAGTATAAACATGAAAATTACCAGAGTTTACCATAGATTTTACATAAATCTGGCATAGCGCACTGATTTGTTTTGCTACCAAGAATTTTATCTACTGAGTCATCAAATTTTATGAACCCATTAACACTGGCAGTAGATCCGGGTGGTTCGTTTCTCAAATGTTTTTACACCTTGGAAAGCTTTAAACCAGAACTTATTTTGATGGAGCCGGAAGTCGCTACAGTCCCTCTAGAAAGTTTACAAGCCTATGAACAAAGTAAGGTGGGTAGTTCTTCTCCTGAAAACAGTGCTTGGATTGAATATCAAAACAATTTTCAAGCTGTGGGCTTCTTAGCGAGGAAACGCTTTAATGCAGATTTGCAACTGCAACGCCGCAAGTTTGAACTAGCTTTACCTAAAGTTTTGGCGATGGTGGGAGCGATCGCTTCTAAACATGATTTACCGAATAACTCGTCTATCAGATTAGGTATCCTGCTTCCGTGGGGAGAATACCAAGATAGGGCTTTATTTCAGGAGTTAATCACTAAGGCACTAGCTGGCTATAAGTTCAAAGGACATTCTAAATCCTTTGCAGTCGATGCTTTTATGTGTCTTCCAGAAGGTGGTGGTATCCTGACTAGAGGCCGCGCCCCTGGCTCTAGTATCAAAGACCAGACTATTGCTGTGATCATGCTCGGATACAGAGACACTTCTATCCTGTTGATTGAACGTGGGGAAATGAGCAAGGGGAAAACAGAACCTTTGGGATTCTCCAAAATGATTGAATCCGTAATGGCGCAAACCTCCGGCTTAAATGCCCATCAGTTAACGGCGGCGATTTGTAAGGCGGGACGAAATATTAATCCTAAAGCCTTAGAAGGGTTGGCAGCTGTAGATGCCGCTTACAAAGAGCATGAATTAACCACGATTAGAACTGCTGTAACTAACGGCAGAAAGGAATATTGGATGATGTTGTCCAATTGGTTGAAGTTGCAAGTTCCCCGCGATGTCAATGAAGTGATTATTGGGGGCGGTACTGCTTACTACTTTCGCTCTCAACTAAATAATCTGTTTTCTGCAACAACGGTTAACTGGTGTGACCATTTAGAATCACAAATCACCAATAACTTCTCTCAAGTTGCTGCCAATTCCCTGCAATACCGACTCACCGACGTTTATGGATTATTTTTCTACCTATGCGGTAGCAGTATGAAGCAGAATAAAGTACAGGTAGGTACTGCCAATGGATAAGCCAATTGAGTACCGATGCCGTATTGCCTTGGAAGCCCAAGAATCTAATAAAGCCCTGGTCAACTTTCTCAAAACCAAGGAAACTTTAGCTTTTACCGAGAGAGATAAAGTGTTTTCTGCCCTTGTTCCCTATTGGCTACCGTTTGCCATGAGGAATGCAGGGTGTTCAGAAGAGGAATTAAAGCAGTGCGCCAAGAACGCTGTTTATCGTTTGAAGTTGCATATTAGTTATCTAGCTGAAAGTTTTGGGCTGGATCTAGAAGATGTTGTCTTACAACCAGCCACAAGTACAAAACCAATTGCGCCAGTGACCAAAACACCAAAGGTTGATATTGATTTGCAACCATCAACTGCTCCTGAAGTATCTTCTGATACTTCGCAGTCAGATTTAGAGCAGTTAATACATCACGAAGATGACGGCACTTTTGAAGGATTATTTAATTAGTGAGGGGTAATATGCCTTATACAAAAGAGGCCTTACAGAATATGTATGCTTTATCAGCAGAAGATGTGAGTGCAACTCTGGAAGTTTGCGGGTTGCCTGTAGATAAAGAGGAGTATGGCGATGAAGAAATTGCGGCGGTCGATTTTCAACAAGCAGTTGAGTTAGTCAAACAACAGCACTCTGATACATCTACTACATCCACTGCACCAGAAAATGAAGCTCCAGAAGGTAAGAAGAAAAGGAAGATTAAACCGTTAGATATTACCGAGTTACTAGCTAAAGCCCGTGATAAAGGGTTTAAATTGACCCTGTTAGAAACAATGCAAGTATTACAAGCCTGTGGACTACCAGAACAGGATGAATATTCTCAGCCTGAGTGCGATCGCTTCCTTGAGGCTTGCGATTTAATTAAAAAACAACATAAATCCTTTGAGGATGTGGCTCAACATTTTGGGTTAAGTACCAATGACTCCACACCAGAAGGAGACATAGATACAGATCAGCTTCTGGAAGAGCTAGGAGACACTACAGCTTTATTGGGTGTAGAAGAGCGAGAGTTAATTCGGGAGATGGTGAGGCAGAAGGCCAAGGGTGATATGGCTGGGTTGCCCAAATTGTATTTGCAGTCCTTAGTTGAGGAAATGAAATCATCTCAATTTCAACAGGAGTGGCAGAAACTAAGAGAAGCATTTAAAGCTAGGGTCATGGGAAAAAAGCCGACTTCCCCAGCATTCCCGCCGCAGCCGCCTTTAATGAGCTTGCCGCCGACATCGGAGAATGGGTCAACATCCGAATAGCTGATGAGAAATACACGATTGAGGTTGAGGCACGGAAAACTGTTGAACAAGTCGCCCAACGTCGAGCCGTAGAAATAGCTTTGAATAAACTGAGTAAATCTCAGCAGTGGATTGAAGCTGAACAAAAACAAGCAAAACTACGTAGTCAGCGATCGCAGCAATTTAGAGTCAATCTCATTCATATTGCGCGATGGATTACTTCAGGGTGGTCAGGTTGGTTATTTTATTTGGGAGCGTTTGGTATTTTTATATCTTTGGGTTTCGCTTTGGGGGTTAACTTCCCTTCTGCGATCGCCTGTCCCAATACCACAAGTTACTGTTACTTTTTGCGATTGGATAAAGAAACAGTGGTGATTCCTAGTGATTACATCAAAGAATCATCTTCAAAAAAATCCAACCGTAAGCGTTAATTAGTCAGCCTAGTTTCAGTATTGATGTTTAAGGTAATCGGGTAGTTAGCAACTACCCTTACTGACTTCATCAATTAGTAAAGCTTGTTCTTGATTGCTAAATTCTTGAATAATTCTATAGGTAGAGATGGATACCGCAGAAGATTTTCAATTTTTACAAGAAAGTGTGGCGTTAGAACATAACCCTGAATTTGGAGAGAGTGAGTATTTAGTAATACAAGTATCACCAATATGGAAAACTGTTATTAGAGTAGTTCATCGTACTTTTAATTATGTAGAAGCAAAAAGTAGATGCAATTTAGAAAATCTTTCACATGATGATTCAGTTTTTAATACACGCATTTATCACAGTGGTAAACTTTGGATTCCCGGAGATTTATCAGGGATTCCGTATAGAACTGCTCCTCAACAATTCTGGGAGATTGATCCGTATTATGAAGCAGCACGCATAGAAAATCATAATTGTAGCTACCCATATTTTAGAGGTGATTTATTCATTGAAACCTGTTTAATAGAAGATAACGGTAGAGAGATAAATATTTGTCCTAACTGCGGGGAAACCTTAAGAGGATATGAAGATGAAGAATATGATGAAGATGATTATTTTACTTGTTCAAGCTGCAAAGGATGTATTAATTATGATGGCGAATTTTATGGAGATAATCAGCTAATATGTGCAATTCATCCCTATGGATGTAAAAGTGAGATATGCCCTGATTTTTTAGGTTATTAGATAAATTAACGATGAAAATTATATCCGATAAAAAATGACCAGAGGTGACTAAAATTACCTCCGGTCATTTTTTATTAATTAGTAGCGACTGAAAACATAGATTTTGTTGTAACTCTCATCTACTGAATAGTAAGAATCTATGAACCAATCGCGGGCTATGGCTTCTAAATCGAGGTAGAAGCTAGGAACACCCATATCTTCTAAGGTTTTAATCAATCCCTGTTGTTCGAGTTGGTCATAAACAAAATCTTCTTCGTTTTTGTACTCACCCCAATAATGGTCTTGAAAATCTTCTACGCTGGCTTCACTACTGTCATGTTGATAATAAGCGGCGTAGGCTGCGCCATGCTCTGATAAAATTTGAGCAAGTTCAGCTAATTTATTGATGTCTTCGTACTCATCAAGGTGAATACCATGCCAGTTTTGAAAATCGTGAATTGCCCATTCTTCACAAGCTTCATAATTACGACAGGGCGACCAAGATAACATCCATTCGATATCTTCTTGAATTTCTTCTGCATCTTGTGTACAGTCAATCCACATTCCGTGTAGCTTGCCATTGTTGTATGCAGATAAACAAGCTACATAAATTTGTGGTGAATCTTCATCTTGACATTCTCGTTCATGTTGTGGGAAGGGGAGCAAGCAGCTTTCACCTTCATTTATTGGTAAATTAACTTGAGCTAGACTGATTGCTAAATTTACTGCCCGTTGTTCTTGAATAGGGTATGTGAGAATGTTTTTATCTAACGTGCAGTTGTAAACTTGCTCGGCTACTAATTGCGCTTCTATTTCTGAGTGAAATATGAGGGTGTTAGAAAACAAATTCATGTGTTACAATCCTCTTATTGATTAGAAATCAGAAAAAGCACCGTTAGATTGGTCGTCGGGGGTGCTTTTTCTGTTGTGTATGTAAGAGTTTTGGATTTGGCACTACGCTCTTGGGCTTTATGCTTCGGTATCGGTTCCGTTGCCGGGAGTCTTTTTGGCACTCCATTTCCTATCTCTCACTCTTTAATTATCCCATATATATATGGGTATATCAAGATTTTTGACCTGTTGAATGATTAAAATAATTAATGTATTGCCATATATATACGGGATTTGCTAAGATAGGCTTATAGCAAAAGGCTAATTACTATGGAAAGAAACGATATTGCTACTCGCTTTCAATCAAAAGGAGTAGGAGTAAAATCTGGTGCAAAACCTATCTCTGTACTGCTGCCAGAGGAATTAGATACTTACGTGCGTAACAAACCAAACCGTTCTGAGTGGCTACGGCAGGTTATTGCTGAGGCTGTAGCTAAAGAACAAGCTTCAGTTTCCCAGGAAGATTGATTGTGAATTTTCTCCAGGCGATCGCTACTCAAAATTGTGTAGATGCTGAAACGCTTATCATATTGAAGTTAAAGCTTAGTTTCCAAACACTACCGTATTTTGTTGGATTTCTATCCGCACTGTTGATATATTTTTTGCTGCTGAGTTGAGAATTTAGATTTAAGCAATATAAAAATACAATTCTTTACTTTGTTGTAAAAGTTATTTATAAGAAGACTTTTAAGAAGTGTTACTGTCCAACAGGATTGCGAGGTTGCTGCTAAATCCAAAAAATTCAGCTTATAAAATCGCCATTTATGTAAGTTTAGAAATAATTTTATCATTCCATAAAATCTATACATAAAGGGTGATTTTAGTCAAAATACGGTGTTTTTACATAGGTAATACCTAATTATCATAGTTATTATATAGCCAATAATGCGGCCGCATTATTGGCGAAGTATTCGTCTATTAGTTTTGGAAAAATAAACAGTTGAAATTAAGCAAGTATGACTTGATTTCAACATGAGTGATCGCAACTTTGACGGCAGCGATCGCAGTTTTGCCGTGCAGTTTTTAAGACTAGCGAAGAAAACGAATGTAATGAAAACCTTATTTGAAATTTGTAGCCCTCGCCCTGACATATTGAAAGGGAATATTCGAGAGTCTGATTTTGCAGCAGATTTGGCTCAGGTCATTAATGGTACAGCACCACCAGAGTATGCTTTACCCGATAAATTCTTTGCCAATACTCATCCCACCCAAGGGTTAAAAGCATTATTAAAAACTGTTTGTCAAAGGCTGCAAGGCGTGGGCGGTTCTGCCGTGTTGCGTTTGGATACTCAGTATGGTGGTGGTAAGACTCATAGTTTGATTGCGCTGACTCACGCTGCACACGGAATGCAAGGCGTAGAGAATGTTCAGGAATTTATTGAGGCTGAACTCGTCCCCAAGACCAGGGTGAGATTAGCTGCTTTTGATGGAGAAAATGCAGATCCGGTAAATGGTAGACCTCTGGGTGATGGTTTGAGAGCTTACACCCCTTGGGGAGAACTGGCTTATGGATTAGCTGGGGTAGCTGGATACGAGAAAGTACGTAACAGCGATACCGAAAAAGTTGCACCAGGGGCGGCTACAATTCAAGAGTTATTTGGTAATGAACCAGTATTAATTTTATTAGATGAATTATCTATATACTTACGTAAAATTAAAGGAAGAAAAGAACAAGACCAACTTACGCCTTTTCTAACTGCTTTATTTAAAGCTGTGAGTTCTTCAGCAAATGCTTGTGTAGTTTTCACTTTAGCAGTTGGTAAAGAAGGAAAAGCCACAGATGCTTATTCTCAAGAAAATGAGTTCGTAGCAGAAAAACTTGATGAAGCTACTAAAGTTGCAGGGCGAGTAGCTACACTTTTAAACCCAACGACAGAACAAGAAACTGTACAGGTTTTGCGTCGCCGATTATTTTCTTACATTGATGAGAATGCAGTCCAGGAAGTAATTCGTAATTACGAACAATTATGGATAACCCACCGTGGTGATTTACCAATTGAACGGGTGAATGCAGATAGAATAGCTGATTTTCGCAATGGTTTTCCTTTCCATCCGGCGTTGATGGATTTACTTACAGATAAACTCTCAACCCTAAGTACCTTCCAGCGTGTTAGGGGAATGTTGCGGTTGCTGACACGAACCATTGCTTATATTTGGCAAGAACAACCAGCAAATACCTATGCTATTCATTTACATCACGTTAACCCTTTGTTGTCACTTCCATGAGAGAATAATTAAGTAAAAACGCCGAAAGT
>NZ_CAWUDJ010000051.1:0-37507 GCF_963920875.1 Anabaena sp. CCY 9910 | reverse complement strand
AAGCTGGGTCAGATTGGTTAATTTTACCAACGCCTCTGGTATCTCGGTTATTTGGTTGTTATAGAGGAGAAGCTGGGTCAGATTGGTTAATTTTACCAACGCCTCTGGTATCTCGGTTATTTGGTTGTTATGGAGGAGAAGCTGGGTCAGATTGGTTAATTTTGCCAACGCCTCCGGTATCTCGGTTATTTGGTTGTTACTAAGTTCAAGCTGAGTCAGATTGTTTAATTTAGCCAGCGCCGATGGAACCTCGGTAATTTTGTTGAAACTGAGGACGAGCTGCGTCAGATTGGTTAATTTAGCGATTGTCTCTGGAATCTCGTTTATTTGGTTGCCATTGAGGTGAAGCTGCGTCAGATTGGTTAATTTAGCGATTGTCTCTGGAATCTGGGTTATTTGGTTGACATTGAGGACAAGCCGCGTCAGATTGGTTAATTTAGCAATCACCTCTGGAATCTCGTTTATTTGGTTGCCACTGAGTCCAAGCTGCGTGAGATTGGTTAATTTAGCAATCGCCTCTGGAATCTGGGTTATTTGGTTGCCATCGAGGCCAAGCTGTGTGAGATTGGTTAATTTAGCAATCACCTCTGGAATCTCGTTTATTTGGTTGCCACTGAGTCCAAGCTGCGTGAGATTGGTTAATTTAGCAATCGCCTCTGGAATCTCGTTTATTTGGTTGCCATCGAGGCCAAGCTGTGTGAGATTGGTTAATTTAGCCAGCGCCTCTGGAATCTCGTTTATTTGGTTGCCACCGAGGTAAAGCTGTGTGAGATTGGTTAATTTAGCCAGCGCCTCTGGTATCTCGGTTATTTGGTTGGAGCTGAGGTCAAGCTGTGTGAGATTGGTTAATTGTGCTAGCGCCTCTGGAATCTCGGTTATTTGGTTGTTATAGAGGTGAAGGTGGGTGAGGTTGGTTAGTTGTGCTAGCGCCTCTGGTATCTCGGTTATTCGGTTGGAACTGAGGACAAGCCCGGTCAGATTAGTTAATTTAGCGAGCGCCTCTGCTATCTCGGTTATTTGGTTGGAACTGAGGTCAAGCTGGGTGAGGTTGGTTAGTTGTGCTAGCGCCTCTGGTATCTCGGTTATTCGGTTGGAACTGAGGTAAAGCTGGGTGAGATTGGTTAATTGCGCCAGCGCCTCTGGTATTTCAGTTAGCTCTACTCGAATTAAGATAAGTTCCTGTAAATGTAGTATTTGCGTTACCACATCGGGAATGCGCTCTAAAGGATTGCCACTAATATCCAATTTACGCAAATTAGGCAAATCCAATAATTCGGGTGGAAGGGTTTTTAAATTGTTGCCTAAAACCTTTTGGAAAATACGGCCTCTTACTGCTTCATAACCTTCAAGCTTCTTTCCCAAAATCAAAGACTCAAGCTGCTGCAACTTACCAATTTCCCCAGGTAACTCAGTCAACTCCTGCCCCGACAAGTCTAACTCTCTCCAACCCTCAGTAGCCGCTTGCTCTATCAGTACCAACAACTCATCCTGGGTCATAATTCTAAGGAAAAAGGTAAGAGAAGAAGATTGATGGTGATTATCTTAACTGATTAAGTAAAAATGTTAGACATCATTTTTTACTTGTGCTGATGTGGATATTGCGTATTTAGGAGAAAAATGCAGATGCCCGACTTTTTGCATAAGTCGGGCATCTTGTCATGAATAATTTAGGATTGCTATAGCCCCTCATTTCCAGACGATCGCACCATGACTCAAACTTTACGTAAAGTAATCACATTTGATGAGTTTGCTGCTTGGTATCCAGACAACCCAAGACAACGCTATGAATTACATGATGGAGTAATTATTGAAATGTCACCACCCACGGGCGACCATGAAGAGATAGTTGGATTTTTAGCTACAAAACTCACATTAGAATACAGTCACTTAAATTTTCCCTATTTCATACCCAAGACAGCGTTTGTCAATCCCGTGGAGAGTGAATCAGCGTATTCTCCAGACATACTGATATTAAATCGCCCCAACTTAGTCAATGAACCACGTTGGAAAAAAGAATCTACAGTGAGTCAAGCAGCCTCAATTCCGTTGGTAATTGAAGTAGTCAGTACAAACTGGCGTGATGATTATCACAAAAAATATGCTGACTATGAAATGATGGGAATCCCTGAATATTGGATTGTAGATTATGCTGCTTTAGGTGGGAGGGAGTTTATTGGCAAGCCGAAACAACCTACTATATTAGTTTGCTGTTTAGATGATGGTGAATATCAGATTAATAAATTTCGGGGAAATGACCGTATTCAGTCCGCAACATTCCCAGAGTTGAATTTGACTGTAGAGGAGATTTTTCAAGCCGGAAATCTATCTACCTAAGTATAAACTCACGGAACTGATAAATGAACTTTCAACTAGTGCGATCGCTCACCGTATTGGCTACGATGGCACGATAAGATTCTAAAATAATAGTCGTACATAAAAGGTCTAAATGGCAGAAACATTATTCTTCAACGCTCTGCGGGAAGCCATTGATGAAGAAATGGCGCGTGATTCCAGCGTATTCGTTCTTGGTGAAGACGTAGGTCACTATGGTGGCTCCTACAAAGTCACTAAAGATTTATATAAAAAATACGGTGAACTCAGAATTTTAGATACTCCCATCGCCGAAAACAGTTTTACTGGTATGGCGGTAGGTGCTGCAATGACCGGATTGCGGCCGATAATTGAAGGCATGAATATGGGTTTTCTCCTCCTAGCCTTTAACCAAATCTCCAACAACGCGGGGATGCTACGCTATACCTCCGGCGGTAACTTTAAAATTCCTTTGGTTATTCGTGGCCCTGGTGGTGTGGGTAGACAGTTGGGTGCAGAACACTCCCAACGCCTGGAAACTTACTTCCAAGCAGTTCCAGGGTTAAAAATTGTTACCTGTTCCACACCTTACAACGCTAAAGGACTGCTGAAATCAGCCATCCGCGACGATAACCCCGTTCTATTTTTTGAACACGTCCTGCTTTATAACTTGAAAGAGGACTTACCGGAAAAAGAATACTACCTACCTTTAGATAAGGCAGAAATCGTCCGTTCTGGTAAAGACGTGACAATCTTGACTTACTCACGGATGCGTCATCACGTCACCCAAGCGGTAAAAGCTTTAGAAAAACAAGGTTACGACCCAGAAGTAATTGATTTAATATCCCTCAAGCCACTAGATTTAGAAACAATTGGTGCATCGATACGCAAAACTCACAAAGTCATTATTGTGGAAGAAGCGATGCGAACTGGGGGTATTGCAGCAGAATTAATCGCTTCCATTAACGATCGCTTTTTTGATGAATTAGATGCGCCAGTTCTCAGGCTATCATCTCAAGATATCCCTACACCATACAACGGTACTCTGGAGCGCCTAACAATTGTTCAACCAGAGCAAATCGTCGAAGCTGTGCAGAAAATGATTGCATTGCGCGTATAGAGAATGGGTAATTGGTGATTGGTAATTGGTAATTGACCTAAGATTCTCTACCCATTACCCATTACCCATTACCCATTACCAACTCATAACTGATTCAAAGAGCGTTATTATAGCGTTTGTCAGTTGCGAGATATGGTATGCAGAGACAGCGATCGCTATTAGCGTTGATTGTAGTTTTATTAATCGCCGCCATTGCGGTGATCTTCACAATTCCCATACCCTTGGGACTAGATTTGCGCGGAGGCTCACAGATCACAATTCTGGTGAAACCAACAGCCGAAATTAAGCAAATCACCGAACGTGAACTGAATGGGGTCAAAAGTGTCGTCGAAGGCCGAATTAATGGTCTTGGCGTTTCTGAACCCGTGATTCAAACTGTAGGAACAGATAAAATCCTTGTACAGTTACCAGGGGTGAATGACCCAGAACAAGCGGAACGGGTGCTAGGAGGTACAGCACAACTAGAATTCCGTAAACAAAAACCAGGGACTGAAACCCAACTACTAGCATTTCAAGCATCAAGATTAGAACTGCAAGCAAAACAAGCAGAATTAAAAAAAAGTAACGATAAAGCCGCAGTTAATAAAAATTTAGAAGATTTACAAAAAAATAATCAAGCGATCGCTGAGTTATTTGAAAGCACCAATCCACCCCTTGATGGTAAACACTTGCAAGATGCCTATGGTGAACCAACTCAAGGTAGTAGCAATTGGAATGTGGCTATTCGTTTTGACCAAAAAGGCGGCGAACTATTTGCCGAACTGACAAAAAATCTCGCCGGGACTGGACGCAGCATTGGGATCTTTTTAGATAACGAACTGATAAGCGCTCCCAATGTAGGGATAGAGTTTGCTTCTACCGGCATTACTGGTGGTTCGGCTGTGATTACGGGTAGATTTACAGCACAACAAGCCAATGATTTAGGTGTGCAGTTACGTGGTGGTGCTTTACCTGTACCAGTAGAAATTGCCGAAATCCGCACAGTTGGCGCAACTCTGGGTAAAGACAGTATCAACAGCAGTATCTATGCTGGACTTGGTGGTTTGGCTTTAGTACTCGTATTTATGGTTGTGTACTACAGGCTACCAGGATTAATTGCGGATATCTCTCTAATTATCTACGCTATTTTGACCTGGGCTAGTTTCGCTTTGTTAGGTATAACCTTAACCCTACCAGGAATCGCAGGTTTCATTCTCAGTATCGGTATGGCGGTAGATGCCAACGTACTCATTTTTGAGCGCACACGGGAAGAACTACAAGCAGGTAAATCCTTGTATCGTTCTGTAGAATCTGGCTTTTACCGCGCTTTCTCCAGCATCTTAGATGGTAACCTGACCACAGTCATTGCTTGTGCTGCCTTATTCTGGTTGGGGGCTGGTTTAGTCAAAGGTTTTGCTTTAACCTTGGCATTGGGTGTAGCCGTGAGTATGTTTAGCGCCATTACCTGTAGTCGCACCTTCATGTTTTTGGCAATCAGTATTCCCAGTTTGCGTAAACCAGAACTCTTCTGTCCCAACCTACCAGGAACAACTGCATCGAATAAGACTGAGGTGGCTCAATGAAACTAAGTATAAATAAATCGCGATCGCTTTGGTGGATTCTTTCTAGTGTCATCACCCTGGTTGGTCTGATTTCAATGTTGATCTCTTGGCAAAACCCTGATATTCGCGCTCCCTTACGTCCAAGTTTGGATTTTATCGGTGGTACGAGATTACAGTTTGAAAGGGACTGCACCAAACCAGGAAACTGTGACCAACCGATTGATATTAACGTTGTGCGGGAAGTAGCCAAAGCCCAAGGTTTAGGTGACAGCAGTATTCAAATTGTCACTGATAGAGAAACAGGCGCAGAAAACGGCATCTCCATCCGCACCAAAACCTTAGAGCGTGAGGAACGGACTAATTTACAAAATGCCTTAAGCGAAAAAATTGGGTCTTTTGACGAGCAGAAAAATCAGTTTGATACAGTCGGGCCTACCTTAGGCAGAGAATTGTTTACCTCAGGGATGATTGCCCTGATTGTATCCTTTGCCGGCATCGTCATTTACTTAAACTTCCGCTTCCAATTAGACTACGCCGTATTTGCCATCATTGCTCTATTCCATGATGTCTTAATCACAGCAGGCATATTCTCAATTTTCGGTTTAGTTTTCGGTACTGAAGTCGATAGCTTATTTATCGTAGCTCTACTGACAATTACTGGTTTCTCCGTCAACGATACAGTAGTAATATACGATCGCATCCGAGAAACCCTAAAACTAGAACCCAATCGCCCCATCGCTGATATAGTCGATGATGCAGTAAACCAAACCCTGGGAAGGTCAATTAACACAACCTTGACTACCATGTTGCCACTGTTCGCAATCTATTTATTTGGTGGCGAAACCCTCAAAAACTTTGCTCTAGCTTTAATTTTTGGCTTCTTAGCAGGAGCTTATTCCAGTATCTTCATCGCCAGCACCTTACTGACACTGTGGCGTGAGCGTACCAGTTCATCTACAGTATTACCAAGCACAGAGGTAGCTGATACACAGTAGTCATTACCCATTACCCAATCCCCAATCCCCAATCCCCAATCCCCAATCCCCAATCCCCCGTAGCCTATGGATGAACCAGAACAACCCCCAAGCTTTAGCAATCATACAGAAGGTAACGAGTCATCTTTAGTTGAACAAGTACGGAGACTACATCAGTTAACTGTGTATGGTAGGTGGTGTTTTGTTGGCTGTTTATGGCTAACAGTTGCACCTGTTTCTCTATGGAATCTACGGGCAGAAATTGCTTTGTGGCAACAATATTTTACTTGGGTAGCAGTGCGTTATGGACTTTTTTACCATCCACTGTCTACCTTGGGTTTAGGTTTGTGTATAGGAATGACTGCGGCGATTTTAGTTTGGCAAAGTCGCAATATTTTGCTGGGTATACCACAAGAGGAAAGGCAGCGCCTCGAAAAGCAAGTGTTTCATATTCGGCAGCAAGGGCCAACACACCCTCTATGGAAGTGGATTTCCCATTAAACACTCAACTGGAAAATAGTTGCATATACATACACATTTACAATAATTTCTTGCAAAATAGGACTAAAAGACAGTAAAAATACTGCCCTATCGGAGCAACTATACATGAGCTATCCTCAGATCCAGTTTCGTAATCGCCAGTCTGAAGTAGACCTTTATCAACTCCAACAGCTATTTAATATTTCTGCTTTTTGGGCGAAAGGACGCAGTATTGAGGATTTAGGTGTAGCTATTGCCAACAGTGACCCAGTAATTTCCGTTTGGGATGCAGAGCGTCTAATTGGTTTTGCTAGAGCAACCTCCGATGGCATATATCGCGCCACAATTTGGGATGTTGTCATCCATCCAGACTACCAAGGTAATGGCTTAGGAAGTAAATTAGTCGAAACTGTCTTAGCTCACCCCCGCATGAGGTGGGTAGAGCGTGTATATTTAATGACTACCAACCGACAGGAGTTTTACGAAAAAATCGGCTTCCACGCTAACAACAGCACCACTATGGTGCTACATAATCAATCCCGAATTAGCTCTTTAGCTACTACAGAAGTTCAGCTTCAGGAATCGCTAGGGGGATAGACAATTCTAGTCTAGTTAATTGCTCTGCTGGGTGAGATTCAGAAGAGGGGAGGATTTCTAACTTTCCTCCCATCACCGTTAGCAGTTTTTGATTAAGTAATAGCTTCATACTCGGAGAAAGACGAGTGTTCTGTTTATCTTTCGGCGAAGATTCGTCAGTCATTTGAAGTAAATCAATCGATTCACTTTTAACTACAGTATGACTAGGTAAATCTAACCAAATAGCAACATCTTTGCTTTCAGGTGTAAGCTTTACAGAAATAAATATACTTCCTTCCTGCATTTGACCAATGGCAGTATCTACTAAGTTTAACAAGACTTGTCGTAGCCATCTTGCATCTGCCAAAACATAAATCTCTGGGTCGGGAGGTGAAATCTGCAATTTTAAGTTGCGGTCTACCGCCAGCATATAAGTTAATTTATATACTTCTTGTAAAATTTCGGCTAAAGAATTTGGCTGAATATCTAACTTATTGTTACCGTGTTCTGCCTTGGCAACATTGAGGATTTCATCCATGAGATGCAGCAATTTTAAAGCTCTCTCATGAGCTTGGGCAATAAATTCACGCTCCTCTGCTGCATCTTCACAAAGATCAGACAAAATTAGCTGATGTAACCCAATGAGACCATTGAGAGGCGATCGCAATTCATGGGTAGTCCTCGCTAAGAAACCCCCTTTAAACTGGCTCATCTCTTGCGCCATTTCATAGGCTAGCTGTGTTTGTTGGAGCTGTTGCTGGAGTTGTGATGTGTAATCTTGCTCCCCCAGTGTGACTGTGGCTTGGCTAGCAGTGGCATTTGTAGACCGCGCAAATAAACCACGAACACCAAACCCCAATAATAATCCTGCTCCTAGATATACCCAGTTGCTCCAATTCATATTAAACAGTTATTAACTTGTTAAATTGACCAAAAACTATAGAAATCAGTTTCCTTAAAGACTTATGCACCCCATTTATTACTTGAGACTGGTTGTAAACGTTTAAAACCCCACACCCCTACACTCCTAAACTGACTGCTCCTTGCCTCAAGATTTGCCAATTTTCCCCTGTCCATTTGGCAACAGTAGAAGGTAAGCCAATTCCCTCCATTTCTAACGCTGTTGATTCCAGTGTCAACACCGAGGGAAACTGAGCATCAATCTCTGCCATTGTTAGTAAAGCCGGCTGTCCTGAGAAATTAGCACTAGTAGTGGCAAGAGGCCCAGTTTGTGACAAAATCTTTTGAGCGATCGCATTCTTAGGCACACGAATACCAATAGTTGTTGGATCAATCAGATTCATCACTTTGGGAACGCGCTTACTAGCTGGTAATACTAATGTCAATGCTCCCGGCCAATATTGACTGACTACTTGTTCCCAAATTTGCTGATCTTGCTCACTACCTTCTACATAAGGCCACAAATCTTCTGCACTTGCAGCCATCAAAATTAAAGGTTTGTCCTGACTGCGCTGTTTAGCAGCAAAAATCAATCCTGCTTGTTCTGGTAGAGTTGCCAGCGCCGGCACTGTATCTGTAGGGAAACTAACTAAACCGCCAGTACGCACACCAGCTATTAATGCTGCTAATGAAACACTAGTCATGAATAAATACAAAATACAAAATACAAACTACCCTACGGGTTCTCCCCAGGAGTACAAAATTCAAAGCCCTCCTCCCTAATTTCGCTTACGCTCAATATTGGTCAGAGGACTGTCGTCAACGATTCAGCTGACGCTCACCGCAAGCCTCGCGCATAATTCATCTCACGCTGTACTTGGGGTATCAGACGTGAGGCTACTTGCTATTTCAGCTAAAGCGAAACGCTCAATACCAGCTAAGTCAGAATGGATTTGAATATTACTATAACTGCCCTGTTGGAGCAAAAGAGTTTTTACCGCTTCCGCTTGACCTGCCATCATTTCAATTAACCATATACCCCCAGATTGTAAATAACTGGGGGCAACTTCTATTAGATGGCGGATGGCATCTAAGCCATCAACACCGCCATCTAAGGCTAAATGTGGTTCATGGTTTACTACTTCTGGTTGTAGCGTCGGCACGATGTCGCTGGGAATATAAGGAGGGTTAGACACCATACCACTAAACTGACCTTTCAGCAAAGTTAAAGGCTCCCACCAGCGACCCTGATAAAACCGCATTCTATCAACCAAACCCGTGTTCTGGGCATTTTGCTGGGCGATCGCCAAAGCTGCTAAACTGCAATCTACAGCATGAATTGTGGCTTCAGGGAAAGCATCAGCTAACCCCAAAGCGATCGCCCCACTACCAGTTCCCAAGTCTACCCAATGTCCTTGCTCTAACTGCAAAGCCGATTTGCTGTTAGCAACAGCAGCCACAGCTAAATCAATCAAGCACTCAGTTTCTGGTCTGGGAATCAAAACAGCACTCGACACCGTAAGTCTGAAGTTGCGCCAAGGTGTGACTCCAGCGATGTACTGTACGGGTAAGCGATCGCCTAATCGCCTCTGCCAAAGTTGGTCTAACTGATCCAGAGATAAACCCATCGGCACTTCAGACCAGTCTTTAAAGGACTCTAAACGCAGCGCCAAGCGGTCTAAACCAGCTATTTCCTGCAATAGCCAATCCACCTCTGCTATGGGAATATTGTGAGCGATCGCTGCTTGATTTGCTTTGATGCGCCACTGCCAAAGTTGTAAACCAGAAACTACATTTGCCTGTCGATTTGTCATGCCTAACGTGAATTCTATTTTGCTCCAGGTCGGGAATTATTATTGTTACGATTAGGAGCAGCAGGAGTGTTAGGCGCTTTGTCTTTCGGTAGAGTCCTAATATATTCTCTCGATTCTGGAGATGGCACTAACACAACTTGATTGAGCCAAGGATCATTCTTATCTTGTAATGTCTGTAGCACGCCGTCTATGTCTAGAACTTGAATATCCGCCTTTGGATGTTTTGGCTTGACTTGCCCCAATAAGCCCTGTGCATCCTGCTTACTCAAAAATAGTGGTACAACTTGTTCATTCCCAGTACCTACTTTGATTGGTACATAACCCTGATCTGGCGCAAATCTCACAGCAAACATCGGCACACTCTTAAACTGATTTACCTGTTGACCGCTTTGGCGCAATAAATCCATTGCCCCTTTAATTTCCTGATCTACAGGTTTAAAAGCAAATAACAGACGATTAGGGTCTTTTTTTGTTTGTTGCAACTGCTGATAAATCACCCCCAATGGCACTGCGGTCACCTGAAGGCTTTTGACGATTTCCTGCATCTTGGGGTCTTTATTTTTGGCGTTCCGCAGTTCGTTAATAAAAGCCTGAGCTTCCTGCCGACTCATATAAGCCCCAGTGATTGAACCACCAGCCTTTTGTCCGTTTTGCGCGTTTGGTAAAGGACGGCTTAATGGTAAGCCTTTTTCATTTGTAACTAAATAAATAGGTACGCTATCCAACTTTTCTTTGATTTGTTGTTCTGATAATGCTACTGCTGGAAGGCTACCTAAAGATAATGTTCCGAGTAAAGTACTTCCAACTAAACCTAGTGTTGCGCCCCAGCGAACCAATGCTTTCATGAGTATTCCTCGTCTTAATGTGTTCCAGTTGAGTTAGACAAATTGTTGGATTTACACGCCACCAACCCGTCTTAGTTATATATCAATCTCTTGAAAATGAGAAAAGTTGTGGTAGTTGTGAAATGCTCCTAATCTACTCTTAAAGCACTAGATTTTCCAACTCTCAAGGATAGTTGTCTTATCTTTGCTGCCTGTTGACCGTACTCTTAGTTATACTTTTCTCAGTTTTGCTTAACTATTTACTACACATTCATGTAGATGCCTGTTAAATATAGCCGCCACCGGGCAGAAAACTTTCCCGCTTTGGTAAATACGGTCAATGTCATTTTATTGCCCTTATCCAAATATGAGGACGCTTTTAACCACTAATCGTTCCTCCTATTGCTAGTTAATTTGCTGCTCGATTTTATACATATATATTTAGTTTTTAGATTTTAATTTTACAAAAAATTCTTTGTAATTCTTTCTTAATAGGCGATAGTTATAAAATAATTAATTTAAGATTTTCAGTGTAAATACAGGTATTAATAGTATTTTGAAAATATTAATTGAGTAGTGGCATAGTAAATTCTAATTGTTCCGTTTTTTCTCATAAGAAAAACCCATACCTCTGAAAACGAGGTATGGGTTTTTCTTATCAGTAATTCCAATCGGGATGACAGGATTTGAACCTGCGGCATCCTGCTCCCAAAGCAGGCGCGCTACCAAGCTGCGCTACATCCCGATTTCACTTTGCTCACACAAGCTTTAGCTATCATAGCTGATTTTTTAGATATTGGCTATGTTTCTTTCCCGAAAAAATTTAATGAGGATACCAAAACATACCTTTGATGCCTTCCGGATCTGGCATAAAACCCATAGTCCTGTAGAAGTCCACAACATGAGGATCAGCAAAAAGAGTCACATTACTAATTTCTTCACTCCTGAGTTTTTTAAGTACATACTTCATCAAAGCTTTACCCAGTCCTTTACCTTGAAAATCTGGGTGAACTACCACATCCCAAATAGTGGCATTAAAAGCGTGATCTGAGGTAGCACGGGCAAAACCAATCAGCCGCCTTTGGTTTCCTCGCACTTGCCACATTGTGGCTACGAGAAAACTATGCTCAATGGCTTTCTTTACTTTCCTTAAGGGACGACGTGACCAACCTACAGCATCACAAAGTTCTTCGAGTTCATACAGATCAATATCTCGCTCGGTGCTAAAAACGATACGTTCCGCATTTCTTGTAGCTGCCGAAGCGTCGCTTTTCGGATTAGAGTTGCCCGTAGCGTCTACCGTATGTTCTTCAAGCGGTTGTGTTCTACTTGTCGCAGATTCAGGAGTACTAAACCAAGTTTTCCAAAAACCCATGCCAACGCGGTTCGGGTAGTATAACTAAATTGGTGTCCACTATCGAGAGTGTTGATTCACACCTGACAAAGCAAGTACCATTGTTTAGCCCTTACACTCAATTTTGTGAGAAGTCTTTGGGACTTTCAATGGTGATAGCTCGTTACGGAGTTTTTCACACCAATTATTTTCAACTTTAGCACTTTGTTGTAAAGGCTAGGACAAATTCCTCAAAACGAGAGTATCTAAAGAGTGAATTGTATATAAAAGAGATTAGGTATTGAGTATTGGGCAGTGTTGAGTGCTAAGTACTGAGTATTTTATTTACGATTTACTTAGGTTCACCACTGATTTCCAGTCCTCAGTCTCCAGGCGATAAAAGCAAGCGAGTCTTACACTACGATGGCTTCTGGTTTAAAATCTTCGACACTGGAACTTCTCAAACGCTTTAATCGAGCGTTTCCCCAGTTCTATGAACAATTTGTCAGCAGTGAGATTCAACTGCAAAATTTGCGGCTAGCTTATCGTCTCTATAAAACCAAACGTGCCGTAATTGAGTTGAAGCCGGAAGGTAGTAAAAGTGCGCTGCATTTTGCCTACCGCAATCAGTCATTTCTTCTCAGTGACATTTTCGGTGTACTAGCCGCTTACGGACTAACTATTCACGGTCTGAGTCTATATGGACAAATTAGACCCCCGATGTTAGTTTTTATCAAACTTTTGGTATCGCGTGGCAGTAAAGCCTTAACAGAGAAAACCGCAGAAAACGTTTGCCGCGCCATTCGTGAGGCTTTGGGAGGGCGGTTTGAGGTAGAAGAAATGTTGGCTGTGGAATTCAACCTAGATGTTGGTTTAGAACAAGTACAGACTGAATTCTATGTTGATCCGGTTTTTCATCTCCCCGCTTTGGTAATTGAAGCTGACAATCAACCGGGATTATTTTACAAAGTTATGTACGCCATTTGGCAGGAAGATTTACTAGTAGTTAATGCGAATTTACTAGTTTGGCGCGGAAGGACTCGGCTAATTCTCTATTTGTTGGGACCAAATGAAAGCCTTATTCCTGAATATTTAGGGCACAAAATTGCTGAAGGGGTACGCCAAAGGTTGTTGGGGAAATGATGGTTAGTACTAAGGACTAGGGATTAGGGACTACAGAGCGTACTGATCTCCTAAGCCCTAAACTCTATTTTCATTTTGAATTTTGAATTGCTTATTTCAGTCGCGCCCACCCTTAGGGTTACGATATAAATATGGCAACTATTGAAATCTTAGGCTTTCCACACGCCTACGAGCTGACAGCTCCTACATCCTACCCAGATGCTTTAGTATTTATTCACGGTTGGCTTAATAGCCGTGGATACTGGCAACCTGTGACTTCTCGCTTGTCAGTTGACTTTCAGTGTCTGTCTTATGATTTACGAGGCTTTGGAGAGTCTCAGTCACAGCTAGAAACTGATTTTCATCGGGGATCAAGTTCTGCCAGTTTATCTGCTCAGTCTCTTCAAGATATTAATTTATCTTTTGATTCTCTCTATACACCAGCAGCTTACGCTCAAGATTTGGCAACCCTATTGGAACAGCTAAATATTACCAGTGCTTGGCTTGTAGGTCATTCATTGGGAGGTACGATCGCTCTATGGGCAGCTGCTCAAATTCCGCAACGGATTAAGGGTGTCATTTGTATTAACGCAGGTGGCGGTATTTACCTGAAAGAAGCGTTTGAACAGTTCCGCATGGCAGGGCAAAGATTTTTACAAGTTCGTCCGCGCTGGTTGTCCCAATTACCTCTAATTGACTTATTATTCACCAGAGCTAGTGTGTCTCGTCCCTTGGATCGCCAGTGGGCGCGTCAGCGCGTTGTAGATTTTGTGGTAGCTGACCCAGAAGCAGCTTTAGGTGCTTTGCTAGATTCCACAACAGAAGAGGAAGTAAACCGATTACCAAAGTTAGTATCTCAGTTAAAGCAGCCAGTTTATTTCCTGGCTGGTACTGACGATAAGGTGATGGAACCCAAATATGTTCGCCACTTAGCGAGTTTTCATCCACTTTTCCAATACTGTGGTGATAACGTGATTGAAATTCCTGATTGTGGACATCTGGCAATGTTAGAACAGCCAGATGCGGTTGCTAGTCATATTAAGTCATTGGTCATTAGTCATTAGTCATTGGTCAACGATAAAGGTTGTGTCTATGGACAACTAACTACTGATATAACTTCATCACTTGGCTAAGACTGAGGCGTGACTCTACGCCTAAGGTGAGGGGGGATATATGACCCCGTGATAAGTGGTCTGCTGCGGCACAGGCTATCATGGCGGCGTTATCGGTACAGAATTTTAGGGGGGGAAAGAGGACGCGGAGATTATTTGCGGTGGCTGCTGCTTGTAAGTGTTGTCTCAATCCACTGTTAGCCGCTACCCCGCCACCTACGGCAATGGTATCTAGACCATAGTCTAAAGCACAGGCGATCGCTCTCTTGGTTAATGCCTTGGCTACTGTCGCCTGGAAGCTGGCGGAAATGTCCTCTATAGGCAATGGATCTCCATCCTTCTCTAATTGCTGCACTAAACGCAGTACAGCCGTCTTTAAGCCGCTAAAACTGCCATCATAAGGATGATATCCCCCACCGGGTAAGGACACTTTTCCTTCTGGTAAAGCAAAGGCTTGAGGATTCCCTGTTTGCGCTAGTTTATCAATGACTGGGCCACCAGGATAACCCAGCTTTAACAGCCTAGCTACCTTGTCAAAAGCTTCCCCAGCCGCATCATCACGCGTTTCACCCAGGCTTTCGTACCTACCACATTCCTTAACGTAAATTAAGCTTGTATGTCCCCCAGAAACCAGTAAGCTAAGAAAAGGGGGATCTAAAGTTGGCTCACTCAAATAAGTCGCGTAGATGTGACCTTCGAGGTGGTGAACTCCCAAAAATGGTTTATTGTGTAAAATTGCTAAAGTTTTGGCAGCAGTTAGCCCCACTAACAGCGCTCCTACAAGTCCAGGCGCACAAGTGGCAGCGATCCCATCGATTTTATCCCAACCTAGTTGAGCTTGATCCATCGCTTGGGCGATCGCGTCATTTATCGTTTCCAAGTGCGCTCGTGAGGCTACCTCCGGTACCACTCCACCGTACTGCTGGTGGACTGGAATTTGTGAAGCTATGATACTGCCGCAAACTTGACGATTGTTAACAATTGCCACGGCAGTTTCATCACAGCTAGTTTCGATTGCTAAAACAGTTGTCATTGCTACGAAGAAGTAATGAGTGCTGAGTCTTGAGTCCTGAGTTTCCGGGTATGAGGTCTAAAATAATTTTCCCTAATCATGAGAAATTTTACTCAGCACTTACTACTCGGTACTCAGCACTCTCTAAAGATTTGTTTGAGAAGCTTTAACTTTTATTTACTTAAACTTTACTCGATTCCCACGCAAGAGTATGATGACTTGCTAGTTAAGCAAATCAAGAATGTACAAGCCGCTTCGTTTTGTACAAAAAACTTTTTCTTGTGTAATAAAAGGAAACAAATCCATGCGTCGATTGTTTGCTTTGATTTTAGTGATTTGTCTGTCATTCAGTTTCGCTCCCCCAGCCAAAGCCCTGGGAGCTGATCTGACACCTTGTGCAGAAAATCCCGCATTTCAAGCACTGGCAAAAAATGCCCGCAATACTACAGCAGACCCCCAATCAGGACAAAAACGCTTTGAGCGTTATTCTCAAGCGCTTTGTGGTCCGGAAGGCTATCCTCACCTGATTGTTGATGGTCGTCTTGATCGTGCTGGTGATTTTCTAATTCCCAGCATTCTTTTCCTCTACATTGCCGGTTGGATTGGTTGGGTAGGTCGTGCTTACCTACAAGCGATCAAGAAGGACTCAGATACTGAACAAAAAGAGATCCAACTCGATTTGGGTCTTGCGCTACCCATTATCGCTACCGGCTTTGCTTGGCCAGCAGCCGCAGTTAAAGAACTTCTTTCTGGAGAATTAACTGCTAAGGACTCTGAAATTACTGTTTCTCCCCGCTAATTCCACCTAATCAATTTGTTCGTTTGGAGAATAAATCATGGCAGACAAAGCTGACCAATCTAGCTACCTAATTAAATTCATTTCCACAGCACCAGTGGCAGCTACTATTTGGCTGACAATCACAGCTGGGATTTTGATTGAATTCAATCGCTTTTTCCCCGACTTACTCTTTCATCCTCTACCATAAGTTGAAACTGGATTTTTAATACGGATTAATCTGTTGTTTTGTTGCCTATTTTGTGTAGTTAATTTGCTTAATCTAATTAGGTCAAATTATTACTCAAATAGGCTAAAAAAATCCTTTCATAAAACTCGTAAAGCTAGAATTAGCTTACGAGTTTTACATTTTTAACGAATATAAATTAATTTTTCTAAACTTATCGAATAAAAAACGTCTTTAGCTACAATTATTATTAATATAAAAATGCCACCATTGTATTTTTGAGGCAAACATAAAATATGGCGCAAGCAGTAGACGCATCAAAAAATCTCCCCGGTGACCCCAGAAATCGGGAAGTGGTTTTTCCAGCAGGACGCGATCCTCAATGGGGCAACCTAGAAACCCCGGTTAACTCTTCTCCCTTAGTCAAGTGGTTTATTAACAACCTACCTGCCTATCGCCCAGGTCTCACCCCTTTTAGACGCGGATTAGAAGTAGGTATGGCTCATGGTTACTTTCTGTTTGGCCCCTTTGCCAAACTAGGGCCACTGCGGGATGCAGCTAATGCTAACTTAGCAGGATTGTTAGGTGCTATAGGTTTGGTGGTGCTTTTCACACTCTCTCTGTCTTTGTACGCTAATAGCAATCCACCAAAGGCTCTTGCCAGTGTTACTGTACCCAATCCTCCTGATGCTTTCCAATCTAAAGAAGGCTGGAATAACTTTGCCAGTGCTTTCTTAATTGGTGGTATTGGTGGCGCGGTAGTTGCTTACTTTTTGACTAGTAATTTTGCTTTAATTCAAGGTCTAGTAGGCTAATTTAGTTTTTGATCATCGGGGAACCATTACAATGCAGTGGTTCCCCTTGTATTAGGTATTGAATTGATTTGTTTACTCATTTCATGATGGAAATAAGATAAGGACACAAAGGAAAACCCTCATCTTCTCTATGTGTCCTTAGTTTTGATTATTCGGTGTAAAAAATGGTTGGCTGTGATTTTATAGAATATCGATTATCCAAATAAAGCTACTTCGATCGCCTGGAGTGCAACTTCAAAATCGTCATTCACAATTTGAATATCAAATTCATCCGCAGCTTGAATCTCTTCTTTGGCACGTTGTAAGCGACGGGCGATCGCTTCCTCTGAGTCCTGTCCACGTCCCCGAATCCGTTTTTCCAACTCTTCAAAGGAAGGCGGCAAAATAAAAATACTCAAAGCTTCAGGGAAAGAAGTACGAACTTGTCTTGCCCCGGCTAGTTCAATTTCCAGTACAACTAACTTACCAGATTGAATTTGGTTCAGTACAGCTTCACGAGGAGTGCCATAATAATTACCCGCAAATTCTGCCGATTCGAGAAATTCGCCTTGAGCAAGCAATTCTTCAAATTTGCTGCGGCTAATGAAGTAATAGCTTTCGCCATTTACTTCCCCAGGACGGGGAGCGCGAGTTGTTGCAGATACAGAGTAATAAAGTTCCGGATGACGCTGAAGGAGCGATCGCATTAAAGTACCTTTACCGACACCACTAGGCCCGGTTAAAACAATCAGCTTGCCTGACGACGGATTTTCTTTGGTAGTAGCACAATTCTGGATGGATAAAACTTGCATCATCCGTTAAACCTGTGAATTAATCAAGAAACATCATTCATTAGATAAGTTAGTAATCTAATCTAGTCTACGTTACCAGCGCAAACCTTAACTAACGAATTTGTAGCACGAGTGACAGAAAACTTGTCTAATTCACATAGTACTGCTGATGTGGTGCAAATATGGGCGGGTTTTTACTCCTCCCCCCAACTAATTTTCTACACTCTGATGCTCGCGGGAAATGACGAAACGATTTGCTACCGTTTCCGGTTGAATCGCCGACAAAATTACGTGGCTGGAATCAGTGATAATTACAGCTCTTGTTCTGCGACCATAAGTCGCATCAATTAACTGATTTTTGTCCCTAGCATCGGTGATGATCCGCTTGATAGGTGCTGATTCCGGACTAACAATGGCAACTACTCGGTTAGCAGATACAATGTTGCCAAAACCGATATTAATTAACTGTATTTCCATAAAAAAACTGACACCTTATGTGGTGTACTAAACTAAAGAGGATTGTATTCTCATGTTATCCCGAAAAAATAAGAGTTACAACGCATTACATTTAGCCACGTTGAGTTTTTATGTAACTCATGCTTTTTTTAGCTATTTATTAGTCAAATTTACTTAAAATATGCCCAAAGGTATAGGCATTAACCAGTAAACAAGAGCTAGAGCCAAGTTGACAGTACAAATACTATCTAAAGGTAATTGATGACGACTTTCCTCTTCCCCAAGATATTAAAATCTTGGGGTAGATATCTGTGCTAAGTGATATCTACAACAAGTTCCAATTTTTTCAAACGGTAAGCTTAAACGCTTTTAACAGCTAAAAAATAAATACAATTTATCAATTAATGTATCTAGGTAATATGACGGTAGAATCAATTCAGGCTGTTGGAAAACCTACGACCATTATTCTTGATCATCTTCATCAAAAATAGTTTTTTGGGCGGAGTGTCGCGCAAATAGAATCTAAACACTATCATAAATAATAGTAAAAATAATCCGATAAATATTTTTTACTTTTCCGTAGATAAGTCGATGGATTTATTGCTCGAAAAAGTTATTTTCAAATGCTAATGAGCAACGATAAGGCATATCTTCTGGGGATAAAATAGCTTTATATAAGCCTTCTATCCAGATTCTATGCTTACGAGATGAATCATTGCTCAACCATCAATAAGCTTCTTCGATCGCCCTTTGTGCTGACGGTTGTAAATAACCTGATATTTCTGGCTCATTGGAACCTGTCTAATTTCTCAAACAGTTCATTAAAAAATTCTTCCGCGTTTTTCCCTTGTCCTTCTTGCATCTGTTCCAAGCCTAGCTTCATACCCTTTAAAGTTTCCACTAACTCAGCAGCATCTAAAAGCTGCTGAAACTAATTCTGCTTTTCTATTCACGGTGAGGACTAGGGGATGTTTTGTTTGCTTAATAAGATTGAAGCGAGTGAAGGAGTGTGACTTTTTGCTTCACTCGCCCCAGGTAAATTTAGAAAAAGCTTTGTATCTCTACAAGCTACTATTTACCCGATCGCCACCCACCTTTTTTATCTTTTCCCATTTTTGTCGCAGTTGATTTAAGTTAGGTTTTTGACCACCATACCGCCAGCCAACATAGGCTTGACAAATCTCATCTATAACTTGGGCGGTGGTACTTCCATGATGGTGATAGGCTACTTGGGCATACTCTAAAGATGTTTGGGCTGGATGTTTACCCAAGCCTTTTTTAGCTGTCCATTGCAGCATTTGTTGATAAAGGCTTTCCATTGGGGGTAGTTTACGCAATTGGCGATGGTTGCGCCATTCTCTCCACTGTGTCCAACCTAGCCAACCAAAGAAAGCGGTTGTCGTCCCTACGAGTAAGCCAGTTAATACACCAAACCAACCTTGAGTAAACAGAGTAAAAAACCAAGCGATCGCCTTACCAATCCAACTAAATAATGTCCCAAATATAGTATTAAACAAACCTGTCACCGGAGTCGGCAACCATCCAGCTACCCATTGCCAAAATTGCCGCAATACACTAAAAGTCTGCACATCCTCAACTGACGGCGGAATCAGGGGATGATTGGGAATCGGATCAAAGGTAAACCAACCATATTTAGGGAAATACACTTCTGTCATCGCGTAAGCATCAGTGTTACGTACAACATACATCCCTGTAAATGGATTAAATTCCCCCGCACTAAACCCAGCTACTAACCGTGCAGGGATACCAATAGACCTTAGCATTACCGTAAGAACTGTGGAAAAGTGGTCTGGATAACCGCCTTTATGTTTGAACAAAAACGCTTCTACTAAATCTTCCTTTTCACTCAAATAGGGCAACTCTAAAGGATTTTCAGGGATGGAATAGTTTTGTTTGAGATATTGCGCTAAATAAAGCGCCTTCTCATAGTCGGAATCTAAAGTCTTTTGAGTTTGCGATTTCCAGACCAGTTGTTGATCGTAATCGGCTAAAATTTCTTCGGTACGTTGCTTAACTTTAGACGCAATTTCTGGGGGGATTTGTAGATAATAATTTTTGATACTATCCGGATAATCGTTAGCGGCTTTTCCCAGTAAAGTGCGATCGCGGTAAGGTACTTCGGAAATAACTGTATAAGTCAAATCTTCCGATAAACCTACAGGTGCGCGTAACCCACCTTCTTTATCAACAGCAATCATCGGTGTGGGAAAGTAAACTTCCCTGGGATAAGACATAGCAGGAATCAGGTTAGGCAAATCTGACACTACAGTGTAAGTCTGCACTACTTCCCTAGTTTTGCCGGATATTGGCGGTGGTGATAAATATATTTGATAAGACCAAGGCGATCGCCTCAGGGTTGTCACATCATCATTACGGGAAATATCCCAACCTTTACCTGTGTAACGGTCAAAAGCCAACACTCGCCAAAAACCCTCAACTTGCGATCGCACCCGCATCACTACCTTGGGTTTCATCTCTCCCCGCAGGTTTTGGTTAATCTGGTTATTGAACCCGTAATAGAAGCTATCATCTACCTTTCCTGGTTGACCATTTCCACTTTGTTCATTTTCACCACGACCGTTACCTTGGTTGTCAGCATTACCTTGACGAACATAACCAGGATTAATAATGCTGCGGCCAGTAAAACTTTGGTTGACCTCGATAGGCGAACTCACAGGAAAAGTCCGCAGTTGATAGCCAGGGAATCGGGGTAATAAGGCAAAGACTACCAAGCCTAACCCCACAACTACACCAAATAATAAAAAATAAGTAGGTAAACCAGAGGATAATTTAATTTCTTTCGACTTTTGACTTTTGACTTTTGACTTTTCCAGCCCCAATTGGGAACGATAATTGATAACTAAAGTGGGGATGGCGATCGCTAAAAACAACAATAAAACAGGTGCAAATGCCAGGGTTTGGCTTAATGTTGCGGCTACACCCAACAAAATCAACCCAATCACAATAGAATAACCCAAGTCTTTGCGACGAGGTACATCAAAACTGTGGAGGACTTGTAGTTGAATTAACAACTCGGCTAAAGCCAACCGCGTATCATTCAATTCACCAAATAATCGCCCAAAGAAAGCCCCCAATGCCATTAACATTCCAATAGCAATGCAAAACTTGATGGGAATATTGGGTTTGCGGCGATGATAATAACCCCAAACTGTTCCAACTACACTTATGGGTATTGCCCAGAAACTGAATGTAGTCCCTGCGGCAATATCCATAGCCACAATTCCAGTAATTACCAACGCTAGCACTAGTACCCGCAGCGAAATGGAATTTTCTACTTCCATCAAAGGCGAACCCTGGTGATTTTGTCCCCAATCAAGACTTACAGGTAAACGCCAAAATTGATTCATCCTGGTTAATTTAAACATTTCTATTGTCAGTCAAGAAATAAAGTAGATGCTTATAGATACAAACTTTCGGGAAGTTCCTCTAAGAAAACAGGAACTCCCCGAAAGTAAATTTTGGGAGTATAGGTAAGTTGTAAATTTTCATTCTCGCTGCGGGTTATTGTAGAAGCCCTAATGACCCTTGATTGAGAAAAATATTAGCCGTGAACCAACTATTGGCGCTAATCAACCATCAGTTGAAAAAGGTACAAAAGCTAATGCTAGAAGGTGTATTACCTCCAGCTTCTTTCTACCTTCATCTCTATTGTGCTAGCGGTGGTAATTTCACCTATGTTGTGGGATTAATGACAAACAGCAATGGTTGCTGATCGAGTTCGGGACAATCAACCTCTAATGTATAAGATGGTTGAAGTTGTTTACAGGTCAACTCTACACTCAAACATCCTGGGCTTGATGACTGGGCGATCGCAATACTGCCATTACCTTGCAGCGTCAAAATACCTTGAGTAGGTAAATCACTGTGGACAACTAACTGGGTAACATCACCTTGGGTGTAGTATTCTACTCGCAAAGTTAAAGCACCAAGGCTAGTCAGCCAAAGTCTTTCTACTACTGGTTGGGTTGCTGACACTGGTAGAGTCAAGTTAGCTAGCAACTGTTTAGCTGCCAACAAAGACAACGCCATTTGTTGACGAGAGTCTAAATCTGCATAATCGCTCTGAATATTAGGCATTGTATCCAGGCTTTGTGGCGATCGAAAGTTGGTTCGCAGTACTAACCCAGCTAAGTCGTTGATTGTTTGTGACTCGTTAGGGAAGAAACCTTCCACTACCTGAACTAATTTTGCTCCTAAGGGTAGTGAAGATGCGACCATCTGCTGGCACTTTTCCAAGATTTCTTGGAAAACTCTTTCTGGTAGATTCACTGGGAGATTCAGTTTTGTTTGCTGGGCTAACCATCCCCAATTAGGAGCTAAAGCCAATGATGGCTCTTCTATATAATCTGGGTAATCCACTATTTGGCTTTCCCAGGGAAATAGAGGTGGATGGTTTTCGATGTGAATCTGTAAACGACGCTTGATTACGGCTTGAAAACGTTCTTGCACAGTAGGAATTTCTCCTAATCAAAAGGTTTGGGGCTGCCTTTTCAGATTATGCGTACCTCTTTGTGAAGTAGCAATTTGAATAGCATTTTCCCCATCGATTCCTTGACAACTTTCCCTACTATTCTCGTGTTTGTTGACAGTAGATGCCAACAAACCGAGTAAGTACTGTTGCAAAGATTCTGAGTCACTATTCATGAGTGGATGCACTTGATCCGGACACTAGGGAATTACGAATTTCCCAAGCTTGTTCTAAAATCTTAAACCACCGTTTCTGTAGTTGTGCCATTGATAACCCTAAAGTTTTGGCAATTTTTTCATCTGGTTGACCTTGTTGTTTCAAGTCTAATAGAGACCTTTGTTTGTCGTCTAGCTCTGCTGTGTAAGCTTCCCATTGTTGGGGAGTTAACCCCAAATTAGTATTTAAGGAAGCTTCTAGCCACTCGTGGACTAATTCCCAGCGATGTAACAAAGCAAACCGAATCAAATGATACTTGAAGCGTTGTTGTAAGTAATCTCGCTGACGTGGAGTTAAACCTAAAACGTTCTCAATTTCTTGAGCTGACATATCCTGAAGACGTAAAGAAAAGTAATCAGCACAGTCAGATTGTTGTTTCTGCTCCAGATAGTCCATTAATTCTGTAATGACTACAGAACGCAAGGTGTCTTCTTCTGGTTCTGGTTCTGGTTGGGTAGCCATTGCAGAGCGTAAGCGCTGTACTGCTGGTTCTTCCCATGTACCATCGCCATCATTAGAGCTACCTTCGGCGGCTTGTTCGATATCAACGTTGGTTTCTGGTGGTTGCTGTTGAGAGAAAGTTTGCGCCCGCAGGATAATTAACTGTTGTTGTCTTCCGGGTAAGGGAATCCGGCGCTTACCATAGCGCTCGGTAAATGCCATATACTCTGCCAACTCTAGTAGAGTTTGGGGACGGTAGGTAGGGCCGAGTTGATTTTCGCGGCGGAAAGCGTTTAATGCTTCTAAATAAAAACTTTGTAAGAAATCTTCTATAATAGTCAGCCGCCCTTGATAGCTTAATTGGCGCTGAGGGGGATTAATGTAACGATAAATAATAGCGCTGAGTGTGCTGTGTAGTTCGACTCTGCCTCGGTTAGAACCTTGTTGATAATATCTCAAACATTGTTGTAGCCGATGCTTGGCTAGGGTCATGGCTGAACTTTCTACAGCACCAGAAGCTTGAATCCGTTTACTTTCTGTACAAATTCGGTATACTTCTGTAGTGATACGATTTGCTACATCATGACAATTCTGGTCGGAAGCTTTGGTAAACTGTTTTAGCTCTTTGTAAATCAGTTTGAAGATGACCTCTGTACCAAAAGAGTTTTCTTCCAGAAGATTTGCGGTTGGAATAGTTGCTGTTGCGGCTGAATTCATAGTCTCGACTTTCACTAGACCCTAACAATAAACTTACATACAACCTGTGACGACTGCGGGTACTGGCTTTATGGTTTTGCGGATAAACTAAACGCATACCAATTTGTAATGAGGATGTGGTTGATTTTATTATTCCCAACTCTAGCGGGAGAGATCACATTTTGATAAATGTTATTGCCATTACCCAGGAGCCGTTGACAAGTAATTATGGATTTAGAAGCACAAATACAATTGCTGATTAACAATGCACCCAATGATGGCGTTACACCACATCTTGTTGCAGCAATTGCTCCTTTGCTTGTGGCGATCGCTCAAAAGTTGCGTCACACCCAGTACTACATTCTTCAAGATTCGGAAGGTAGCTGGGTCTTGACTACATTGAGAAATCGAGCAAACCCAGGAATCGAAAAGCGTGTTGTTTACGCTTTCCCTACCATACAGGATGTTTCTCTAATCTCACCTGCTGGGCTAGACCCTCACATGAGTGGCAAGATCACCCCAGTTACCCACATTTTGTTCCAATTGGTGGCATTAGAACCCGTAGATAGTATCGTTTTTTTGGAAACACCGGGTAAGACCACTCACACCTTTGAATTGCGGCGGGCTGATTTCCAGAAACGTATGTACAAACAGTTAAAAAGCCAGCGATCGCCTAAACCGATACCCCCAGATATTGCCTAAAAAAATTTTGGATGTGGGATTTCTTCAATACATCCCACATCCAAAATCGCAAATGTCAACAATCGCTAATTTAAAATCGAAAATTTTAAAATTGACTAATATAATCGGCTTAGTGTGTATTCAGCTATGTTGATTAGTGCTTGGTGAGATTCCGAAGTTGGCAGTGTCGTTAGATGCTCAATTGCTAACTTGGTGTGATGAGCAGCTAAATCTCGTGCTTTCTGTATGCCTTGACTATTTTGGATGAGTTCTAGTGCTTGCTCTAAATCTCCTTGTTGGGCAAACTCTCGTTCAATCAGCACTTCTAAGTATGGTTTTTCCGCTAAAGCAAATAAAACCGGTGCGGTGAGATTGCCACTTTTGAGATCAGACCCAGCAGGTTTACCAAGAGTATCTGTGGTGCTGGTGAAATCTAAAATGTCATCGACAATCTGAAATGCTATGCCCAAGTGACGACCATAGGCGTAGAGATGTTCGGCAGTTTCTGGGGAAACTTCGCTCAATAAACCAGCAGCTTTGGAACTGTTAGCAATTAAGGAAGCTGTCTTGTAATAGCTCTTCTCGATATAAGTCTCAATGGAAATACACGCGTCAAAGCGGTTTAGTCCCTGCTGAATTTCCCCAGTAGCCAAATCCATAATGACTTCTGAGAGAAGTTTCACCACCTGTAAATTGTCCAAGTTTGCTAAATACCAGGAAGATTGAGCAAATAAGAAATCTCCTGCTAGGATGGCAATTCGATTGCCAAACAAACTGTGGACGGTGGGTACACCTCGCCGCACTTCAGATTCATCTACCACGTCGTCGTGTACTAAGCTGGCCGTATGAATCATTTCTGTAATCTCGGCTAGCCGTCGGTGACGCGGCGTAATATCTTGCTCTAACATTGTTGCTCGTGATATCAGCAGCACGATTGCTGGTCTGATACGCTTTCCCCCAGCTCCGAATAAATGTTCGGCTGCCGCAAACAAAATGGGGTGGCGATTTCCAACTAGCTGTTTCAGGTTATCTGCTAGTATTCGCAGGTCTGCTTCCACAGGGGTAAACAGGGAGGTGGCTGGGGTCATGGATTGGCGGACTCTGACTTTGGTTACGAAAGTTTACATATCCTATACTCATTTTAAGATAAGCCTGTGCCTGTGCAAGGTTTTGCTTGGGATATTCTCATTTTCTTTACTGGGATAGGGTATTAGGCACTGGAGATTGGGGATTGAGCAGCAATTGTTGAATTTTGAATTGATTTGTCCCCTTTCCGGAATTTGTTAATGTCTACTGAACTTGACTGACTGCTACGTACCTACCGTAATAAATTTAGTCTCGTAAAAATTTATACTTTCGGATAAATAATAAAAAGTCTTTGTTGTTTTCAGATAATTCGTGGATCTCAAAAATCTGAGTTGCAGGATACATATCTTTAGTGGCCTGGAATACAACCTTAGATATATACTCATTGTCTTCACTAATACTTCTTACACATTAGTTATTTTTAGGTTAAGACTAAGTTCTTCTAACCTCTGTGTAACCATCTAGAAATTTTAAAATTTAGCCTCAAAGTTGGCTTCAAAGTTTGAGTTGTTGTGTTACGCTAAAATGTAAGGATTTTAAATTTTTCAAGTATTCACCGCACAAAATTAGATCACTTTTCAAGTGATGTTAATTTTCTCGCGTGGCGAATCGAAAATAGTGCATTGTCAAGAATAGAATCAAGGAAGTCTTTTCTCGTCTCTTTTCTTGATGATCAGAACTCTTTATTTGGAGCTAGGCAACTCTCATGGGAGAAGTTGCTGCAAGTTTCGGGCTTGCGTTGAGCGTAAGCATGGCTCCTGATATAAGATGTCAGCAAAATTCACGCGGACTAGGTAGGCTGCTGAGGCAATCATTGCAAGTCACTATTTTAGTGACCCAACTGTTGTCGGATGTATGGTCTGCAAAAATCAATTAAATATTAAATCCGTTGGGCAAAGAGAATTAAAACTCTACGGAAAGATTTGCCAATGCAAAACGTGGCCATCAAGAGTGAACTTGGTTGGCTAAAGTCTTGCTAATTTTATGCGATTTCATTATGTATTTGAAAAAGTGTGGGTGGCACAATGATTTACGGGAATATGCCTATGATGATTTTTATTTTAGCTTCTGGATACCTATTCACAGTTTATCTATTATTAGGATTAGCTAAACGAACTGGGAAAAAATCTAATATTAATAATCGATCTGTAGTGGCTACAAGTAATAGTCAACAACAATTGTCTGTTTCACCTACAGTCACTGAGATAGTCAATAGTCAATAGTTATTAGTAATAATTTGAACTAGAGGTTAGTGAGGCTATAACTATTAATTCTGAATTCGTAATACCCTACAGGAGCGCTGCGCCTAAGCAATTGATTTAGGTAGTTTCGCCATAGATAAATTTACGGACAAGTGCCTAAATACTCTACCGTGAAGCAAAAATTTATAGTTAAACAGTAAGACGAGCTTCTATTTGTAGGGTAGTAATTACGAATTAGGAATTTACGAGTTATGCCAAATCCTGTTGAAGTTGAGAAACTGGGATGCTAGCAAAGTCCACAGCTTCAACTAGGGGGGTATAACCTAACCAATTTACTCCTGATTGAGAAAACTGTTGGGGACAACCACTAACGGCAAAGCGAGTTGGTAATGGTGGGTGAGTGTTGCTTAGTCCAAGGATATCTAATTCTTGGGTACAAGCTGTGACGACGTGAACAGCAGGGTCAATGATTTTGACTTGGGGGGGGAGAAGCGATCGCAGTACTGGCGCAAGCAAAGGATAATGGGTACAGCCATAAACTAAAGTATCAATATCTTGCTGAATTAGGGGTTCTAAATAAGCCCTAGCTACTTCTGTGGTGTATGGGTCTTGAATACGGTTTTGTTCAATTAGGGGAACAAATTCTGGACAACCAACTTGCCAGACTTCGACATTGGGGTCTATTTCCCAAATTGCTTGACGATAGGCATTACTTTTGGCTGTAGCTGGAGTAGAAATTACGCCAATACGCTTACCTTGCTGTACTGCGGCTTTAGCCCCAGGGAGGATGACACCAAGAATGGGGAAGTCATATTCCTCACGAACAATATCTAAAGCGAGGGCAGAACTGGTATTGCAAGCCATGACTACCATTTTGACGTGTTGTTGCTGCATCCAGTCGAGGATGTCACGCACAAACGTTAGAATCTCCGCTTGCGAGCGGATACCGTAAGGTAGTCTAGCTGTGTCACCAAAGTATATTACCGATTCATTGGGTAGTTGGCGATAGATTTGCCGCAGTACCGTTAACCCGCCTACACCACTATCAAATACGCCGATGGGGGCGCGTTGAGGTTCTTGTTCTGAGAAACCGTAAAGATTACCTTCAATGCTGGAAGATGAATACACAGGCAGATATTGTTAGAGATTTTGGAATATTAAAATACAGAATTTAACAGACAATTTACCAATTGACTACTAAATTCTGTATCTACACGCAGTTTACATACCACCTCTAGAGTGAGTAATTGAGACTAAATTTTTAACTTAATGAAAATTTTACTGTCTCTTTAAATATTGCAGGATACCACGAGCGATCGCATCTGCCATACGATTTTGGTATTCTGGTGAGCCTAGTCTGGGATTATCTTCCCTACCACTCATATAACCTGTTTCTACCAGAATCGACGGCATAGAACTCTTCCGCAGGACGTAGAAACGAGCTTTGCGTGTGCCTCGGTCTTTGAGTGTGCCAATATTCTGGAGAATAGTCTTGCGGACTGTTTCGGCTAAAGCATAACCACTATCGTAGTAATATACTTCCAAGCCATTAACATCAGGGCGACCATCTACAGAGTTGGCGTGAATACTCACAAACAAAGTCGCGTTAGCTCGTTCGGCAATATCGACTCGTCCTTGTAATTCCACAAAAAAGTCAGAATTTCTCGTCAAGACTGCTTGGACACCATTCTGCTCTAAAATAGCGGCTACTCTTAAACCAATGGGCAAGACTACATCTTTTTCTAGTAATCCACCCAAACCAGGAGCGCCAGAATCTTTACCACCATGTCCAGGGTCAATGACGACTAGAAGTCTTCCCCTGGGAACTGACCTGGGTATTGGTTGTGGAACATTTATGGGATTATCGATATTTGGATTGGGCAATTGACTGCGATTGGTTGATGGTAGGGGTGGTAAACCTACTGGTGGTATCAATTGCCGAGAAGATTGTAATTCTAGAGCTAAAATTTGGTTACTTACTTGATTAAGTTCTCCTATTTGCACTCCGGCTGCTGGTTGTACCAAAACAACTACCGTATCGGCTGCTTGGGGTTGCAGACGGACACGGAGGATAGGACTGTTAGCATTAAAAGCTGGGCCTGTAACTCTGGGAGATAACTTGGCGTTATTGATAATGATGCGGTAGAGTCCAGAGGTTCTGTCCCAACCGCCTTTAGCTGTGACTGCTTGGTCAGAGCGAATTAAAAGTTGTGTACCATTATCACCTAGTTCTACAGCTTGAATAGTAGCTGGTGAGTTGGTATTTACTGAAATGGTGTTGGGAGTATTATTTTGGGGTAAGTTGGCAATGCCTTTACTAGGGAGAAGCACAAATCCACCCACGCTGCTAGTACTCACTCGCCAGTCAGGACTGTTTCTATCGACCTGCATGGAGATACGTACAGTTTGCGTTGACAGTTGAGTCAATTGGATGTTGTTAACACCATAACGATTAATTGATAAATCTCTCTCGATGTTTGGCGATAAAGATGCGCCGACAACGTTGATATTAATTACCCGATTATCATCTGTACGATTAACTTGAATTTGGGGAGTAGCGCCACGGGTACGGATAAAAAATCCATCGCCTGTAACTCGTAAGTTATCAATTTGAGTTACAGATGCAATATTAGTAACTGGAGCTTCTCTAGTATTTGGGGTGACAGAGTAAACATTTCTGGGTGATAAAACCGAGGGTGTCTCAACGACGGTTTCTGAGGGAATGGTAGGTACTGGCTGCTGTGCAGTTTCTCTCGGCGATGCGACTCTTTCCACTGTTGGGGTAGGTAGCTGCACAGTCCAACGACTGGGGCTGATACCGACAAATTTGACTTGTTGGGGGTCGAGTGTGTAACCAGGATTGAGTTCTACGACAATACGCGTGGTCTGTGGATCAAATTGTCCTACACGTATAGCCCGAACTGCACCACCTATTGGCTGTGTTGATGGGGGCTGACCAAATGTAGTTTCGGGTAAATCAATAACTAAACGTGTCGGATTGAAAATCAGTTGCGCCTTGGGTTGTACAGCGCCGTTAGTATTAATCTCTAAACGATTTTGTCTAGGGTCAAATCGCCAGGAGTCTAGCCTTGCTGCTAAAGCTGGTGACGATAGTAAGAAGATGGTTCCAACCGTACCGGATAGTAACCAATGTAATTTCACAATCTTTTCTCCTGATGTGCGTTCATGAGAGCCGTTAAGGCTCCAAAATGTTGGCTAATCCTCACACCATCACCGTTAAAACTTCAGCTTTACTGCAATAAAAATTTTGCGCTGGTATAAAAATACAACTAATGGCGACACATCTTAACACGCCCTTTTGATTTTGCCATGTCGTGAAGGCATAAGATCCTGGTTCAGAATATAAGGATGTGGTTAGTATTCACACAAAATCTTCAGGAATAACAGGCATAGTGTGGTAATCAGGATGATTCTAAGTTTGTGAAGACTGACTGATTATCTATCGTTTGAGGTACTGAAGAATACCGCGAGCGATCGCATCTGCCATTTGTCTTTGGTAAGCTGAATTTCGTAGTTTAGCAGCATCATCTCTACCAGTTAAATACCCTGTTTCTACCAGAATAGAGGGCATAGAGCTTTTTCTGAGGACATAAAATCTGGCTCGACGCACTCCTCTATCTCGGACATTCACATTTCGGAGAATACTGCTATGAACTACACGAGCTAGACTCAAACCATTGTCATAATAATAGGTTTCTAAACCACTGACATCGGGACGGCCTGCGCCTGCGGAGTTGGCGTGAATACTGACAAAGACATCAGCCCTAGCTCGCTCTGCCATTTGTACTCGTCCTGGAAGGCTAACAAAATAGTCGGAATTTCTTGCCATCACCACCTGTACACCATTTTGCTGTAAGACTTCGGCTATTCTTTGGCTGATGGGCAAGATGATGTCTTTTTCTCGGACTCCACCAATACCAATCGCTCCTGGATCTTTACCACCGTGTCCGGGATCAATCAAAACTACTAATCTACCTTTGGGTATTGGTCTTGTCCCTGGCTGGGGTAGAGGGCGGGGATTGCTGGGATCTGGTAATTGTCCTTGGATGGGGGGTAAGGGAGGTGTGGTAGCGAGCCGACGTGAGCCTTGTAATTGTAGAGCTAAAAGCTGGTTGCCAACTTTGTTGAGTTGTCCAACTTGCACCCCAGCAGCTGGCTGGACAAGAACAACTACGGTATTAGGTTCTTGTTTTTGCAGGCGTATTCTGAGAATGGGACTATTAGCATTTAAACTTGGCCCAGTGACTTGGGGAGCTAACTGGGCGTTAGGAATAGTGATGCGGAATAGACCAGTATTTCTGTCCCATCCACTGTTACCAGAGACTGCTTGATCGGCTCTAATCAGTAGTTGTGTACCATTACTAGAGAGGTCAACTGACTCAATTGTGGCAATGGCGCTGGTTGTAGGTATTCTGTCAGGTAAATTTGAAGTGTTACCTTCGCTGTAGTCATTATTGGGCAATCTGACTATACGACTAGGTAGAACTACTAAACCACCAGCATTACTGCTAGTTGCTCGCCAGTCTGGGCTATTTCTATCTACCCGCAAGGTCATACGGACGCTTGGGGTTCTGGTTTGTAATGGGGTAAGTTCGACTCGGTTGACACCATGTTTGTTGACAGGGATATTTCTTGGGGCGCGTGGTGATAAAGTTGCCCCAGCAATATCCATAAAAATAGTAGCGCGATCGCGGCTGCGAATGACTTGAACTTGAGGATTGCCACCACTGGTGCGGACAAAAAAACCATCCCCAGTCACCTGTAAGCCTTCAACTTGCGTCGTTCCGGGTGCAGCGCTAATTGTATTATCGGAGAACTCTGGTCTTGTATTATTCGGTAACTCTGGTCTTGTGTTGTTGGGTAAATTGGGTCTGGTGTTGGAGTCAATAGTCACCACATTATAGGTGTTGTCTGGTGAAGACTCTGCTTGCTCCGATGTGGGAGTTGGTAACTGGACTGTCCAACGGCTAGCGGTCAGCCCGACAAATTTGATTTGTTGAGGATCAAGAGTATAACCAGGAGCCACTTCCACAACTATACGCGTGGTTTGCGGGTCAAATTGCCCTACGCGGACAGAGCGGATTCTACCACCGATTGGTTGTGTTAACTGCGATCGCCCAAATGTAACGTTTGGCAAATCTATTACTAACCGTGTGGGATTAAAAATTAGTTGCGCCCTTGGTTGGACTGCACCTGTTGTATTAATTTCTAAGCGGTTTTGATTGGCATCAAAGCGCCAAGAATTTAACCTTGTTGCTAAGGCTGGTGACGATAGTAATAAGACAGTTCCAACAGTACCAGATAGTAACCAGTGTAATTTCACAATCCATTCTCCTGATTTGCATTCATGAGAGCCGTCAATGTCTCAACATATCGGCAAGTTGTCATATCTTTGCCACCTGATCTTGAGCTTTGATAGGCTCTATATTCCTGGGAATTTGGTATAAAAAGACGATATAGTGGCTTTGAATCTCAGTATTCCCTTAATTATTGCCGTACTATCAGAACACAATATTTTGCCTTTGAAGCATTAAATACAACATTAATAGCTCCGAAATTTACGACATTCATCCAAAAGTTTTGGTGAGCGATCTTCGAGCTTACCAAAAATTGGGAATCGAGTTATTTTATGACCGATAAATCAAATTTTTAGATAAACACTCCAACGATTTGGTAAACGGCTATGAGGATAAAAAAGTTTCAAGGTGTAAGAGAAAAATATTATCATTCTTTGGCGGTTGACCTAATCACAAAAGTGTTTGGTTTTTAGTTCTGCAACAGATAACATTCCGAATACTAAATAGTTATGAGATAAAAAATAAAATTGATAATTCCTCAGGACGGAAACGGGAAGATAGAAGTTTCCATGTGTGGGGATTGGGAATGGGGGCTGGGGAGTAAGAAATCAAATATCTCCCCTAAACCCCTACTTTAAGAACTTACATTCCCACTATCTTTGGCAGTAGATACAACAGATGATGGTGTTTCTATCGCTAATTCTTTCCTTGGGGAACGATCTAAAATCAATGGTGCTGAGTCGTCTATACCATCGTCTGAGTCTGGAAAAACGAATCTTAATAAAGGGGGGGCGAGAAAGGTTGTCAGGATAACCATCATAATAATTGCTGCCCCTAACGGTTTAGAGAGTGCGCCACTGGCTGCACCGACACCAGCAAATACTAACCCTACCTCACCTCTGGGAATCATCCCCACACCAATGGCTAGGCGGTTGATTTGGGATTGACCAAAGACGCTAAAGCCTGTGATTACTTTACCGAAGATGGCGACCATGATCAGGAAACTTGCCATAATTAACCCTTCCCGATTGCTGGGGATGGCTGGGTTAAGTACGCCTAAATCAGTTTTTGCGCCTACGGTAACGAAGAAAATTGGCACTAACATATCAGCAATGGGGCAGACTTGCCTTTGTAGTTCTTTGCGCTTGTCTGTTTCTTCCAGAACTAAACCTGCGGCAAAAGCGCCAAGAATGGCTTCTAAATGGATGATGGCAGCGAGGTATGCCATGACAAAAGCAAAGATGAAAGCTGGGATTACTAGTTCACCCCGTGTTTTGAGCATATCAGCGATCGCGACAAAGGTTTTATTGAAAACATTACCCAAGACAATCGCGCCCAAAAGAAAGCCACTGGCACTAATAATCAGATAGATGACTTGACCTACATCTACTGTCCCTTCTTTAGCGAGGCTGGCAACTACAGCTAAGACAATAATTCCCAGTACATCGTCAATTACAGCCGCACCTAAAATTATCTGTCCTTCTTTGGAATTGAGCCTTCCTAATTCTGAGAGTACCTTAGAGGTAATACCAATACTGGTAGCCGTTAAAGCTGCCCCAGCAAAGATTGCGGGTACAGCATCGATGCCAAATAAGGTCATCAAGCCTATAGTTCCGGCGGCAAATGGGACTGTAACCCCCACTACTGCGACGACTAAAGCTTGGACACCAACCGCCATCAAGTCTTTTAAGTTTGACTCTAAGCCGATTTCAAACAGTAGGATGATCACACCCAGTTCAGCCAAAACAGAAATTACCTCTGATTGGGCTGTAAAGACGGCTGGTGTCGCTTCTGGACTTAAACCAGCCGTTGTTTGGAGGAAGGTCATAATCATAGAACTAGAACCGTCTGCACCACCTCCAGGAAACACCAACAGGTGCAGGACAGAAACACCCACTACTACACCACCTAAAAGTTCGCCTAAGACAGGTGGTAAACCCACTCGGTTGGATAACTCGCCACCAACTTTGCTAGCTAGGTAAACTACCACTAAACTTAGCAAGACTGCGGCGACAACCATCGAACTGTCTGCGGCTTCAGTTGTACTGGCCAGCAGAGGAAAAGCGAAGTTGATTGCATTGAAAAACTGCATTTGTTACGCGTTGTTACGTGAACATCCTTCTGTTCCATTGTTACTCTTTTAGGGAAAATACACTTCGTGCGGGTGTGATCAATGATGTTTGGCGGATGAATTTGCGTAAAATCGGAGTGAATTGAGGATAATTTTTAACGCAGAGGAGGGTAGAGGTAAGCGCTGAGGTATGCTAAGAAATTTGTGAGAAATTAATCGGATTTTTTATGGGATACCTATCTATGAAGACAATTGAATAAGTTTGGTCTAAGTTTTTTAGTTTCAAAAAATGTAACCGTTTTAACTTTTGACGATGGCAGTGTCACAGTAGGAACATACAAATCGTATCGAGTAACTGCATAAGGTATAACAGTGCAAAGTCCTAAGTGGAGGGATTTTTACTGGGAACTCAGTGCTGAATTGATACGGTTTAAAGGTATCTGCATATATTTATGAGGAGTGTCAATCATGGCTAGAGCCGCTTTATTTGGTTCTCAGTTGCGTGCTGGCAAATTTTGGCAAAGTTTACCGTTAGCGTTGTTAGTCTTTGTCAGCTTTGTGCAGCCTGGACTAGCACAAGAAAAAGAAAGAATGTGGCGTACTTTGACTGTTAGTGGTCGTGGTGTTGAATCGATTCCTACCACCTTGTCGGAAGTTAGTTTAGGGGTGGAAATTCAAGGTAAAACCGCTCAGGAGGTGCAGCAGGAAGCAGCACGTAGATCATCGGCTGTGGTTGCTTTACTGAAAAGCCGGAATGTGGAGAAGTTACAAACAACTGGTATTCGTCTCAACCCTGTTTATAGTTACAACAATAATGTACAAAGAATTACGGGTTATGCTGCTAGTAATACAGTAAGCTTCCGTATTGCTACTGAGAAGGCTGGGACATTATTAGATGAAGCTGTCAAAGCTGGTGCGACTCAAATCAATGGTATCAGTTTTGTGGCTACTGATGAAGCGATCGCCTCTGCTAGGCAACAAGCTTTAAAGGAAGCTACCCAAGACGCACAACAGCAAGCCAGTGCTGTGTTTAGTAGCCTTGGTTTTCAAGCTAAAGAAGTAGTAAGTATTCAAGTTGGTGGTGCAACTGCGCCTCCACCACCCATATTGTATAGAGCCGAGGCTGCCAAACTTAGCAGTGCAGATGCTGCTACTCCTGTAATTGGTGGCGAACAACAGGTTGAAGCCTCAGTCACGTTGCAAATTAGTTATTAGTCAATAGTCATTAGTCAATAGTTATTAGTCCAAAACCTTATTTTTAGCTTTTAACTATTGACTGCGGACTTTTGACCATTGACTATTGACTATTGACTTTAAAAATTTTCTGGTGCGAAGTCGCTACCACCACCGTCTCTATCTTGTTTGGAACCTAGCAGTTCTAGTTGGTCTACTCTAATTATTGGTGTAGATCGGTTAACTCCAGTTTGGCGATCGCTCCATGTGTCAAACTTTAACGAACCTTTAACTCCTATTAAACTACCTTTGCGGACATAATTACCCGCGACCTCTGCTGTTTTATCCCACAATTCTAAGGTGAACCAGTCAGGTTTATCACTGTTGCGAGTTCTGCGATTGACGGCTAGAGTTAATCGACACTTCACACTCCCAGACTCAAAATATTTAATGTCTGGATCAGTGCCTACGCGACCTACTAGGGTGACAATGTTAATGCTCATCTGCGTTACTCTTTAGTACATAAGTACTTATTTATTTTGACTTTAATCATAACTAATTGTGACCTGATTGAAAATGTGTTAGAAACTTAGCAATAAATTTACAGTATAAAAATATGCAAAATTACTTGACAAAATTGAAAAACTATACGCGTATACTGAATTAGTCAGAGAATATCAATACCGTGGATGTTTGAGACTGAGGAAAAATTGCCGAAAGTTATCGACATATAGCCTACTTGGCTGGACTCAGGCTCAAAATCATAATAAAATCCAGCACGATTCGCATTAACAGTTGTAGTCTATAAAATGTCAGAGATAGGGGGCGTAGAGACGCGTGGGGCTTTTTAGGAACTTTCGCTCATCGTGGGATATGGGTATCGACCTCGGTACAGCAAATACCCTCGTTTATGTGTCTGGTAAAGGTATTGTACTGCAAGAACCTTCTGTGGTAGCTATCGATCAAAATGAAAAGGTAGCTTTGGCAGTTGGGGAAGAGGCTAAAAAAATGCTCGGTCGCACACCGGGAAATGTTATTGCCCTGCGACCTTTGCGCGATGGGGTAATTGCTGACTTTGATACAGCTGAACTAATGCTAAAAAGCTTTATTCAGAAGGTAAATGAAGGTAGGTCTTTAATATTGCCCCGGATTGTGATTGGCATTCCCAGTGGGGTAACTGGGGTGGAAAGACGCGCCGTCATGGATGCGGCAGCTCAAGCAGGAGCTAGAGAGGTATATTTAATTGATGAACCAATAGCAGCTGCGATCGGTGCGGGATTACCAGTTGCGGAACCTACTGGTAACATGATTATCGATATTGGTGGGGGAACTACGGAAGTTGCTGTGTTGAGTCTCCAAGGGACTGTGATTAGCGAATCAGTACGCATTGCTGGGGACGAATTAACCGAGTCCATCATCATGTATATGAAGAAAGTTCATAACTTGGTGATTGGGGAACGGACTGCTGAGGATATTAAAATTCGCATGGGTTCTGCCTATCCTACCCACGATGATGACGATGCGATGATGGAAGTCCGAGGTTTACACCTGCTCTCCGGTTTACCAAGAACTGTCACAATTAAGGGACCAGAAATTCGTGAAAGTATGCTCGAACCTTTATCTGTAATCATTGAAGCGGTGAAGCGGACATTAGAACGTACACCTCCTGAACTGGCGGCAGACATTATTGACAGAGGTATTATGCTAGCTGGCGGCGGTGCTTTGCTCAAAGGTATAGATACCCTCATTAGCCACGAAACAGGAATTGTCACCCACATCGCGGCTGATCCTCTCAGCTGTGTTGTGTTGGGAACAGGTCGTGTGTTAGAAAACTTCAAACAGCTAGAAAGAGTTTTTAGCGGACGTTCTCGAAATATGTAGGGAAAAAATATTTAGATATTGGGTTCTATTTGGCTGTGATTTGGGTTTTATATAAATAGCCCTTTGTTGTCACTTCCATGAGAGAATAATTAAGTAAAAACGCCGAAAGTA
>NZ_CAWUDJ010000050.1:0-41212 GCF_963920875.1 Anabaena sp. CCY 9910 | reverse complement strand
GCTAAATCCTGTAACCCATCATCATTGAAGTCTCCCACTGTTACTGAAAAAGGACGAGAACCAACGTTAAAGTTAATGGCGGCACCAAAGCTGCCGTTACCTTGTCCTAGTAGTACTCTGACATTATTGCTACTTTGCTTAGTAACAGCTAAGTCCTGCAACCCATCATCATTGAAGTCTCCCACTGTTACTGAACGAGGATTAGAACCAACGGCAAAGTTAGTGGCAGGGTCAAAAGACACTAATACTGAAGGATAAGCCATCCTGACTGCTGTTGAAATGGCTAATGTTGTATATATATGACCAACATTAATATCTAATTCCCAACTTCCCCCCTGTTGGCTACTGCCTACTTTCTCTGTGGAAGCCGCAATATTTGCACCTGTAAGTAGATGCAGTTGTCTGACAAACTCCATCCCCTGTTCCCCGGATGCCACTTGGCAACCGTAAAGCAAAATTTCGGCATTTGTGGATAAGTTTTCTCGCCACTGTTGTAATTGGGTGGTGTAAGTATCCAAGTTAGCTGCATTCAGCCTAGTTGAGCCTAGTTGTAAGCTGGCTTGGCTACCGTGGGAAACAATGTGAACTGAGTTATATTCCCAACCTTGCAAGGCTTTGGTGATTTGTTCTACCCCATCAATGTTGGGGTCTAGAATAAAGACTTGATTACCTGGTTTGACACCAGCAATTAAACTTTCATAGTCTGTAACTGCTGTATCAATAAAGACTATGCTTGAGGTGATTGATGCTGGAGTTGAGCTAGTTTGGGTATCTAATGTTAGGTTCATAACTTTTGGGGTTAGATGCTTGGTAATAAAAAAATCTAAGCTAATACAGTTATCAATCTCGATATGCTCGTAACTTTAATATTATTTCCCCAACCTTAGTTATGTATAAATACGTAAGTAATCCGCCCTGTCTAACCTTATTGAAAACTACTGTGTTAGTTAGGGGAGACTCTCTTATGTATTTAAAAAATGTATAAAATAAGGTAGTAAAAACACTAAAATATACGCAGGGACTTTCAGATAAAAAATATCCCAAATGTCCAAAATTTAGGGTGCGTCATTGCAATAAAACCCGAATATACTGAGAAATCATCAATACTGACGCACCCTATCAAACTAAAACGTCCATATATTGAGATATGACTCAGTATATGTAAGCAACTAGATTACAATTTTGTATTAGCTTAAACGTGTTGTACGATTAATAATTTATGCTTGATAATCATGTTCAACCCCTGTATTTTTACTTAAATTATTTGGATTCATTAAAATTTAAGTAGTCCAATTTAAGTAGTCCAATTTAAGTAGTCCATAATGCCTGAAACGCCAACGCAAGTGACAAGTGATAGATACCCGCAACTTCTCAAAACTGATTGGGTGGACTAATAGGGAAGAAGTTGGGGTTAGGTTCCATCGAACTCTTATTTCTTTAGCTTGCTTCCGCCTAAATAGCAATGCTGTTTTATGCAATTTCAAATGTCGTTAATTGCTTGTATGTCAAGAATAACCGTGATAATTTAGACTGTACTTAAGTAAAAATACTTGTGCATTAATTGTCAATTTCAAGAATGTGAAAAATATTGACTTAGGCAGGAATGATGCCCGAATCAAAGCAAAATTTCCCTGTCCCAGATTATTTCTGCTACTAACCTTAATTAGCTTTCCTGGTGTCGCGTCTGCCCAATCTACACCACCAGCAGGGGTGACAATTCCCCCTACTACACCAGAGACTATCGACCAAACTATCCCTAAACCCTCCCCTATTCCTGCTAATCCCACTCCCCCTTCTCCTACCAAACCTATCCTTCCTGTGCCTCCTGTGCCAACACCATCGGATGTTACTTCTCCTACTGGTGAAAGCTTTTTAGTGACTAAAATTGAAGTTTTGGGGTCTACAGTCTTAAAAAATGAAATCGCCAAGTTGATTGAACCATTCGAGAACCGTCGAGTTACCTTTGCAGATTTAATTCAACTACGCTCAGATATTACTAAACTTTATATTCAAAACGGATACATCACCAGTGGTGCATTTTTACCCAACAATCAAAATCTGACTGATGGTGTGGTAAAAATTCAGGTGGTGGAAGGAGAACTAGAGAAAATTGAGATCACTGGGTTAAGGAGTCTTCAATCAGTATACGTGCGATCGCGTCTTGCCAAAGCTACTTCCACGCCATTAAATCGCCAACGCTTAGAAGCAGCATTGCAACTATTACAACTAGACCCCGTGATTCAACGGGTAAATGCTGAGTTAACTGCGGGTAGTACTTCTGGTAGTAGTATCTTGCTAGTAAATATCACCGAAGCACCGGCATTTCATGGGGGAGTTTTTACAGCCAATAACCAAACTCCCAGTATTGGTTCGACTCAACTAGGGGTCTTTTTGAATCATGATAACTTGCTAGGTTTTGGCGATCGCCTCGCTGGTGAATATACAATTACCGAAGGACTTAACTTGTATGATGTCAGCTATACAATTCCCGTAAATGGCAATAATGACACATTGAGTTTTCGGGTAAATAATGCCAATAGCCGCATTATCACAGACGATTTCCGCAATTTGAACATTAGAAGCGAAACTCAAACCTATTCCCTCAGTTATCGTCATCCTCTCTACCGCCAACCCCAAACAGAACTTGCCCTGAGTCTAGGCTTAGATTTACGCCGTTCCCAAACATTTCTCCTCGATAATATTCCTTTTTCTTTTTCCCCTGGTGCAGAAGATGGAGAATCGAAAATTACAGCCATTCGCTTTTCTCAAGATTGGGTAAAGCGTGATGCCACAAGTGTTTTAGCCGCTCGTTCGCAATTTAGCCTTGGTATTGGAGCTTTTGATGCTACAGTCAACGATACTGGTACGGATGGGCGCTTCTTCTCTTGGTTAGGACAATTTCAATGGGTGCAGTTATTATCCTCACGAACATTAATACTAACTAGAGTCAATGCCCAACTGACGGGAGATTCTTTATTATCGTTAGAAAAGTTTAGTATTGGTGGGTTCGATACAGTTCGTGGTTATACCCAAAACAAACTCGTAGCCGACAATGGTTTGACAGCTTCCGTGGAAGTTCGCCTTCCTTTAACTGCTAACTCCAATGCTTTGCAGATAGCACCGTTTTTTGATATCGGTACTGTATGGAATAATCGCGGTAGTAATCCGCAACCACAGACAATTTCTAGTCTCGGTTTAGGCTTGCTTTGGCAACCAAGTCGAGATTTAAACCTGCGTTTAGATTATGGTATTCCCTTAACGAATATTAATGATGGGGGAAATACACTGCAAGAAAATGGTCTTCACTTTTCACTGCGGTATCAACCGTTTTAAGACAAAATTACGATGAACGCTGACCCAAAGATGTATCCATAGCACCCTGCAAAACTTGGGACGACTCCCCTAAATCCTGGACTTCTCCATTTTGTTCTTTCAGCCATCGCTGAATACGCTTTCTCTGCAATTCGCAAACCTGAACACTAGCTACTGTCAATGCTTGACGTGGAAAGATTTCCCTCAAATCAGCCAGCATCTCTACAGTGACACAAGCTTCTAAACATTCTGCAATGTAAGCCCTGGCATCTAAACACAACCATTCCTGAGTCGCCTCTAGCTTACAGATGTGGAGCTTTGTGGTTTCCATAAGATTTGGTTATGTAAGATACCAGGATTTACCCAACCATTCTACTTTATCTTCCAGTAGCTTGATAATTCTTCAACAAATATTTCCCCACCCATCCGAAAAATGTGTAATTATAAAGAAAAGCTTAAGAGGTTAGAGACTCATGGTCACCACAAAAGTAATACGCCAACTTTGGGCTGTAATTGAGTCTACTAACGTCAGCACTTTACTTCAATTTGATGATATATCTCTAGTACAGTTACTTACCCAGCAATTAAAAGTCAAGCAGGGACTCGACGCACAGGTAGATAGTAGCCTGGATACTTACATCACATCTAAACTGCCTCTAATTCGAGACACTGCTGAAGGCAGGTTATCTTTAGGACAGGAAAATCATTAACACCAAAGTTCACGAATAAAAATATTATGAATCACTGGCTAGGTATTGCCCTTGTAGCTTATCTAATTGGAGCGGCGATTGAAGGGGTAAGTACAGCTGGTCAGCTAACTCACTCATTGCCAGAACTAACCAAAGATAGGCAAGACGAGTCATCAAAATCTACTCATACATTTAAGGATAACTGGCGCGTTTTTGTTGCCATTGCCTCTGTAACTCTTTGTGGAGCCTGTATTTGGCCTTGTCGTTTGTTTCACCGTTTAGTGAAAGGGAACGTTTCATCTGAAGACTTGTAGACTATGAACCAATCAGCAAAGCTGAAATACTTATAGGCAATGCCCACCAAAGCCATGATAAGGTTGGCATTGCCCGTTCTACATATCCCTTATAATTTTTCTCTTTCTGTCAAAGCGGCGCGTGCGTGTTCTCGGTCGTCAAAGTGGATTTTTTCTGTACCGAGAATTTGGTAGTCTTCATGACCTTTCCCCGCCAGTAGCACGCCATCACCGGGTTGAGCTTGTAAAATTGCGGTACGAATAGCGATCGCCCGATCGCCTATAACTGTCGGTTGCACTGTGTCGGGAATCCCCGCCAGAATATCATCTAGAATCTTTTCTGGGTCTTCAGTCCGGGGGTTATCGGAAGTCACAAAAGCTAAATCTGCTAGTTCAGCCGCGATTTTACCCATTTTGGGGCGCTTGGTGCGATCGCGATCGCCTCCGCAGCCAAACACGCAAATCATTCTCCCAGGAATAAACGGTCTAGCCGCTTTGAGTAAGTTTTCTAAACTATCGGGGGTATGGGCGTAATCGACAATGACGCTAATATCTTGCTCAGGATGAATCTGCACCCGTTCCATCCGTCCGGGGACACCAGGGAACTCTGGGATATGATTGGCGATTAGCTGTAAGTCTAAGCCCAAGTGTAAAACCGCGCCCACAGCCGCCAACAGATTTTCTAAATTATATTGACCAACTAAAGGTGAACGGAAACTGACATCACCCTCTGGCGTGTGCAGAGTTCCCGTTACACCATTAGGCTCATAACTCAAGTCACTCATCCACAAATCAGCACTGCTATCATTAACGCTGTAACTCCAGACCTTTTCGGGACTCAATGCCTTGATTAATCTTTGACCATAGGTATCATCAGCGTTGATAATTGCCCGTCCTTTCAGGTAATCAGGACTAAATAACAGCGCTTTTGCGGCGAAATAATCCTCCATATCGCTGTGATAGTCCAGGTGGTCTTGGGTGAGGTTGCTAAATACCCCCACCTCAAAGGGACAACCAAGCACCCGTCCTTGTGCTAAAGCGTGGGAACTAACTTCCATAACTCCAAACTCACAACCAGCATTCACAGCTTGTGCTAGCTGCTGTTGTAGTTCTACTGCAAAGGGGGTGGTGTGGGTGGCTGTTTGCTCAAAACCAGGCCAACGAGTGTAGAGAGTCCCCATCAAAGCCGTAGATAATTGAGCTTTGGTTAAGAAAAATTCAATTAGGTGAGTGGTGGTAGTTTTACCATTAGTACCAGTCACACCCACCAGCTTGAGTTTCTGCCCAGGATAACCATAAAAAGCTGCGGCGATCGCGGCACAAGCTTTAGTCATGTTGTTAGAGCTAATGACAACAGCCTCATCACTGGGAGGATTTTTTTCCACAGCTTGAGGAGAGACGATTGCCGCGATCGCACCTGAGGCGATCGCACTAGGCCAAAATTCTCCGCCATCTACCCGCGTTCCTGGCATTCCAATAAACAAATCACCCGCACCGCAAGCATGGGAGTTGGTCTTGATGCCTTTAACTTCCGCATCCGCCAAAACCGGAGGTAAATTTTCAACACTGTCTACTGTCGCTAGTAATTCCCGCAATTTCATGTTGTGAACCTCGACACACGCCTTTCTTGCGCCTATTCTGCATTATTTTTTTCCGGATTGGCTAAATACTTGCTCAACATTTGTGCCAATTGCTGAACACTAGCGCGGGGAGAAGGGCGGGGTAAAGCTTGCTCTTTCTCGTCTCCAGGCGTTATTAAACACAGAACCGGAATCTCATATTGATAGGCAGCAAACCATTTTTCATCAGTTGTAATGTCACGGATTTCTAACTCAAAACTCAAATTTTGGATCTGTTCTAGTTTTTCCTGCAAACCTTCACATAAATGACAACCGGGCTTACTGTATAAAATTAATCGCATTTACTGAATACTACAAATCACTGAGAACTGCTATTGTAAAGAATACATGATAAATCTATAATCTTTGCAATACAAATTGGTCATTTTTATTAACAAAAGTAGTAGTTAGTAATTTTGTCATTCATAATTTATTGTGTTTACGTGGCTTTTGTGTAAAAAACATATATGTAAGTAATATTGTGAAAATCTTCATCTTTTTGTAGATGGGGGTTTGGTAATAGGTAATTGGTAATAGACCTGTTACCAATTACCAAAGCGCCAGGGTGGCTTTTCTCCCTACCAATGATGAGTTAGGCTTTCCCTCTAATTCAAGAAAGTAATTATTTTTTCCTCCCCCTGATTTTTATTTGTTGTGCTTAACTCATGAATGACTCTCTGCATAAGGATTTGTCCGTTTATCAGCTGGCTTTAGGAGTGGAAGCGCCTTCTCAAACAGTGACTCTCAGTCCGGCGACCTTGCTATCACTGGTGAGAGCGCAAATAGACTTACTGATTGAGCAGCAACTCAGTGCAACTTTATGGATTAAGCTGCCACCAGGAAAAGTTTGGTCTACAGAAATAGTCCGTTATCAGTCATCGGTGGATAACTCTGGTCGTATTTACAATTGCCAAGTTGGAGAAAGTAAATCAGAGGTGGGAGAAGAAAATTTAACATCTTTATCTTGTTCCTATGAGCATTATTTTGAGGTGCCATTACTACCAAATAACCACTTACAACGAGAATATTTTTTGGTAGTCTTATCGACAAAATTTTGCAGTTTAATAGCAGCTTATCGCCCACGTCAAAATCACAAAATTGGCCCCTTGGGTAAGACACCAAATAATAAAAATCAACCGCTATTAACGATTACTTCGCTTGAACATCAAGTTATTCAGCGTGTGTTAGATGGGATAAAACAAGAGGTTACCTCTGAATTAAAGCCCATACCACCAAGTGATTTTATCTGCTCCACTGCTTGCGAGCCAGCCCTCATCAGCCAAATGCTCACCAAGCAACTCCAACGACAAAACGAAATTAATCGTCGCATTAGCGTTGAACGCATTGCTAAATTGCAGCAGCACAATCAGAAATTACAAACAAAAGAGCAATTGAAAGATGAATATCTAACTAATGTGTGTCAAGAACTGCGTACACCCCTGACGCAAATGAAAACTGCGCTTTCACTGTTGAATTCACCCACCCTGAAACCGCACCAAAGACAGAGGTATTTGCAGATGTTAAATACCCAATGCGATCGCCAAAGTATTTTGATTGCCGGTCTTATGACTTTGGTAGAACTAGAGCATAATTTGGAAACAACAACTTTAGAACTCGTCAAACTTGCAGATATTGTCCCTGGAGTCGTCAGCACTTACCAACCAGTAGCCCAAGAAAAAGGCATCATGCTAGGCTATACCATCCCTACAGACTTGCCAAGCGTTTTATGTGTCAATGGCGGCTTGCGACAAATCGTCATTAATCTGCTGCACAACAGCCTCAAGTTTACAGCCAACGGTGGTCGAGTTTGGGTGAGAGCTAGAGTCCAAGGCGAATACGTCATACTAGAAATTCGCGACACAGGTATCGGTATTGCTGAAAGCGAAATTCCCAAAATATTCGACTGCTTTTATCGTGTGCGATCGGGATTAATTGATGAGACGAATGGTGCAGGTTTAGGACTCACAATTGTCCAGAGATTGTTATGGCATTGTGGTGGTTCTGTTAATGTGAGAAGCAAGGTTGATGAAGGTACTATGGTAATAGTGCAAATGAAGATAGGAAGCACCTCACCAACTTAGATCCGGAAAACAGGGTGAAGCGATCGCCTGTTGGTTGGCAACTGCACTTGTAGAGCGACAAATAATTTGTTGCTCTACAAACAAAATCGGGATGACTGGATTCGAACCAGCGGCCCCTTCGTCCCGAACGAAGTGCGCTACCAAGCTGCGCTACATCCCGTTAAAAAATTTATACGCCTTTTTTAGCATAACATAAATAATAGTCAATACAGAAAAGACATCTACATCTATATATATAGATGAATCGGAACGGGATTTGCTTGCTAGGATTAGATTTGTATAACATTCAGTGGTAAAAGCGGATTGTGACTGTAAAACCAGACTGGTTGCGGGTAAAAGCGCCTCAATGGGAGCGCGTTGGTAACGTTAAAGAAATTTTGCGGGATTTAGCGCTAAATACAGTTTGTGAGGAAGCGTCATGTCCGAACATTGGTGAATGCTTTCAAGCTGGTACAGCCACATTTTTGATTATGGGGCCAGCCTGCACCCGTGCTTGTCCTTATTGTGATATTGATTTTGAGAAAAAACCCAAAGCACTTGACCCCACAGAACCCACACGATTAGCTGAAGCGGTGCGGCGGATGAGACTAAATCATGTGGTCATCACTTCCGTAAACCGAGATGATTTACCAGATGGTGGTGCATCGCAGTTTGTTAAGTGTATTGCAGAGGTGCGCGCGGTTTCGCCTCAAACCACAATTGAGGTGCTAATCCCTGATTTGTGCGGTAACTGGGAGGCGTTAAAGATCATTCTTCAAGCATCACCAGAGGTATTAAACCATAATACAGAAACGATTCCTCGCCTTTATCGACGAGTCCGACCCCAAGGCAACTACGATCGCACCCTAGAATTATTGCAGCGATCGCGTCAAATTGCTCCCTGGCTCTACACAAAATCCGGTATCATGGTCGGCTTAGGCGAAACTGATGCCGAAGTTCGCCAAGTTATGCAAGACCTACGCGCTGTGGATTGCGATATCCTGACAATCGGGCAATATCTCCAACCCAGTCAAAAGCACTTACAAGTTAATGATTTTGTGACTCCAGAACAATTTGCTGCTTGGCAAGCCTATGGTGAAGACATCGGATTTCTACAAGTTGTATCCTCACCTTTGACGAGAAGTTCTTACCACGCCGAACAAGTACGACAATTAATGGAGCGTTACCCCCGGAACAAATAGAAACCTAATCAATCGTGTCTCTAAAATTTTGAATTTTGAATTTTTGAACCGGTGCAAGAAACTACCATATTAATTTTAGGTGCAGGTGCTTGGGGTGCATCTCTAGCAAACTTAGCACTAGCCAATGGCCATAGGGTGCGTGTATGGTCACGGCGAGGAACTGAAACACTAGCAGCACTCTTAGAAGATGTTGATATAATTCTCTCGGCGATTTCCATGAAAGGAGTGAGAGAAGTTGCTTCCCAAATTCAATCTCTCACTCCTTCACCAAAAACTATTTTTGTCACGGCTACCAAAGGTTTAGAACCAGAGACTATTTATACGCCATCCCAAATTTGGCAATCATGCTTCCCCAATCATCCAGTAGTTGTCCTCTCTGGGCCAAATTTATCTAAAGAAATTGACCAATCCCTACCAGCAGCCACGGTAGTAGCTAGTCGTGTAGCTACTGCCGCCGCTACAGTGCAGCTGGCATTTTCTTCATCTCGTTTTCGCGTCTATACAAATCCTGACCCCATAGGTGTGGAATTGGGGGGTACACTCAAGAATGTAATTGCGATCGCATCTGGTGTATGTGACGGTCTACATTTAGGAACTAATGCCAAAGCCGCTTTAGTCACGCGCGGACTCACAGAAATGGTTCGCATTGGCAATTGTTGGGGTGCAAAGACGGAAACATTTTATGGTTTATCTGGTCTAGGGGATCTGTTAGCTACCTGTAACAGTCCCTTAAGTCGCAATTACCAAGTTGGTTATCAATTAGCCGGTGGTCAAACACTGGCACAAATTCTAGCAAAATTACCAGGAACCGCCGAAGGAGTAAACACTTGTCAGGTATTAGTCCAATTAGCTAGGCAACAAAATATAGTTATCCCTATTACCGAGCAAGTCTACCGATTACTACAAGGCGAAGTTACACCACAGCAAGCTCTTGATGAACTCATGCTCCGAGACATTAAGCCGGAATATAACTGATTGTTAATTGGTTAATAGTCAACCGACAACTGACAACTGACAACCGACAACAAGTCCCCAATTTAACTCACCACTACTCATCATCCCCATTACTCCTTACCATACTGAGTCCTAAAAAATCCTGAGAAAAAAATTAGAAAATCGTCAGGAAATTACTTATGTATCCCTGTAGATGTGACTATGCCGATAATAAACATAATTTTTACTGAAATATGTTTATACAACATACTCAAGTCTCAGCTAATAACCAACAAGGTGAAAATGCTGACTAGGTAATTCCGAATTTAAAATCTAATCGTAAATTTGAATAGCTATTGGTTCAATCAGACTCTCAACAGCCAACTATAGTTAGGCTGTGATATCTGAAAACAACCACTAAGGTTTTTTTGTAAAAAAAATTTTAGTGAAAACCTTAACCGTGTTAGTTCATCTAGAATCACGGGAACAATAGCAACAGTTAAATAGCTGACCCCACGGGTTCGCAGTCGCCTACGGAGGGAAACCCTCCTACAGCGCTGACTCACCGCAATCTATTGTTACCTGGAGCCATAGAGACGATCTTATGCCAGCAACATCTTTTTACGCAGATGCCGCCTACAATACCCAAAAATCCCGCCAGGCTTTAGACCCTGATATTGCCATTGATGACAGTGATTTGTCGGTGGATGAGATCCAAGAATTGGAGATAGCTGCTGCTGATCCCGCTACTTTTGGTGCTAGCGCTAACCGTCGTAGTACAGACTTAGTACGTCTATACCTTCAGGAAATCGGTCGAGTCCGTTTGTTAGGACGGGACGAAGAAGTTTCTGAAGCTCAAAAAGTCCAGCGTTACTTAAAGTTGCGGGTAGTGCTAGCTAATGCTGCCAAACAGGGAGATGAAGTTGCTACTCCTTATCTGCATTTAATTGAAGTTCAAGAGCGTCTAGCATCAGAACTTGGCCATCGTCCTTCCTTGGAAAGATGGGCTGCTACTGCTGGTATCAACTTATGTGACCTGAAGCCAATTTTATCGGAAGGTAAACGTCGCTGGGCAGAAATTGCCAAGATGACGGTGGAAGAATTGGAGAAAATGCAATCTCAAGGTCTTCAGTCAAAAGAACACATGATTAAGGCTAATTTGCGCTTAGTTGTGTCTGTGGCTAAAAAATATCAAAATCGTGGTTTAGAATTATTAGACTTAGTTCAAGAAGGCACTCTCGGTTTGGAACGAGCTGTAGAGAAATTTGATCCAACTAAGGGATATCGTTTTAGTACCTATGCCTACTGGTGGATTCGCCAAGGGATCACAAGAGCGATCGCTACTTCTAGTCGTACAATTCGCCTCCCTGTTCATATTACAGAAAAATTAAACAAAATTAAAAAGGCTCAACGCAAAATCGCTCAAGAAAAAGGTCGCACTCCTACTTTAGAAGACCTAGCAATTGAGTTAGATATGACACCTACCCAAGTGCGGGAAGTTTTATTAAGAGTACCTCGTTCTGTTTCTTTAGAAACCAAGGTAGGTAAAGATAAAGACACTGAGTTGGGAGAACTATTAGAGACTGACGGCGTAACTCCTGAAGAAATGTTAATGCGGGAATCTCTACAAAGAGACTTGCAACATTTATTAGCTGATTTAACTAGCCGTGAACGTGATGTCATCTTGATGCGTTTTGGTTTAGCTGATGGTCATCCTTACTCATTAGCAGAAATTGGCCGCGCTCTGGATTTATCACGGGAGCGAGTACGCCAAATCGAATCTAAGGCCTTGCAAAAGCTCCGCCAACCGAAGCGCCGCAACCTTATCCGTGACTATTTGGAATCTCTGAGTTAGATAGTTAATAGTCAATAGTCAATAATCAATAGTAAACAAAATCCATACTATAGATTATTGACTCTGGACTATTTAGTCATCACAACCAATTAAGCATAACGGCAGAGCTTGCCACTGGTAACTCAGGAAAACTCATCACCTTGTGACTGGAGTTTATACATTAATTAACATTAATGTGATTTATTCTCGCCTAGTAACTTAACAGCTACTTGTTGCTTATAGGAAAGTTTTGCAGTTAATTAAAATGTATTTTTGCAAAGCATTGCTTGAAAACATAAAATAGTAAACATTGATATTACATAAAGTCAATAACTAAGATGCCTGTGTAGCTTGCGATTCACCATTAAGATTGTATATTCTTGAACTAGTAATTTTTGATTTCAAATTGTTAATAATAAGCATTATTACTAGGTTTTTGTAGGTGATTTTCACTAATTTTGATTAAAATTATAATAAATATTCTCAATAAGCGATGTTTGTTGCAAATCACTCCAAATATTTGTTATATTCTCAATTAACAAGCTTTGTTGAGAAAAATTAGTATGACTGTCTACACAAATACTTCGCTCAAGGCAGAATTAAACGAAAGAGGCTGGCGTTTGACCCCTCAACGGGAAACTATCTTACATATCTTTCAAGAACTTCCTCAAGGCGAACACCTGAGCGCAGAAGATTTATATCATCGTTTGGAAGCTGACGGTGAAGGAATTAGCCTTTCAACGATTTACCGGACGTTGAAGTTGATGGCTCGGATGGGGATTTTACGTGAACTGGAATTAGGCGAAGGACACAAGCACTACGAAATTAACCAGCCTTATCCCCATCATCACCATCACCTAATTTGTGTCAAATGTAACTCTACTATTGAATTCAAAAACGATTCAATCTTAAAAATTGGGGCAAAAACTGCCCAAAAAGAAGGTTTTCACCTACTAGACTGCCAAATGACAATTCATGCAGTCTGTCCCAAGTGCCAACGCGCGCTCATGCCACTTTAGCACCTGGGTAAGATAACAAGGGGAAGTGACTCAATAATCCAAAAATGAAGTTTTGAGAAATTCCTGATTAGTCGTTATCGGAGGTAAGCAAACTGTTAAGGAATCATAGTAAAAACATGGAAGCGGATGCTAAAAGCGTCCGCTTCTGACATCAGTTAGACTGATACCGTAGAATTCCTGAGCTTGCTTGATGGCTTTTTTCGTATCATCTGCCATCACTCCATTGAGTTGTCCTTTATAGAAACCCTTTTCTTGTAGTCGTCTTTGGATTTCTAAGACATTAAAATCACTTTTGGTAGCTTTAGCTTGATTAAGTGAGCTATGTAACTTTGCTCTGGTCGTGGGGCCAGCAATACCGCTAGCACTGAGATAATTAGCAGCTTGAAATCTTTTGACTGCTTCTGCTGTGTAGGGGCCAAAATAACCATTTGGCTGTCCCTGTAAATATCCTGCTTGAATTAACTGTTCTTGTAGAACTCGCACAGCTTCGCCGCGATCGCCTACAGTCAGTTTATCTTTGACAGTTACAGTTGCGCGCTTAGGGGGATTTTCTCCACCAACACCTATTGGCGGTAATCTTCTGATTGTGGCTGGCCCAACAATACCGTCAACATCTAGTTTATAAGCGGTTTGAAATCTTTTGACTGCTTCCTCGGTAATGGGGCCAAAAACACCTGTAGCATTACCGTAATAAAAACCTGCAACTCGCAAACGTTGTTGCAGTGATCTCACCGCTTCGCCTTCATCTCCTTTGACAAGGTAGTTAGGATCACGGCGCTTGTTGGTGGCTGCATTAACACTAGCAGTTGTGCTGTTCCTTGTAGTTTGTGTACGTGTAGCAGCAGTTGTGGTGTTTTTTCTAGTTTGTGTACGTGCAGCAGGAGTGGTTCTGACTTGAGTAGCAGTTGTGCTGTTTTTTCTCGTTGGTGTACTGGGAGTAGTATATTGTTGGACTTGGTTAGCCACCGGAGTGGAACGCCACTGGTCTAATTTTTCTAGAGTGCTAGCTCCTACAACGCCATCAACTGGTAAGCCAGCCGCCTCTTGAAAACGTCGAACCGCTTCTTCTGTGGAAAAATCATATACCTGAGTTACAGGAGCCTGATAAAACCCTGCTTGCTGTAGTTTTTGTTGGAGATTTCTGACGGAAGGCCCTTGATCTCCTCTTTCCAATGCCCAGGCGCTACTAACACTGCTGAGAACAGATAATGTCAGGGCTAGGGGTAGCATATGCTTCCAAGCTCTACTTGATAGGCGTTTCCAGTCTGGTGCAGCTGCTTTGTTAAATAAGTAGCTTAAAGACACCAACTCTCCTGGTTCACTATCTTCGTAGGTGAAAGCTAGGTGCAAATACGCTATGTTGTCCATATTTGTTTCCTACACCATTTATTTTGCTTCGATGGTTGCTTCGGCTTGATGTACTAAATTACGTAAATTTTCAAGTGTTTCTATATTTACATTTTCCCATAAACCGCGTTGGTTTGCTTCTAACAGTCTTTCAGCAATATCACGCAGTGCATGGGGATTTTTATTCTCAATATACGTGCAAACTACTGGATCAAGCAAGTAGGCCTGCATAACACCTTGATACATATAGTCTTCTACACATCTGGTAGTGGCATCATAGGCAAAGAGAAAATCTACGGTGGCTGCCATTTCAAATGCACCTTTATACCCGTGACGCATCATTCCCTCAATCCACTTGGGATTAACCACACGAGAACGATAGACTCTGGCAATTTCTTCTCGCAGTTGGCGGACACGGGGTTGGGATGGAATGGAATGATCACCAAAATAAGTTTCGGGATTTTTCCCTTGTAGGGAACGTACCGCAGCTGTTAAACCGCCTTGAAATTGATAATAGTCGTCCGAATCAAGCAAGTCGTGTTCGCGGTTGTCTTGATTGTGTAGGACAATTTGCATCTGTTCTAAGCGCTGGGTGAAGGCTTCGGGGGAGGGGATTGGGCAGGGGGCAGGGGGCAGGGGGCAGGGGGCAGGGGATTGGGGACTAATTTCTGTGCCGGCTTCTTGACTTTTGCCTGAAGAATAGGCGTAGCAGCTCCAGTTAATATAGGCGTTGGCTAGGTCTTGGTCGTCTTGCCAGTTTTGTGATTCGATTATGCCTTGGAGTCCGGCTCCGTAAGCCCCTGGTTTAGAGCCAAAAATGCGATAGCGCGATCGCTCAAAGGCTGTTTCTGGAGTTAAGCCTTGTTGTATCCAAAAATCAGTGTCTTGGCGGATTTGGGCGGCTAGGGGGTTTTGTTCTGGGGGTTCATCTAGAGCCGCAACTGCGTTGACAGCTTGCTCAAATAAATCCATTAAGTTGGGGAAAGCGTCACGGAAGAAGCCGGAAATCCGTAAGGTGACATCGACACGGGGTCTACCTAAGACGCTTAAGGGCAGTATATCTAAATCGACAACCCGTCGTGCTGCACCGTCCCATACTGGTTGTACGCCTAACAAAGCCAAAGCTTCGGCTATGTCATCACCACCAGTCCGCATTGTTGCAGTTCCCCATACAGATAGGCCTAGTGTTTTGGGATACTCACCATGCTCTTGGGTGTAGCATTCAATCAGGTTTTCTGCTGCTTTTCTACCAATATCCCAAGCAGTTTCTGTGGGGATGGCGCGTATATCAACAGCATAAAAGTTTTTACCTGTAGGCAAAACTTCTGGTCTGCCCCGTGTGGGTGCGCCTGAAGACGCACTGGGGATGTATCCACCATCTAGCCCATGTAGGAGGTTAGTAATTTCTGCTGGAGTTTGTTGAAGGGATGGGAGGAGTTTGGATTTGATCCAGTTAAGGACTGTGTTAAGCGGGGCAGGGGGCAGGGGGCAGGGAGCAGGGGGAGGATTGATGAGGTTTTCTACTAGTAGGGAGGCGTGTTCTTCTAGGACGGTGACGGCATCGCCGACTGTGCGACAGGGATTTGGGGTTTTTGCAGCTAACAGTTTTTGGTCTTGTATGGATAATGGGGTGCTGAAGTTGTCTGTGAGGGGGTCGAAGTCTAAGCCCCAAGTGTTGGCTAAAGCCCTGGTGATACCTGAGGAATGGCGGTTGGGGATGCGAGCGATCGCCACTATTAAATCCCTGAGTTGTCTTCCTTGGGGACATTGCCCAAAAATGTGCAGGCCGTCTCTGATTTGAGCTTCTTTCAATTCGCAGAGATACCCATCTAAGGAGTTCAAAATTAACGATTCAAAATTGACGATATCTTCTTCCTTTTCAATACCTAAATCTTTGTAAAGATTTTCTTGGATGACTAAATCACGAATGCGATCGCGGATTGCTCCCAAGCGAGAAGGATCTAAACTTTCCGCTTCGTAATACTCATCAACTAAATTTTCCAGCTTTTGCAAAGCACCATATAATTCAGCACGAGTCATCGGGGGCGTAAGATGGTCTATGATCACCGCCTGAGCGCGACGCTTGGCTTGGGAACCTTCACCAGGATCATTAACAATAAATGGGTATAGGTGAGGCATAGGGCCAAAAACTGCTTCTGGATAGCAATTACTAGATAAAGCCAAGCTCTTACCAGGCAGCCATTCTAAATTGCCATGTTTTCCCACATGAACAACAGCATCAGCACCAAAAGATTCTCTCACCCAATAATAAAAAGCTAAATAAGCATGGGTCGGTTCTAAATCTGGCGCATGATAATTCAAACTGGGGTCAATATCATAACCCCTTGATGGCTGGATGCCTACGAAGACATTGCCGAACTGGATACCAGGAATGGGAAAGGACAATGAGGGAAAATGATTGGCTTGTTCTCCTAGCCCCCAACGCTCATTAATACCCTGCTGTACTGCTGTTGGTAAACAAGCAAAATACTCTTGATATTCCTCACTAGATAAGCTTTGCTGCACCGGACGTAATTCTCTGCCTTCTGGGTCATTTGTTACGCCAGCCGTGAGCATTTGAATTAATTCGTCCCCATTGGTGGGCAGGTTTTCCACGAAATAGCCTGCTTGCTGTAAAGCTTTGAGGATTTCTACACAACTTTCTGGCGTGTCTAGCCCCACACCGTTGGCTAGGCGGCCGTCGCGGTTGGGATAGTTTGCCAAAATTAGGGCAATACGACGCTTTTGGGGCGGTTGGGAACGGAGGTGTACCCAATTTGCTGCGAGTTGGGCTACAAAATCGATGCGATCGCTTATTGGTTCATAAACTACCACATCTGTTTCTAAATCGGGATTGCGAGTTTGTATTGCCTTAAATGAGACAGCCCGGCTGATAATTCTGCCATCTACTTCCGGTAAGGCGACATTCATCGCTATATCACGGGGAGAAAGTCCGTTTAACTGTGCTTCCCATTGTTCAACAAATCCGCCACTGAGAATCACTTGTAAAACTGGGACATCTAATTTTTCCCAAAGTTCGGTTTGGGGTGCTTCAGTTTCTAAACGGGCTAATGAAAAGCTTGTGGTATTAAGTAAAAGTGAAATTTGTTGGGAATCTTTAGGCTGAAAAAAATCAATCAACTCTGCTTGCACATCAGGATCACGCAAAGAAGAAATAAACACCGGCACAGGCTGTAAATTTCTCTGCCACAAAGCCGCACACAACGCATCAATTACCTGAATATTTCCCGCCAAATAGTGGGCGCGGTAAAAGAGAATGCCTACCTTGGGGATGAGGGATTGGGAATTAGGAATTGGTTGAGGGGGCAAGGGGAAAGGGTGAAAATCGTTGAGTAAGTTTCCCCCTCTGCTCCCTTCTCCCTGCTCCCCTGCTTCTTCTCCTAGTCCCCAGTCCCCAGTCCCCAATCCCCAGTCATACAACCCAACACGAGGAACCCTTTGTGGCGCGGGGGGATTGTATGTAGTTTTTAAAGACACGTCGGAAATAAATTGCAGAGCGTTAACAATATTTTCTACGCCACCTTCATAAAAATACTGCCATATTTGGTTAACAGTACCTACTGGCGCGGTAGACTGAGAGATCAATTCAGGATCGAGAGCATCGTCACCAGGCATTACAATTAGGGTTATACCAGTGCGTTCCACGATTTCTTGGACAACTTCTAAACCATACGCCCAATAGGAACGTCCTCCTAGTAGGCGCAAAATAATTACCTGGGCAAGTTCTAAAACTTGTTCGGCATAAGTATCTATACTTATTTGTTGTTGCAATAACAACAAGTTAGCTACTCTGATTGCAGGGAATGTTGCAGGTAATTTGGGGACTGCGGCTGCGAGGGTTTGAATATCGGTATCAGCAGCCGTAATCAACACAAAGGGAGCTGGGGTTTGTTCCAGAAAAATCACACCCTCTGACTGATTCCATCCTACCGATGTGGTACTTATACGATGCATAATCCTTTATTGCCGCTTTAAACTGTTGGTTAGAACATAATCAATAAATTTGTCAGCCCAGCCCCTCTTACCAGACTATCGAAAATGCTGAGTTCTCCTGATTTGAGCTTTTCTCGAAATTTGCCTTTAGTTGTATTCAATCAACTCGGAGAATTGTTGCAGCAGATGGCTCAATCAGTAGAAACTAGTACTTTGTTACTTACTGAATCCTTGTTATCACGGGTGAGTGTGCCAATGGAGTGGCACACTCAGAGGTTTACTTTGTTGGTTTCTGAGGGATTTAGTGCGCTTTTGCTGGGAAACTGGGAGCAACAAGAATTACCAGAGTCGGAAAGTTGGGTTCTGGCTATGCCTTCCCCATTGAATCAAGGCATTACTGGAGATAGAGAAACACAAAAGCAAGAAATATACTCAGCTTCCAGTATTCCACAGGCTGCTCAATCCCCGTTAACGCTAACAGAACTGCATACTAGGTTGACATTTAATTCAGAGGCGATCGCTTCCTTTCTTGCAAAATTGAGAGACTTGTTTGGGGATGATTCTTATACTCACCAGCATCTTGAACGCTATCGGCAAATTTTGAAACCAAATGATGTTAAACTCCAAAGTCAATTTACTTTGTTGTTATTAGAACATCTTTTGCCTAAGGACAATGAGGAAGTAACAGCTTCTACAAGTGTAAATAATTCTGAAGAAGTGTATGCTTGTCAAGCAGTCGAAGATGCTCTCAAAAAACAGATTTCCCAAGAGCGACTGTTAAATCAAGTTACCACCCAGATTCGCAAAAGCTTAGATTTGCCAGTAATTATGGCAACAGCGATCGCTCAAGTACGGGAGTTTCTAGAATTAGACAGGTTAGTAATATATAAATTTGAGGGTTCTGGAGTCAACACGCAAAACACAAGGCTACCCCGCCTCCAAGACTGGCAAAATTATGGTGGTTGTATAGTTTATGAAGCTCGTGCCACAGATATCATCCCATCAGTATTAGATTATCAAGAACAAACTTGCTTCAGTCGTCATTCTCAATGTTGGGATAAATATCGTCAAGGATTTACCCTAGTTATCGATGATATTGAAACAGCTTACCCCTTAGAAGAATGTCTGTTGAATTTTTTAAGGGAAAACCAAGTTAGAGCAAAATTAGCAGCACCGATTATTTTTGAAGATAAACTCTGGGGTCTATTAATTGCCCATCAGTGCCATAATCCCCGCCAGTGGCATGATAGTGATAAGAATTTACTCATTTCCATTGCCGAACAATTAGCGATCGCCATTCATCAATCAGAATTAATGCGATCTCTGCAAGATGCTGCCCATAGGCTCACTCAAGAAAAACAAACCCTAGAGCAGCGAGTCGTTGAGCGCACAATGGCTTTGCGCGATGCCCTCTTAGCGGCGGAAGCTGCTAGTCGTCTGAGAAATGAATTTCTGGCTACCATTAGTCACGAATTACTCACGCCTTTAACTTACGTAATTGGGATGTCTTCTACTTTATTACGTTGGCCTTTGGGTGAGTTGAGTCAACGGCAAAGAGATTATTTACAAACAATCCACGACAGTGGTGAACATTTGTTAGATATGATCAATGACATCCTTGATTTATCACAAATTGAGGCGGGAAAAACCGTTTTAAATATTGCCGAATTTTCTTTAGTGGAGGTAGCAGAAAATACTATAGAATCTCTGCTAGAAAAAGCTCTATCAGAACAAGTCAATCTCAAACTGGATTTACAAATAGATCCTAGACGCGATCGCTTCACCGCCGATGCTGCACGAATAGAACAAATTCTCTGGAATTTATTAACGAACGCCATTAAATTCACCCCAGAAGGCGGTAACGTCACCTTAAGGATTTGGGTAGAAGATGATACCTCTATATTTCAAGTAGAAGATACAGGTATTGGTATTCCTGAAGAACAATTACCATTATTATTTGAAAAATTCCAGCAACTTGATACACCCTATCGCCGTCGCTACGAAGGCACAGGATTAGGTTTAGCTTTAACTAAGCAATTGGTAGAACTGCACCGAGGACACATTGAAGTTGAATCCACCGTAGGTATTGGCTCAATTTTTACCGTCTGGATACCATATCAAGAAATTAGGGAGTAGAGACGTTGTATACAAAATCTCTACTGACCAACGACACGTCGTTGAAAAATAATCATTTCGTTGCCAATAACTGGGTTACGGGCTATTAACTTATCTTGAGAATCAACCATTTCTAAATGGGAAAAATCTAATTCTTGAGAGCGCTGTAGGATTTGGGATGCGATTTGGTTCTGCTCAGATTCTTGGAGTGTGTACCAGTCGTCATTGATTTTTACGGTCAAATTGCTGGTACGGAAATTGGCTTGAATTGATTTTATGATGCCAGAAGCGATTTGATTGCTAATTTCTGCCACTTGATTTTCAATGGCTGCAATCAAAGTTTGTTCTGGGGTTAATTGTATTGGTAGTGTTGGTGTAGGGGTGGCTTCAGGTTCCGGTGTAGGTTCTGGTGTAGGTTCCGGTTCTGGTGGCAGAACTTCAGGTTCCGGAGTTATTTCTGCTGTTGGTGATGGTTCTGGTAGGCTTGGTTCTGGTGGGGCGGAAATTGTGGGTGTTGGTGTGGGAACTTCCTCAACAGGGGGAAGCGTTGCTACTTCTGTAGGTTTGTTAGAGAAAATACTGGTAGTTGTCCACACTAAAACTACGGCAATACTAGCAATAATCCCTGTCAGTGCTGTATCTGATAATTTGGTTGATAAATTAGATGGGATAAAAGCACGGGTTTTCAGTAAAAACCTACTCCATCTAGACTCTAACTGTTGTAAAAAACTGGGAGTTGCTTGTGTACCAGGCGGCGGTGCTGTTTCTAGCTTCTCTACAGTGGTTTCTAAAACCCCTATTGTGCCTCGCAGAAACCCGATAATTACCGCCTTCCAAACAGGCTGCGGAACTCTCCTCTGGCGGGGTTGATTGGCCGGCGTAACTGTCGGTTCCGGTTGATTGGGTTGTTCGGGAGGATTGTCTTGTGACATGGAACTTTTACCAAAACCAACAAATCAAAGACAAACGAGCTGAATCTTTTTGCTTGTTTCTCTTTTGCCCTAATGTATCATTTCATGGGTAATGGCTTCGGCTAATCTGACTATTGATTAATTTGGTGATTTATGAATCTCAAACGCCGTCAGTTTTTATTTTTAAGTAGTCTCAGCGCTTTTGGGTCTGGATTATTAGCCTGGAAATTTGCCCATAAATATTACCAAAATACTGATTTAGCGATCGCCTCACCACCCAAAAAAGATTTACTTTTACGTTTTGTGTCGGTGGCTGACACGGGAACTGGGGCAAAAGGACAATATGCTGTGGCTAAAGCCATGACCCTTTACCACAAGCAAAATCCCTATGATTTAGTGGTTTTAGCTGGCGATAATATTTACAATAACGGCGAAATTGAAAAAGTTAACGCAGTTTTTGAGCGTCCCTATCAAGATTTACTCAAGCAAGGGGTGAAATTTCAGGCTTGTTTAGGGAATCACGACATTCGCACTGATAATGGTGATCCGCAAGTCCGCTATCCTGGTTTTAATATGAACGGACGGCGGTATTATACATTTCGCCGCGATCGCGTACAATTTTTCGCTTTAGATACTAACAATAATGCCGATTGGCAAAACCAGCTAACTTGGTTAGAAAAAGAATTAAGTAGTAGTAATGCTCCGTGGAAAATAGTATTTGGGCATCATCCCATTTATTCATCGGGTGTCTACGGCAGTAATCAAGCTTTTATTAAAACCTTCACACCATTATTTAAAAAATACGGAGTCCAGCTTTATATCAACGGACACGAACACAGTTACGAACGCACTCGTGCTATCGACGGGACAACCTATTTAATTTGTGGTGCTGGCGCAGGTAATCGTCCTGTAGGGCGTTCAAAATGGACAGAATACTCAACCAGTGATTTAAGTTTTGCTACCTATGAAGTTTATCCAGATAGGATAGAACTAAATGCGATCGCTACTAATAATCGGGTTTTTGACAGGGGAATTATTAGAAGGTTAGGGGTGTAGGGGTGTAGGGGTGTAGGGGTGTAAGAGACAATCGCTGTTGACTGTTGACTATTGACTGTTGACTATTGACTATTGACTGTTGACAACTAACAACTGACAACTAACCACTGACTAATGTAGTATCTACATTACTACTTACATAAAGCTTCCGCCTGCAACAATGTCAGAGCATCTTACGCTGCCAACAAATAAACCTCAAGTTACTCGTTTCTCCTCTGGCCCTTGCGCCAAGCACCCTGGTTGGTCTGTATCTAATCTGGAAAACGCCTGCTTGGGTCGTTCTCACAGGTCTGAGGATGGCAAAGCCAAGTTGTCTGAAGTGATTGAACGTTCCAAACAAATTCTCGGTTTACCGGCTGATTATCGTTTAGGTATTGTTCCGGCTTCTGACACGGGTGCAGTGGAAATGGCCTTATGGTCGCTACTGGGACAAAGACCTCTAGACATCTTGGCATGGGAAAGTTTTGGTCAGGAATGGGTTAAAGATGTTGTCGATGAGTTGAAGTTACCTGATGTGCGTCTTTTGAAAGCACCCTATGGCGGGTTACCCAATTTAGATGAGGTTGATTTTAGCCATGATGTGGTGTTTTTGTGGAATGGCACAACTTCTGGCGTGAGAGTGCCGAATGGTGATTGGATCAAAGACGATCGCCAAGGTCTAACCATCTGCGATGCTACATCTGCCGTATTTGCGATGGATATTCCTTGGGAAAAAATAGATGTATTGACTTACTCTTGGCAAAAAGTATTGGGTGGAGAAGCCCAACATGGTGTGATTGTCCTCTCACCCCGTGCTGTGGAAAGACTGGAAACTTACGAACCAGCTTGGCCTATACCGAAAATTTTCCGCCTATCCCAAAAAGGCAAACTAATTGAAGGCATTTTTAAGGGAGATACCATCAATACACCATCAATGTTATGTGTGGAAGATGCCCTAGATGCGTTGATTTGGGCGGAAAGTGTTGGCGGTTTACCTGGTTTAATTAGTCGTAGTGAAGCCAACTTAGCAGCGATCGCTCAATGGGTTAAACAAAGCAATTGGGCTGATTTCTTGGCTGAGAAACCAGAAACTCGTTCTTGTACTTCAATTTGCTTAAAAATCGTTGATGCTGCCTTTGCTAGCTTGAGTGCAGAAGACCAAGGTAAATTTGCTAAGAAACTAGCAAAACTTTTGGAAAAACAGCAAGTAGCTTATGATATTGCACCCTATCGTGCTGCGCCTCCCGGACTGCGAATTTGGGGAGGCGCTACAGTAGAAACTGCTGATATTGAAGCCCTGCTTCCTTGGTTAGATTGGGCATACGCGAATGTTAAGGCTGAGTTTGTGCCAGTAGCTTGAAGTAATTCGTAATTGCTAATACGTAATTCGTAATTAACAGTGTTAATTACGAATTACGTATCTTAAACCAATACGGTTCAGTTAACGTTGTCAGCTTATCGATTTCAGAAGAACCAAGACTTGGGGGATTCTCCCCCAAACCCCCGATTGGGGGAGGGTTGCGTCCCCCAAGCCCCCTCCAAAAAATATATCTGTTTTATTTGTAGCAGTTAATTTATTTTCTTAACTGAACCGTATTGTATTTTAAACAATTGATCAATTAATTACGAAATACCGTGAAAAATAAAAGGATTTACTCATAAAATCAACAAAAATTAGCCTGATTATAGAATTTATTAATAATTATTATATTTATTTGCCCTTTATCTTCAATGAAAGGATTTAATTATCTGTCTGTATTTTCTACGAGAGCCATAAAAAAATATATTAATCTCGATAAGTTAAGTAACCATAATTTTCAATTTGTATTCATCACAAGGGTTGGTTCTGTGAAGTTGTTAAGTAAGTCTTGGGAACTGCTTGACACAAATTGTCATAGTAGTTAAATTTACATTAACCTAACAAAAATCAAGATCATAAATAGCTGAATGTTGTGCAGGACTCATACAGTGGTTGCACAATTTCTGGGAGTTTATATCAGAAAACCTGATTCCGAGTTAGGATGAATGCTTAGTAAGCAATTGTATTAACATCGAGTTCAATTTTTTAGATTTTATGGACAAAAGTCCACAAGATGGCAGTATAATCCTCCCCTGAGTTTGGTGAGCTAGTCTCCCGGCGAGGGGGAGACAATAGGAGGTAAAGTCATGCTCACACAGGATGTTCGCATTGCGCTCATGGATGTTGCTGATTTAAACCAGCTCAAGTGGGATTTAAATCGGTTACAACCTGTAGATGTAGGCGAGTATATTACTCAATTGCCAGAAAAGCAGCGAGCGATCGCCTTTCGTCTCCTCAACAAAAATCAGGCAATTGATGTATTTGAATATTTGCCGACAGAAGTTCAGGAAGAACTAATTAACTCCTTACATGATGCACAGGTGGTGCAACTTGTGGAGGAAATGAGTCCCGATGAACGGGCAGAATTATTTGATGAACTACCTGCTGGTGTCATCAAGCGGTTATTACGAGAACTCAGTCCCGAACAAAGACAAGCAACCGCCACTATTCTTGGTTATCCCGAAGGTACAGCCGGGCGGGTGATGACTACTGAATATGTGCGTTTGCGTCAAGGTTTGACGGTGGGAGAAGCCCTGAGTAAAATTCGCCGTCAGGACGAAGACAAGGAAACAATCTACTACGCTTATGTTACAGATGACAACCGCAAACTAGTGCGGGTTGTTTCCTTACGACAATTGTTATTTACCTTTCCCGATGTTTTGATTCGTGATATTGCGAGCGATCGCGTTGTTAAGGTCAGAACTGATACACCCCAAGAAGAAGTCGCTCAAATTATGAAGCGCTACGACTTAATTGCTATCCCCGTAGTTGATCGGGAAGAGCGATTAGTCGGTATTATTACTATTGATGATGTAGTCGATATTTTAGAAGAAGAAGCAACGGAAGATATTCAAAAGTTAGCTGGGGTGAGTGGTGATGAAGCCGCTTTGTCTTCTCCGCTACGGACTATCTGCAACCGCTTACCCTGGTTGTTAGGAATAATGGCTTTGTATATTGGTGCAGCTAGTGCGATCGCCCCTTTTCAATCAATCATTGCTGCTGTACCAGTATTAGCCGTGATTATGCCCATATTTTCCAATACAGGGGGAACAGTCGGTATCCAAGCATTAACAGTTACCATTCGTGGTTTAGGTATAGGCGAAGTCACGCCCAAAGATACTATGAAAATCTTGCGGAAAGAAATTTTCGCAGGTTTAGGGACGGCTGTAGTGTTAGCAATGACCATGTTTGCCCTTTCCTTAATTTGGGCTAAACCCCAAGAACGATGGGTAGCGGTAATTGCTGGTACAGTTATGGCAACTAATACAATAGTGGCTGTAACACTTGGTACTTTGTTGCCAATGGGTTTGAAGCGCCTAAAATTAGATCCTGCCCTAGTCAGTGGTCCATTAGTCACCACAATGCTTGACACCATCGGATTTTTAACCTTCCTAACTCTGATTTCTACAGCCTTAAACGTGTTTCACTTGCCAGTTTAGTTGTTAGTTGAGGGCTGTTAGTTGACAGTTGACAGTTGTCAGTTGACTATGGACTGTTGACTATGGACTAATGACTAATGACTACTGACTAATGACCAGTTATGCCTACTTCGACTTGGAATCGTCACCACGTCCTTTCCTTAGCTGACTTTACTGCTGCTGAATACGATATTGTGTTAAAAACTGCTGCCAGTTTTCAAGAGGTATTATCTCGGCGGACAAAGAAAGTACCAGCTTTGCAGGGACAGGTGGTGGCAAATTTATTTTTTGAACCATCTACGCGCACTCGGAGTAGTTTTGAACTTGCTGCTAAACGCCTTAGTGCAGATACGCTAAACTTTGCTGCGTCTACTTCTTCCATGACCAAGGGAGAGACAATTCTCGATACAGCAAAGACATATTTGGCGATGGGTACTGATATTATGGTAATCCGCCATAAAGAAGCAGGCGTACCAAATGCGATCGCTCAAGAAATGGATCGTCTAGGTGTACGTGTTAGTGTCCTCAATGCTGGCGATGGTCAACATGAACATCCCTCCCAAGGACTACTGGATTTATTTACTATTTGTAGTTTAATTGACCCGGCTAATCCTAGATTAGAGCTTTTACAAGGGAAAAAGATTGCGATCGTTGGAGATATTCTCCATTCTCGTGTAGCGCGATCGAATATTTGGAGTTTAATTGCTAGTGGCGCACAAGTACATCTAGCCGCACCACCTACTCTATTACCCAAGTTATTTGCTGAGTATATTTTTGGAGAAGAAACAGCACCTCCAGGGCAATTATTTATCCATTGGCAATTAGAACCTGCTTTGCAAGACGCTGATTTTGTTATGACCTTACGCTTACAAAAAGAGCGGATGACTGCTCATTTATTACCCAGTTTGCGAGAATATCATCAATTGTTTGGCATTACTCGCGCTAAATTGCAACTATGTCAGCCCAATGTCAAAGTTTTACATCCAGGCCCTGTTAATCGTGGTGTAGAAATCAGTTCTGATTTGATGGATGATCCAGAATTTAGTTTGATTCAGTCCCAAGTTACCAGTGGCGTAGCGGTACGCATGGCATTGTTATATTTAATAGGTAGTGGTAAGACTTAATCACCAGTAATTGGTAATGGGAAATAACACTAATTACTTATTACCTGTTACCAATCAGACAAACTATAACTCAATAACATCAAGGTTATACCAATTCTCGATGAAGTTCCGCCGAATAAATGATGTAGAGACGTTGCATGCAACGTCTCTACAGTACAGAATGAAGTGCATATTCATCAAGAAACGGTATTAAGATAAAAATCTTGGTAGACAAAACCAAAAGCAAGAACCACCTTCACTACGAGGCACATAACCAATACTACCGCCCCAACGCTCAACTGTGATTCTACAAAAATAAAGGCCTAAACCAGATTTTCCACTACTTTTATCTTTACCTTGAGAAAACTTCTGAAATAAAGTGTTAACTGTTTCTAGTGGTACTCCACTGCCTTCATCATCTACAGAAACATATATATAATTTTCTTTTGATTGTAAACGGATAATTACTGTAGATTCAGGTGGACTGTAGCGGACAGCATTTTCTAGTATATTAAAAATTACTCTATCTAAACGAGATTTATCACCCTGTACTTTCCAGTCGGCTAAAGGATCAATAGCATCAGCTAAAATTAAGTTTATATTGTTTAATGTAAAACTAGGTTTTAAGGTTTCAACGACATCATTTACACAACTTAAAATATTGGGAGCTTCTTCACTATCAACAACGAATTTCTCTAATGCCATCATTTCCGCAGAAAATGTATCTAAAACTTTCCTCATGAGATTTTCTTGATTAAAAGATTGTTGTTGACAAACTTCTAAATAATTTCTTCCTTGGGGAGTTAAATTTTCAAATTCTAATAAGGATAAGCATCCATTCATCGCATTTAATTGACCCGCAATATCATGAATTAAACAATGAATTAGTATTTCTTGCTTTTGATTATTTTTTATTAGTTTTTGATAATTTAGTTGTCGTTGCCGAGCCTCTTGTATAATATTTTGCCTATGCCTATAGCTTTCCTCTAAAACTTCAATTAATAATATTTTTTTATCTTCGACAAAAGTTGCACGGGCTTCAAATTGATATTCTTTGCCCTGCGGGTCTATTTGTATCCAGATACCTGAAGTTAAGTTTTTACAATTACTATTACTCCAAAATTCTTCGGCATCGAATAGAAAGTTTTGTAAAAAATAAAATTCTTCTTGCAGAATTGATATCTCCATTCCTAAACTGTATTTATGCTGACAAAATTCTCTAAACCAACTAGGTAAATTACTAATAATTTTAAATAAGCCAGCATTAATTCTCTCTAATACAACAATGTTTAAAGCCGCAAATAGGTTTTCTGTAATATTTGCATTCATAATGATCAAGAAAGTTCAGCATGATAGTGCAGTTTAGCAGAAATAACTATAGGACTACTATTTGATTTGTGAATTATACGTAGGGGAGCCACTGTGTTGGAAGGGTTTCCCGGCAGTCACGCAAGTGGTGTTGGGCAATGCCCACCCTACAGATACTTATGTTTGTTCAATAATCGAATCGGATTACTATATGCAGCAGAAACAAAGTTTAAGATGTTCAAGAAATGCTTTACATGGAGAGAGCAAGCATTTTTGTAATTGGTTATATTCTAATGCTGTAACTTAATTCCAGCCTTTAGTTGCTAGTTTTTTTTTGGATAACGTTTAATAAAAATTATAAATAATTATACAAGATTATCTGGTGTAATCAAGGGTTATTGGTATTATTTTGATGCACTGACGCTAGACCAAGATGAATGAACATCAACGGCACTCTTATTGGCGTGCTAACACGGCTTTAATTAGAAATCTTTTAATTATTTGGATGCTGGTTTCCATAGTGTTCAGCATTCTGTTAGTTCAACCATTAAATGGACTACGTTTTTTTGGCGTGCCTTTTGGCTTCTGGATGGCACAGCAAGGATCAATCCTGACTTTTGTGGTATTGATTTTTGTTTACGCTTTCCAAATGGACAAGTTAGACCGCAAACATAATATTAAAAAGTAAGGAAAAACTGTGTCAGTTGAAATTTGGACGATTCTCATAGTTGGACTCTCGTTTGTTGCCTACATTTATATTGGTTGGCAATCACGAGTCAAGAGTAGTAAAGACTTTTATGTGGCAGGTCAAGGTATTCCTTCCATTGCTAATGGTGCAGCCACCGCCGCCGACTGGATGTCTGCCGCGTCGTTTATCTCAATGGCGGGACTGATTTCTTTTTTGGGTTATGACGGTTCTATTTACCTCATGGGTTGGACTGGTGGCTACGTGCTGCTGGCATTATTATTAGCTCCATATCTGCGTAAATTTGGTAAGTATACTGTGCCGGATTTTGTAGGCGATCGCTACTATTCTAATGTGGCGCGTCTAGTAGCAGTGGTAGCCGCAATTTTCGTCTCTCTCACCTACGTTGCTGGGCAAATGCGCGGTGTGGGTATTGTTTTCAGCCGCTTTTTGCAAGTTGACATCAACACGGGTGTCATCATCGGGATGGTGATTGTCGGCTTTTTTGCGGTGTTGGGGGGAATGAAAGGTATTACCTGGACGCAAGTAGCCCAATATGGAGTTTTGATTGTAGCTTACTTGATTCCAGCGATCGCGATCGCCTGGAAACTCACAGGCAATCCCATTCCTCAGTTAGCATTTACCTTTAGTGATGTTGCTACGAAGCTGAATCAAATCCAAGTAGATTTAGGATTTCAAGAATATACCCAGCCTTTTGTCAATAAGACAATGCTGGATGTATTATTCACCACAATTGCCTTGATGGTAGGTACTGCTGGCTTACCTCATATCATCGTCAGATTTTACACAGTTCCCAGTGTCCGCGCTGCCAGATTTTCAGCAGGTTGGGCGCTGTTATTTATCGCCATTCTCTACACCACAGCGCCGGCGCTTTCCATGTTTGCCCGTTACAACCTAATTACTACCCTGCACAATCAAACGATTACAGAAGTACAACAGCTAGACTGGGCGAATAAATGGGAAAAAACTGGACTGCTGAAGTTTGAAGACAAAAATAATGATGGTCGTCTCCAGTTAACCCCCAAAAAAGACACCAATGAAATTACAATTGACCGGGATATCATTGTGTTGTCTACACCAGAGGTAGCAAAACTAGCACCTTGGGTAATTGCTTTGGTTGCGGCTGGTGGTTTGGCGGCCGCTTTATCTACAGCATCAGGGTTGTTACTCGTAATTTCCAGTTCCGTAGCCCACGATATTTATTACCGTATCCTCGATTCCAGCGCTTCGGAAAAAAAACGAGTGTTTGTTGGGCGCGTCATGGTGGGTTTGTCTGTTGTTCTTGCTGGCTACTTTGGTGTCAATCCACCGGGGTTTGTGAGTGAAGTAGTAGCTTTTGCCTTTGGTTTAGCGGCTGCAAGCTTCTTTCCAGTTATTGTACTGGGAATTTTCGATAAGCGTACCAATTCCGAAGGTGCGATCGCTGGGATGTTGTCGGGGTTAATTTTTACGATTATTTACATCATCGGCGTGAAGTTTGCAGGTATGCAGCCTTGGTTTTTTGGTGTATCCCCTGAGGGAATTGGCACTTTGGGTATGCTGATTAACTTAGTAGTGACACTGGTAGTTTCGCGCCTCACCCCACCGCCACCAGCCGAAATTCAGACGATGGTAGAGGATTTACGTTCACCATCTATTGAAGATGAGTCTGAAATACTGATGCACTAAATAATAATACGCAATATATAAGGACACAGATATACTGTGTCCCTGTTTGTATAATCAAATTTAGTCCAATAGTTGTCGGCGTTGATTTTTGTTCACTGTCGGAGATGTAATTGCAGCTACAGCTAATAAAGATAAAATGAAAGTCGGTTCTGGGACTGCTTGTATGAATTGCGATCCACCTCGTAACCGTAATGAATAATTTCCTACATATCTTGGTTGTCCTAAGTTACTTTGTCCTGTACCGTCAACTCTCAAAACATATTCACCCACTGGCAGGTTAACGTAATCGATCCAAGAAGTTCCAGTAGTGTTTGCACTTCCAGCGCTATTGATAAATGTCCCATTACCAAACGGGGCTGGGTTAAGTGATTGCGCCACACCACCTAAAGATAGGCCAGTTCCACTCAATAATTCCAATCCAGGGAATGTGTTAGTAGGAAAAGGAGTATTAGTATAAGGCCCTGTTTCAATCCTTAAATTCCCTGTACCGGCATAGAAGAAGCGAAAAAAGTCATTATCTTGCAAATCAGAGAGATTTCCTTCAATAGCATCTAAGGATTGTCCAGCAGATCCCGATACCGTTTGTGCCGTACCAAATACATTACTAGCGTCCCCTACTTCAGAAAATACGGCAGCTTGAGAAGACTGAGTGTAGAAAACTGTTGCTAGTCCAACAGTAGCGATCGCACATTTGTAAAAAATGTTCATAGTCAGTAGAATTACGTTTTTTTGAAAACTGATTTAATACCTTATCAATATCAGTTTAAGAGATTTTACGAGTCAATCAGGTTAAAATTATGTATAATTGATTAAAAATTTCGTAATTCTACATATATCTGACAATTACAGTTTATAGCTTGTTTAGGAAAGTTTGGTAGGGTGCGTCAGTGCGATATTAACCTAGCTATACTCAGACATTATTCATACTGACGCACCCTACGTTTTGGATAATGTTTTATTTTGAATTTTGTTGGCGCAGCCTTGCCGTAGGCTATTTTAAATTGATACTACTACTGCCCCAACTCTTTGATATTGTTCATTGCTTGTTGGTATAAGTCATTATTGTTTTGGCGCTGGAAGATATCTGCTGCTTTTTGCAAGTCTTCCAGCGCTCCTTGTTTGTCGCCTTGGGCTGCACGGGCATTACCTCGATTATTATAGGCAGGGCCAAAGTTAGAGTTGAGGCGAATGGCTTGATTGTAGTCGGATATGGCTCCTTGGCTGTCCCCCTGGGATGCACGGGCGTTACCTCGGTTGTTATAGGCGATCGCATATTTGGGGTTGAGGCGAATTGCTTGGTTAAAGTCTTCTATAGAGCCGCTTTTGTCCCCTTGGACAGAACGAGCATTGCCTCGGTTATTGTAGGCTTCGGCGTAGTTGGGTGAAAGGCGAATGGCTTCGTTGTAGTCGGTAATCGCTCCGGCGTTATCGCCTAGAGAGGCGCGGGCGTTTCCCCTGCTGTTAAAGGCTTCGGCATCGTTGGGGGAAAGGCGAATGGCTTCGTTGTAGTCGGCGATCGCTTTTTGTTTGTCTCCCAAATCAAAGTAAGCTAATCCTCGTCCCCTATAAGCAGCGCCATAGTCAGGATCTAAGCCAATTGCTTTATCATAGGAAGCGATCGCCCCTTGTGAATCGCCTTGAGCGTGCTGTCTTTGCCCTTGCACGTAAAATTGCCCAGCTTGAGAATTATTGGTTGTCCGACGGCTAGGAGGATTTACTCCTATTTCTGTTACCAACACTTCTTTATTATTACTACAGGAAACGCTGGTAATTGCGCTCAGTGCGGTAAGCACACCTATAGTTAATACTCTTTTTAACTTCACCCGCCCTTGCTCCAATAACCACCGTTTCATAACTTGTTCTAAACCGCCATGATAACTGGATAAAATTAGTACCAAACTCAGTCAATTATCCAACTAAATATTGGTTCCTACTGTATACAGATATCCCTAGTCAATGAATTTTGGAGTTTAGATTGCTGATTTTAGATTAAATAAACTCTTTTCATCAAAAACCAAAAACCTAAAATTATCATGATCAATTGACGTGCTGATCTCTTTCACCCACGGTTTAATTAACAGTTAATCACTGGATCAATCGGGAAATTTAGCAAATAAATTATTGTAGGAGAAAATTTACGGTGCTATGTATTAGAACTTACGCACTCAAGTTGTCGGTTGAAAGTGGGTGTAGGGGTGTAAGGGTTTTTAACATTTACACCCCTACACCCTTGATTTTTCCAAGCCCATTAGCGATATTAGGCGATCGCGGGTATTTTGATCAGGGACTTCCAGATAAAAAATATCTCAAATGTAGGGTGCGTCAGTATGAATAATTTCTCAGTATAGTTAGGTTCTCTAACACTGACTCACCCTACTAAACCATGAATTTTGGATAATTTATTTTTTGTTGTTCCCTAAGCGCGCCCACAGGGTATTTTGAATTGATGACCTTTCTTACCCATTGGCGGAAGATTCAAACACACCTACAGGACAAGCAACATTTGTCCCACCCAAACCACAATAACCATTGGGGTTTTTCGCTAGGTATTGCTGATGATAAGCTTCCGCGTAGTAGAACTCTGGTGCATCTAGGATTTCTGTCGTAATCTTTTCATATCCTGCACTGCTGAGAGCTTGCTGATAAGCCTCTCGTGAAGCTTCTGCTAGCTGTTTTTGCGCCTCTGAATAGACGTAAATACCTGAACGATACTGAGTCCCCACATCATTACCTTGGCGCATTCCTTGAGTAGGGTTGTGGCTTTCCCAAAAGACTTTAAGTAGCTGAGTGTAACTAATTACTTTGGGATCAAATACTACCAATACAACTTCGTTATGACCTGTCAAGCCTGTACATACTTCGTCATAGGTGGGGTTTGGTGTAAAACCAGCCGCATAACCAACTGCGGTGCTGTAAACTCCCGTCTGCTGCCAAAATTTACGCTCTGCACCCCAAAAGCAACCCAAGCCAAATAATGCTTTCTCGAAACCTTCAGGAAAAGGGGGTTTTAGTGGGTTTTTATTGACATAGTGGTTAGCCGGTACAGGCATGGTTTGCGCCCTTCCAGGTAAGGCTTTTTCAGGGGTGGGCAGCGCTAATTTTTTGCCAAATCCAAATAGTGCCATTGATTTTGAGTCTGTGTTTTTACATATATCTTTAATTTACTTAATATTTTAAGCCTTCTGCCATCCCCAGTCATTTTTCTGGGGGGTCAACTTTCGGCAGTTTCTAACTCCATCGATACTGAAGCATGAACTAAGGGTAACAGAGGGCCTAGTTGCTCTTGTCCATTGACGGCTAAATCACTATGACAGAGATAAATTTTCTGTGATACACGAGATAGCAAATCAGTCAAAATTCTTTCTAGTCGAGTTTGTTCTGCTAATTCTTCATCTTCTGCTGTCCAAGGTTGTCCTAACCTGTCTTGTAAGAACAATGGAGCGCCAAACAAGGTAGCTGCACCACCTTTAGCCCACAGGGGAGAACCTGCATCAAGCCAAAAATGCCATTGGTGAAATCTTCGACTAGAACGATATTGGAAAATGGTGGCGATGGTGACAGCTTTTTTCACTGAGCCAATGGGGCGTAAGGGGTAAGGGTTGGCGGTAATTGTACCCCGTCTTAGCAGTTGAATAAATTCTACGATGGGTGTGTTGACTGGGGAGTCCTGAGTAATAAATTCTTTCCCTGTCTCTCCTACTCCTTTGCTTTGCCGTAATCTAGTATCGATTTCCCAATAATGCTGGGCCGTCTCTAATAATTCTCGTAGTGCGGCTAACTGATCATAGGGTAGGTTGCTGCCATTCCACAAAAAGCGTTGAATTGCTCTATCTAATAGGGATATAGGGCTGGGAATCAGGCGCAGTTCTTGTTGCGATCGCTGCTCCTCTAACCACTGTAATATTTCACTATAGGCTGTGGTGGCTGCGTAACCAATCCGATCCCAACGTTCAAAGCTTGTCACTGGTAGTAAGTTGGGGTGGTCGGGATGGGGGACAAAGCAATAGTCAGCGATTAATCCTGCTCGTACTGGGTCGATTTTGGTGGGGAGTGGGGAGTGGGGACTGGGGACTGGGGACTGGGGACTGGGTGGTGTTGTTAGGGTTTCGGGGGGTTCTGGTTTTCTACTTAAAACAACTAGCATCTCAGCTACTGCATCCCGGTCTACTAAGCGCCCTAAACCTGGATAAACTAGCGCCAGCATGGTGAGTAATGCTCTGATGGGTGGTGAACTAATGAGGGGGCGTTGGTCGTTGAGGGATTCGACAGGGATATTTTGTTTGGTGAGGATTTCTGTTAGTGTATAACGGGCGATCGCATCTAAACCAGGGGCGATGATTGCCACCTGTTCTGGTTGTACTTGCCCTGACTTGATGGCATTAACAATTACTTCAGATGTTTGCCGTAATAGTTGGGCGCGGGATGTGGTTTGGATTGATTGCACCATCGGTGGCAAACCCGACGATAATATTATTGGTTCGCTGAGGGATTGGATCATTGGCGTTGCTAATCTCTGTGCCAATGATGCTGGTGCTAACCCCATTAAGGTTTCGATTTGGCAGCGTCTAGCCAATCCTGCCATATATTCGGGATCAGCGCCCAATCCTAAGCGCACTCCACCATCAGGATTGTAACTAAAAGCGGCGATCGCTCCTTGATCTAACAACAACTCAAATAATTTCCGCACTACACCCGGATATTCATCCACGTCATCGGCTATCACTACCTGATATCTTTTAGCTAGGTGTTGCTGGTAATTTTCATGGTTTAACAAGTGCTGACTGTAGAGTTCAGTAATAATGCCATAAGTCAGTAATCCTCGTTCTAAACACCAATTGCGCCAATCTAGTAATAAAGATGCCAAAAATTCTGGCTCTAAATTAACGTTATTATCCTCTAAGCCTGTTTGCAAAACCTGAGCAATGTTTTCACAAGGTGTACCACTATAAGCCGCCAGCTGCATCAAGTCCAAAATACGTCTAACCAAACGATATTCATTTACTCCCGCACGTCGTAATATTTCTTCATCTAAATGCGATCGCCAGAGTTTTGTTGCCAGTTCTTGCTCGGTTTCTGGGCGCAATCTGACGGGAAATTGTGCTTTTAGATTCAACAATTGAATCAGCAAAGGCCAAAATAAGATAATGTCATCCTGAAAAAATCCTAGTGGTGTTTTCACCCGAATTGGGTATTTACCTTGAGTATTAGTAACAATTTTGTCACCTAAATCTCGGCGATTATCATCATTCGCCGATAAAACTAAAACTCCGGGTTTAGCTTGTTGAATATCCCAAGATAAAGATGTGCTTGCTTTTAATTTTGCTTTTTTAGTATAAAATAATTCATGAACTTGGTTGTCATGTTGCACCCAATCACAAAATTGTTTTACCAAACGAGTAGTCTTGCCACTACGGCTAGTACCAACAATCCAAATAGAATGAGAAAGCACAAATTATCTCCTGAGCAGGTTTGTTAATATATTTTTTGAGTTAATTTAAAGTAAATAAATCTTACTTAATCATTAATTTACAGATAAATGCCTACAATGAGGAATTCTATTTTTAGCGAAAAAGTTTATCCTATTCTCCTGTCTGCTTATCGCTGGTATTTACGAACTCCAGAACGTTCTTTAGAAGAAGCTTACAAAGCTGCATTAAATATTAAAGCCATAGAAGATGAACACTTCAATGGTAACAAAATAGACTTTAACTCAGCCATCTACAGCAATAGTGTGATGGATTATTTTGAGTCTGATTTAGCCCAAGAATTAAAGACAGCTAGAATGCGGCTAACTGAATTTCGTTTTAGTCGTTGGTTTTCTAATGAATCTCATCAAAAAGCTGCTCGCAAAGCAGGGATAGAGTATCCAAGTTCTACCGTAATTTTAGAAAAATTAAAATTTATTGATGAAATTATCTCCAAATATATCATCACTGATTACGAAATAGCTGCTCCATCCGGTGTTTCAGACTTACAAGTTAGAACAACGAGTTTACAACCACCTGAAAATCCATCGCTCACTGATTCTTTAAGAACTAACGATATTAATAAGAATAATTTAGTCGAACGCATTTATACACCAACATCACCACCACAATTAATCAGACCAAGGACGGAACAGAATAAAAAGCCGAGAGGAAAAGCAGATACAACAGGCATTTTGCCACGCTCTATTTTGAGTACCATCGGGCGTTTACAAATTGAATTAGACCCCAATTCCGAACAGGATGTTATTAACAATTTCCGGCAAGCTCAAAAAAGAAGCATTATATCAATTAGATTTATTTTACTACTAATTATAGTACCTCTTTTAACCCATCAATTATCAAAAGCTCTAATCGTTAGCCCCATTTTTAACCATTTTAAAAAGGCTGATACAGAGCAGATATTTCTGAACGCTGAGATGGAGGAAGAAGCATTATCAACCCTGCATAGGTTTGAAGAAAGAATCAAATTTGAAAACATGATTAGTAATGCACCTCCTTTGTCTGCTGAAGCCATAGAAACTCAGATAAAAGAAAAGGCAGAAGAAATTGCAGCAGAGTTTCGAGGTGAAAGCTCTAATGCTATTAAAAATGTGTTTGCTGACATCTTTTCTGTTGGCGCATTTATCTGGTTACTGCTCGTGAGCAAGCCTTCGATTATGGTACTCAAAGAATTTTTTGATAATGTTGTTTATGGTCTCAGTGACAGTGCCAAAGCATTTATCATTATTTTATTTACTGATGTATTCGTCGGATTTCACTCTCCTCATGGCTGGGAAGTAATTTTAGAAGGTTTATCCCGCCACTGGGGACTACCAGCTAACAGAGATTTTATTTTCTTATTTATTGCAACTTTTCCCGTAATTTTAGATACTATCTTCAAATACTGGATTTTCCGTTACCTCAACCGCATATCGCCTTCCGCCGTTGCTACATACCGTAACATGAATGAATAAAAGGCATAAGAAAGTGCGTTGCCATGATCTCTGCTTCACTAGATTTGTATAGTTTTTTACTCATCTTTTCTGTAATTTTAAATATAAATACTGTCTATATGTGGGTGGGTGTTAGATGATCTGGTCTGATACCCTAACCCGCACATGGAGTGGTTTTTACATATCTTTGCCACTGACTACTGACCACTAACTACTGACAAAACTCTATCCCCTTGTGGGTAGAGTTTTTATTTTAACTAGGAACTACTCACGGGTCTATCTCGTCGTTTTTGCTGACTGTGAGTCGAGTAATAAACTGTGTCTAATAAAGTAATTATTTAGACATCAGTGCCGTTAATAGCACTTGGCGTAGTCACATACGAAGACTCATATCATGGAAATGCCGTGTTTTTACGACTGTACTAACCTTATTCAGAAGGTTTGCGGTATTTTTAGTGTCTCTTGTTTTTTAATTTTTACTTGTTACCGAAATCAGGTTATTGCGGGTTGTATCTAGTTAATGTTCCTGCTTACATCAGTTACCAGCGAAATAACGACACCAACTAATCTGGACAAAGCAGTCCTGATAAAAAATTTCCCTGACTCATCACAATCTCCGCTACCGTTAGCAGTACTCATTGCTTTTAAATCCGTAGTGCAGAATCTTTATGTAACAAGGCTTTTGAGCCTAAGTAGAACGACTTGAAAAAAGCAACCTAATGTTAAGTGATGTAAAAATACTAGGCTTCAGTTCGTATTAAGGACTTTAGTCCTGGTTTGAGAACTTTAGTTCTCACTACAAACATTTAATTATTTACCCTGTTCTACTTATACCTTGGTAAAACTAGTAGGCTTTTGTTTTCCTGACTGACAGCAAAACTAGTTTATTGAGAAAACCTAAGCAACCGTCACGCCAAATCATCTATTCCACTGAATTTTGGCATTTAACTACTGATATTTTATGTGAGGTGAAAAATGTTCAAAATTTTATTTGATAGCGATTTAATATTAGATGCCGTTATGAATCGTACCGAACTTGCGGAGGATGTGAGAACTTTATTAGAAAATTTACATCCATCTATTCGGTTATACTTAACGGATGTTGGGTTGCAAAAAGTTTCTGCTTATACTTACTGTTTAAAAAATAGCCAGATTCCTGAGATCATAGTTGATTGGTTACAAGAGCAAATTCAAATTTGTCCTATCGATCAAGATTTGCTACAGAAAGCACGTTATTCGCCTCTCAGAGATTTTGAATCTGCTGTAGAACTGGCTTGTGTTAACCATTACCAATTAAATGCGATCGTTACTAATAAACCAGAAGATTTTATTGTCGCTGCTCACCCATTATGTGTATGGTCGTTTGCTGACTTGTGGTTACGCATCAACTTAGAAAGTCAATTACAAGCGACTATACATAGTTGATATATCACGAATCTAGACTGAAAATAGTAATATCATGATTTTAAAATCTTTATCTGAGAACTAATTTAAACAAAAATTCTGTCATTTTTGATAGATTTTACTATTGGATTCATACTTGATTTTTTAAATATACGCAGAGAGACCACTGTGTTGGTAAAGGCAGTCCCATCTTGTGGGTTTACCCCACGAGGAACTGCCGAAAGGGTTCCCCAGCTTGAAGCGAGTGGCTGGGAGCAATACCACCCTACAGATACTTGGATTGTTATGCACAAGCATAGGCTACACCAACAATAATCAAATCCGGTTTTTATATAAGAATAGGTAATAATTAATGAAATTTTTCTTAGACAATTTTTGAATATCAGCGAAAATTCATAGCTAAATTAAAATTTAGCTTAAGATATGTTAACGAAATCTTATTCGCTCAAGAAGAGACAAGACTAAATTTTTTTTTGTAATTTGATAGCGCGGGTTTTCTTTGGTGCTAGGATCTAGCACTATAGGTAAGATTAAAGTGCTGTAGCTGTGAAACAAAAGCCAAAACCAAGAATCGCTTTGTTGCGGGAAAAAGCAGGACTAACTCAGTTGGAACTGTCCCGTCTTGTTGGTGTGACTGAAAGCACTATTCAAAACTGGGAAAGTGGACGGACTGGAACAGACCACATTGAAAGAATTATTAGGTTTTGTAAAGCCTTGAATTGTCAAGTAGAAGACCTAATTGAGTATAAAGATGAAACAACAGAAACGTCTGTGAATAAACCAACTTCTTTAAGCGACATTCATCATCTGTTAGGAACTGAAGAGGCTACTTTTGCTAATAATTCTGAGGCTGGGTTTTCTCAACAGCCAAAAGCACCTGAAGCCAGTTTCTAGCTTTCCAATTTAAATTATCACCTCCGACCAATTACTGGCATTATGCTTAGTAATTGGTAATTGTTTATCTGTGATTATTTATAGCAAGTCTAATTGGGAATTCTCCAAAGGAATTGATTGTTGCCATAGAGCGTCAACTGTAATAAATTGGTAGCCTTGTTGTAATAGTTGCGGAATCAGGATTTGAATGGTTGCAGCTACATCTTGTCCACCACAAGCACCATCGTGTAGAACAATTAGTGAACCGTTTTGTACTTGGTTAATAACTCGCTGTACTACTTGTGTAACGCCAGGTCTTACCCAGTCTTCTGGGACAACACTCCACATCACTGGACGATATTTCCATTCCTGTAAGAGATTTAATGTTTTGGGTGTGAACAACCCATTAGGAGGTCTAACGTCACGCACTTTTTCTGGTGAGAGGTTACAAGCATTGTAGATGGCTGCTTGGGTTTTTGCTAAACTCTGTTGGAGTTCGATGGGCGAGAGCATGGGGAAAGAGCGATGATCGTAACCGTGTAAGCCGATCCAATGACCACGATCGCATATTGCTTGAGCAATACTTGGTGAACGGTTAACGCAAGCACCTAACAAAAAAAAGCTAGCAGTGATGTTGTAGTAATCTAAGACTGCTAAGACTTCGGGGGTGTATTGGGGATGGGGGCCGTCGTCAAAAGTCAAAGCGATCGCTTGACAATGGCGATCGCCACTCCAAAGACAGCCAGGAAAAGCTGGTTGCAGAATCCGATGAACAACAGGAAAAATTGGAGCTAGCTGAATTTTTACCATTCCCTCACCTCAGCTATGGAGGTTAAATCTTAACAGATTTTTTCTGCTGAGATGGCGCTAAACGAGTAATTTTCGGTTTCGTCTTTCCCAATAACTCAAAAAATAACTCCTCATATTGCTCAATTGCTTGCTCAAAGGAGAAATTTTCTTCTGCGAATCGTCTACCTTGATTGCCTAACTTTGTCGCTAATGTCGAATTATTATATATATCCAATACTGCTGCTGCTAACGCTTCCGGTGATTCTGGTTCCACAATCACACCGCCACCACTTTCTTTAATCACCTTGGCTGCTGTACCCGTTGCAGGAACCGAACCAATAATTGGACGACCAGAAGCTAATGCAAGTGGGATCTTAGAAGGCATATTAAAAGCAATCACGTTGCTTTTCTGCACAACTAAGTTAACATCAGCCGTTGCTAACATTTGCGGTACATCTTCCCTTAGTTGCAATGGCAAGAGTAGAACATTATCTGCTCCACAAGATAGACAATATTTCTGTAACCTAGATAAAGCCTTTGATTCACCAATAATGACAAAACTAATATTCAAGGGGCGACAAACGCCTCTAAACTTAGCCAGATAAAGGTTTGAGAGGCACA